>CP075370.1:0-302500 GCA_019454225.1 Paracoccaceae bacterium | reverse complement strand
GCGTGCAGACTGGCACGGGGGCGTTTCGGAATGTTTGACAGCGAAGGCACGGCTCAGCTGCCCTGATTGGCGGCGCGGGTGGCGCGCAGAAAGCCGTCGATCAGGCGGCGGCCAACGGGTGCGGCAAGCGGTGCCGCGACGGTGCCTGAAACCGTCAGGGTGACCAGACGGCCGTCGATCGCCGCAACCGCCCGCCATCCCTCGCCGCCCAGGGCCGTGCCGGGCGCGCGGGCGCGGTCGGTCAGATGCAGCAGCGTCGCGCCGTCGGTCGCGATGACCTCGTGCACCGTCACGCTGTCGGCCCGGCCGGCCCGGCTGAGCATCCGGCGACCCGCCTGCGAGGTAAAGAAGGCGGCCAGTCCGGCAGGGTCGGGTGCGACGCTGCCGCTGCCCGGTATGCCGACGGTGGCGGTCAGCAGCACGGGCGAACCGGTCGCGCCCGGGCAGCGGGTGAAGGCCACGAAGTCGTTGGCGCCGATCCGGCTGCGGCTGTCCTCCGCAGCACAGAACCCGTGGGGCGCGGCCACCGCAAAGCCGGGCAGGGTTGCGCTGCCGAAGTTGACGACGCGCGGGCCGCCCGCCGGAACGCAGGCGGCGACGATCAGCACCAGGGACGCGGCGCGCGCCTTACTGATCCATGTAGACATGCGCCTCGGCCTTTGCGCCGGGGTGCGTGACCGCGCCGTGCCGGGCGCCACCCACGAGGCGGGCGTATTTCCACAGCGCGCCCGACGCATAGGCCGTGTCACGCGGACCCTTCCATTCGGCCTTGCGGGCGGCGAGTTCGGCATCCGACAGCGCAACCGACAACTCGCCGGTCAGCGCGTTCAGCGTGATCATGTCGCCGTTCCGCAGCAGGGCGATCGGGCCGCCATGCGCCGCCTCGGGGCCGACATGGCCCACGCAGAACCCGCGCGTCGCGCCCGAGAACCGGCCGTCGGTGATCAGCGCGACCTTCTTGCCCATGCCCTGGCCGGACAGCGCTGCCGTGGTCGCCAGCATCTCGCGCATGCCCGGGCCGCCCGCCGGACCCTCGTTGCGGATCACGATCACGTCGCCTTCGCTGTAGTCGCGTTTCTGGACCGCCTCGAAGGCGTCCTCCTCGCTTTCGAAGACGCGGGCGGGGCCGGTGAACACCTGTTCCTCGGCGCTCATCCCGGCGACCTTCACGATGGCGCCATCGGGAGCAAGATTGCCGCGCAGCCCCACGACGCCCCCGGTCTTCGAGATCGGGGCGTCGACCGGATAGATCACACGACCGTCAGCCTCGCGCGTGATGTGGTCAAGCTCCTCGCCGATGCTGCGGCCCGAGGCGGTGATGCAATCCTCGTGCAGAAGGCCGGCGCGGCGCAGTTCCTTCAGCACCACGGGCACGCCGCCCACCTCGTACAGGTCCTTTGCCACATAGGCGCCACCGGGGCGCAGGTTCACGAAATAGGGCGTGTCGCGGAAGATGTCGCAGACGTCGAACAGGTCGAAGTCGATTCCCGCCTCATGCGCGATCGCGGGCAGATGCAGCCCGCCGTTGGTCGATCCGCCGGTGCAGGCGACGACGCGGGCGGCGTTCTCAAGGCTCTTGCGGGTGACGATGTCGCGCGCGCGGATGTTCTTTTCGATCAGGTGCATGACGGCGACGCCCGAGGCATCGCCATACTGGTCGCGCGATTCATAGGGGGCCGGGGCGCCCGACGAATTCAGCAGCGCCAGGCCGATGGCCTCGGACACGCAGGCCATGGTGTTTGCGGTGTACTGTCCGCCGCAGGCACCGGCGCTGGGGCAGGCGACACGTTCCAGGATGTCAAGCTCCGCATCCGTCATCGTGCCGGCCTGATGCTTGCCGACCGCTTCGAACACGTCCTGAACCACCACATCCTTGCCGCCCAGCTTGCCCGGCAGGATCGACCCGCCGTAGATGAAGACCGAGGGCACGTTCAGCCGGACCATCGCCATCATCATCCCTGGCAGCGACTTGTCGCAGCCTGCAAGTCCCACGATGGCGTCGTAGCAATGGCCGCGCATCGTCAGTTCCACCGTGTCCGCGATCGCATCGCGCGAGGCGAGCGACGAGCGCATCCCCTCGTGCCCCATGGCGATGCCGTCGGTCACGGTGATGGTGGTGAACTCGCGCGGCGTGCCGCCGCCCTTCTTGACCCCCATCTTCACCGACTGCGCCTGCCGGTTCAGGGCGATGTTGCAGGGCGCGGCCTCGTTCCAGCAGGTCGCGACGCCGACCCAGGGCTGGTGGATTTCTTCCTCGGTGATGCCCATGGCGTAGAAATAGCTGCGATGCGGCGCGCGGGCGGGGCCTTCGGTCACATGGCGGCTGGGAAGCTTCGACTTGTCGAAACGCTGGTTGTTGCTCATGGGCTGTCCTCCCCGGGAATGGCTTGGGCCGCAGGGATAGCGGCGCCGGGATGGCGGGGCAAGGTGCAAGCGATGGCAAGGGGTTCAGGCAGCCACGCGCGCGCCGGCCTGATCCACCAGGAAATCCGTGATCGCCGCGCCGATCCACATCGACAGCAAGGCCAGCCATGCGGTTGCCACAAAGATCGACCCGCCGGTGACGCCCGCGCCGATGGCGCACCCACCCGCCAGCATGGCGCCGAATCCCATGAGCGCGGCACCGGCCATTGACCGCCGCATCTGGCCCTCGCCCTCGAACCCCTGGAACTTCAGCTGTCTTGCGAGGGCGGCGGCAAGGAAGGCGCCAAGGAAGACGCCGGGAACGAGCCCGATGTCGAAATCGAGCGTCGGATCGGGCACAAGGAAGAACATCAGCGTGTTCGCCGAGGGACCCGAGAATGTGGCCGAGGTGATCGATACCGGGTCAAATGCCTGCTGCGCCAGCGTGAAGGTCAGCACCCATCCCAGGGCCACCGCGAAACCGACGCCCGAGGCGAAGACCAGCGTCGCGGCACCGATGGCATTGACCCGCGACAGAACCAGCGCCAGCGCGGTGAATGCCAGACCGATGACCAGCCCGGTTTCGCCGGGCAGCCCCAGGGCCGCAAGCAGGTCGACATTCTGTCCGCCGGGCGTCACCCAGAGCGCGGCCAGCCATTGCCGCGCCGGCGCGAGCCAGCCATGCAGCGCCATCTGCGCCACCACCGCAAAGATCAGACCCGCCACCACCGATCGCAGGTTGCCGGTGGCCGCCAGCACCAGCAGCCGCCCCGAGCAGCCGCGCGCCAGCACCATGCCCGCACCGAACATCAGGCCGCCGAACACCGCGCCGGACCAGGAGCCGGGCACCGCCATCATGCGCGCATCGGATGCGCGAAACAGCCCCAGCAGCTGCGCGCCCTGGACCCAGACCAGTGCCGTCGCGAAGGTCAGCAGCCAGACCGACACCCTGGGGCCGAGTTGGCCACGCGCGAATTCGACGGTTGCGGCCCGCAGACAGAACGACGACCGCTGCGCCGCCACCCCGAAGATCACGCCGGTCATCAGGCCGAACAGCGCCGCAAGCCAGGATTCGTCGATCAGGTCGAGAAGGAATGCGATGTCCATGGCGGCCCCCTGTGGCCGCCGCATGGCACGGATCGCGCCCGTTTTCCTTGATCTGCGTCAGGCCGGGGCGGTTCACAGCCCGCCGTGCACCGGAACCCCGGCAACGGCGGTCATGACCACCTGCGTGTCGCCGATGTCGCGCGGGTCGCAGGCGAGGATGTTTCGGTCAAGCACGATGAAATCGGCCCATTGTCCGGGTGCCAGGCTGCCGGTGTCGGGCCGCCACGCGGCGGCCGCGGCGTTGACGGTGTATCCCGCCACGCACTCCTGCACGGTCAGCCGCTGTTCTGGCAGGAAGATGGGGTGCGAACCGTCGCGTCGCGGCGGCTGGCGGGTCACCGCCGTCTCGATGATCTCGAACGGATTCAGCGTGCTGACCCCCCAGTCGGACGACAGAGCAAGCGTGGCGCCCGCGTCGCGCAGCGTGCGGAACGCATACATCCAGCGTCCGCGCTCGGGCCCGACCATCGGCAGCGCCACATCGGTGACCGAGGGTTCGTGCCGCGCCCAGAGGGGCTGGATGTTCGCCATGACGCCCAGTTCGCGGAAGCGCGGGGCGTCGGCCGGGTCGAGGCATTGCACATGCGCGATCTGGTGCAGCGAGGGCCAGGTGCCGTTGGCGGCTCGCGCCAGCGCCATGCCGTCCAGCGCCGCGCGGGTCGCCATGTCCCCGATCGCGTGGACATGGATCTGGAACCGGGCCGCATCCAGCGCCGGGAACAGCGTGGCGATCTGGTCGGGGGTGAACATCAGCGGCGCGTTGTCGCCCTGGTCGCTGTAGGGTGCGATCATCGCGCCGGTCCGGTTTTCCAGAACACCATCCAGGAAGAACTTGGCCGAATGCACCTTGAACATGCCGTCCGGCGTGCCCCGGCGGAACTCGGTCAATCGTTCGACGGCCTGCGCGGGACTGTCCTCGGGCGTCACAAGCGCGGTGGCGGCGACCCGCAGCGTCAGTCGCGTCTCGGCGGCCAGGCGGCGATAGACGCGCACATGGCGTTCCTCGACCTTCGCATCCAGAACGCCGGTGATGCCGTGGCGGTGGGCCAGCGCCTGCGCCCAGAGCACGCCCGCAGCGAAATCGTCGTCCGCCGGGCGCGGCATCCGCGCCTCCACCCACATCACCGCCGTCTCGTAGAGGTGGCCGTTGGCATGGCCTGCGCCGTCCCGGACGAAATGGCCGTTCAGCGGATCGGGCGTGGCATCGGTCAATCCGGTGGCGGCGATGGCGGCCGAGTTGATGCAGCCGTTGTGGCCGTCGGATGCCACGACCATGCAGGGCCGCCCGGGAACGGCGCGGTCGAGCAGGGCGGCGTCAAGGTTGTGCGGGCCGAAGACCCCGGAATACCAGCCCGTTCCGCAGACCCAGGGCCGATCATGCGTTGCGGCAAAGGCCGACAGGGTCGCCACGATTTCGTCCGGGGTGCGGCAATCCGTAAGATCGGCGTTCTGGCTGTAGTCCTGCCCGCTGTCCTGCAGGTGGATATGCGTGTCCTGGAAGCCCGGCAGCACGAGCCGCCCGCCCGCATCCATCACCGCGCTGCGCGGACCTGCCAGCGCCCGCATCTCGGCCTCGCTGCCCAGCGCCACGACCCTCCCCCCGGCGATGGCCATGGCCCCGGCGCGCGGCAGCAACGGATCCATCGTCACGATGTCGGCGCCCAGCAGAATCAGGTCGGGGTGAATCGGGGATCGGCTCATGAAACGCTCCTGGTTTTGGGCAGTGTCTGCCGCCGCCGGGGCATCTGGCAAGGCCACGCGGCACAACGACGGGGCGGTGGCGCCCCTGTGTCGGATTTCTGCTAGGCGGATGGCCGGTGCGATGCCACAGTCCCTGTCGGGCATCAGCAACAGGGAGACCGCAAGCCATGAACCGCATCAGGCAGATTGACCGCATGGCACAGGGCAAGGTTTCGCGGCGCGCGATGCTGGCCTCGGCGGGCGCCTTCGGCGTGGGCGTGGCGCTGCTGCCCCGGCCCCTTCGCGCGCAATCCGGAGCGCCGCTGACCTGCCTGACATGGGGCGGCTACGACATCGCCGACTACATCCCCGGCTACGTCGCCAAGCACGGAACGCTTCCCAATTTCTCGGTGTTCGGCGGCGAGGAAGAGGCACTTGCCAAGGTCCGCGCGGGGTTCGAGGCGGATGTCATGCATCCCTGCAACTACTCGGTCGGGCGGTTCGTCAACGCGGGGCTGGCCAAGCCCATCGACACCGCGCGCCTGACGCACTGGGCCGACATCTTTCCGGCGCTGCAGACCGCCGAGGGCGTCATGATGGACGGCAATGTCGTCATGGCCCCGGCCGACTGGGGCAATTCGTCGATCGCCTACCGCCCCGACCTGATCGACCCCGCCTTCATTGCCGACCCGACATGGGGCATCTTCTATGACGAGGCCTACAAGGGCCGCGTGTCGATGCTGGACAATGAACTGGTCATCCAGATCGGCCTGATGGTCGCCGGCAAGAGCTATGACGAGGTCTACGCCGTCACCGGCCCCGAGCTTGAGGCGGCGGCAAAGGAATGGGGCACGCGCGGCGTGCAGACCAGCCGTTTCCTGTGGACCGACGCATCCGAGGTGCAGCAGGCCATGGCCTCGGGCGAGATCGTGGCGGCCTATGCCTGGAACGACCTGGTCAAGAACCTGCGTGCCGAAGGCGTGCCGGTCGCCTATGCCGTGCCGAAGGAAGGCATGTTCACCTGGTTCTGCGGCCTGACGCTTCTGAACAGCGGCCGCGCGGACGAGGCGCTCGCCTATGATTTCATCGACGCCTGGCTGTCGCCCGAGACAGGCAAGCTGCTGATCGAGGAATCCGGCTATGGCCACGCCAACATGAAGTCGTTCGAGGTCGCGGATGCGTCCGAGGTGGCGGCGATGGGCCTCGACGATCCGGTGAAGATGATGGCCGACGCGATCCTGTTCCGGAATCCGCCCGATGCCGTTCAGAACGACCACAACCGCGTCTGGGGCGACGTGAAGGCACTGGCGCAGTAGCGCCATGGCATCGGCGGGACGGTCGGCGCGGACGGGCGCGGCGCTTCTGGCGCCGGCCTTCCTGGTCATGGCGGCCACGCTTGCCGCGCCGCTTGCCGCGCTCATCCTGCTCAGCTTCTGGACGCAGGACGGCTTCACCATCGACCGAAGCCTGACCCTGGCCAACTATGCCCGGGTGCTGACCCTGTCGGATGAACCGACGGTTTGGAACGGCATTCCCTTTCCCTTCGCCTATCCGGTGCCAGCGATCCTGCTGGTCAAGTCGCTGACCATGTCGCTGGTCGCCACCGCGGCGGTGATCCTGATCGCCTGGCCGATGGCCTATTTCCTTGCCTTCCGCGTCACGCGGCACAAGGCGGTCTGGATCATCCTTCTGACCATCCCCTTCTGGACAAGCTACCTGCTGCGGGTCTTCGCCTGGAAGATCGTGCTGGGCTACAACGGTGCCGTGAACTCCGGCCTGATGTCGCTTGGCATCATCCGCGAGCCGCTGGAATTCCTGCTGTACAATCCTGTCGCCGTGACGATCACGCTGGCGCACAGCTGGATCGCGTTCGCCGTGCTGCCGATCTATGTGAGCCTGGACAAGATCGACCGCAGCCTGCTCGAGGCCGCCTCCGACCTGGGCGACAGCCGCTGGGCGCGGTTCCGCCGCATCACCCTGCCGCTGTCGATGCCGGGCACCATCTCGGCCACGCTGCTGGTCTTCATTCCGACCGTGGGGGACTATGTGACACCCACGCTGGTCGGCGGCCCGACCGGCACGATGATCGGTAACCTGGTGCAGCAGCTGTTCACCCGGCAGGACAACGCGCCGCTGGGGGCGGCGATCTCGATCCTGACCATGCTGGTGATCGCCGTGCTGGTGCTGCTGTTCCTGCGGCTCGTCGGCTGGCGGCACATGCGGGGGCGCGGATGACGCGCAGGTTCGACGCGCTGACCTGGTACGCGGTGCTGTTCGTGGCCTTCCTCTATGGCCCGGTGCTGCTGATGCCGCTGTTCAGCGTGAACGACGCCAATTTCGCGACGTTTCCGCTGTCGGGCTTCACCCTGCGCCATTATGGCGCGATGGCCGCCAACGCCTCGATGATGCAGGCGCTCGGCAATTCGCTGTGGGTCGCGGTGGGGGTTGCAGTGGTGTCGACCGCGCTGGCTCTGCCCGCCGCGCTTGCGCTGGCGCGCTACCGGTTGCCCGGCAAGGGCCCGATCCTCGGCTTCATCATGCTGCCGCTCGTCGTGCCCTCGATCGTGCTGGGCGTCGCGCTTCTGGTCGTGATCATCCAGATCCTCGGCCTGCGCCTGTCGCTGTGGACGGTGGCGGCGGGGCACCTGATGCTGTGCATCCCTTTCGCCATTGTCGTGCTGATGTCGCGGCTGGAGGGGTTCGACCCCAGCCTCGAGGAGGCGTCGCGCGACCTTGGCGCGCCGGGGCTTTCGACCTTTCTCAGGGTCACGCTGCCGCTGGCGGCGCCCGGCGTGATCTCGTCGCTGCTGCTGTGCTTCATCATCTCGTTCGACGAGTTCGTGATCTCGTTCTTCTTGACCGGCACCGACACCACGCTGCCGGTCTTCCTGTTCAGCCAGCTCCGCTTTCCCAACCGGCTGCCCGGCACGCTGGCCCTGGGGTCGCTGATCCTGCTGGGGTCTGCCGTGCTGGTCATCCTGGCCGAGGCGATGCGCCGCCGCGGGCTGCCATCCGGAGGGAATCCGTGAGCGATCCGATCATCCGCATCAATGGCGTGGCCAAGCGCTTCGGCACCGTCACGGCCCTGCACGGGGTGACGCTGGACATTGCCGAGGGCGCCTTCTTCGCGCTTCTCGGTCCATCAGGTTGCGGCAAGACGACCCTCCTGCGCATCCTTGCGGGAATCGAGGACGCGACCGAGGGTCAGGTGCTGCTGGACGGGCGCGACATGGCCGGGGTGCCGCCCAACCGCCGCCCGGCCAACATGGTGTTCCAGAGCTATGCGATCTTTCCCCACCTGACGGTGGCCGAGAACGTGGGCTATGGCCTGCGCTATCAGGGCGTCACCGGGGCGGCGGCGCAGGCCCGCATCGACGAGGCGCTGGCCATGGTCCGGATGCAGGGGCTGGGGGGCCGCGCGGCGCATGCGCTGTCGGGCGGTCAGCGGCAGCGCGTGGCGCTGGCCCGCGCGCTTGTCCTGCGCCCGCGCGTCCTGCTGCTGGACGAACCGCTGTCCGCGCTCGACCGCAAGCTGCGCGAGGAGATGCAGCACGAACTCCGCCGCCTGCAGCGCGAGGTCGGGATCACCTTCATCCTGGTCACGCACGACCAGGAAGAGGCGCTGACGCTGGCCGACCGGATCGCGGTGATGGATGCGGGCCGGGTGCTGCAGATCGACACGCCCGAGGCGCTGTATGACCGGCCGGCGTCGCAGAAGATCGCGGCCTTCATCGGGGCGATGACGATGCTGCCCGGAACCGTGACGGCGATCGCCGAGGGCATGGCACAGGTGGATATGGGGATACTCGGCCCGATGTCGGGGCATGCGGGACCCGGGCTTTCGGCGGGCTCGGCGGCCGTCCTCGCAATCCGCCCCGAGAAGATGCGCATCGGTGCGCCTGGCACGCCCGGCCTTGCTGCCACCGTCGAGTCGGTCAGCTTTCTGGGTGACCGGCGGCAAATCGTGCTGCGCGCCGCGGATCAGGACTTGCCGGTGATGGTGACATTGGCCTCGGGCACGGGCGACGGCGGTGCGCGCATCGTCCCTGGCGACCGCGTGGCGCTGACCTGGGCGCCGGATGCCGCGCTGGTGCTGCGGACGGACTGACCGGCGCTATCCTGTCCAGCCGTCGATCATGTAGCGCAGCGACAGCGGCACCGCTGCCGCGCCCAGCGCCCGCGCCTCGGGCCCCACCGTGCCTTCGCGGAACGCGGGCGTGCTGATCCCGGCCTGATCCAGCCGCGCGAAGGCCGCCGCCGTGGCCTGCGTGACCGCCGCCCGCACACCGGCGGGCATCCAGCCGTCGAACATCACCGCCTCCAGTTCCAGAAGGCCGGTTGCGCTCATCACCGCGGCGGCCAGGGCCTGCCCGGTGTCGGCGATCCAGGCGTCCAGGACATCGGCGCCGACCTGCCAGTCATGCGGGTCGTGCCACAGGCTGTCGGACTTCTCGCCCGCCGCATCCATCGCCTGCGCCAGCGTGAACAGCGACGCCACATCCAGCAGCCGACGCATCTGTCCGTCGGGCCCCGGCACGGGCATCGGGCCCACGCCCGCCGCGTTTCCGGTGCGGCCGGTATAAAGCTGGCCGTTCAGCACCAGCCCGCCGCCGATGAAGAAGCCGAAGTAGAAATACAGGAAATCGCGGGGCCGGTCGCCCGTGCCGAACACCAGTTCCGCACCACAGGCCGCCGTCGCGTCGTTCTGCACATGCACGGGCATGCCCGTCATTGCCGACAGTTCCGCACCGATGTCGCGGTGCCGCCAGGCATCCATCTCGTTCTGCGGCGCACCGATGAAATCGACCCAGTTCCACAGCTGGAACGGCATTGCCACGCCCATGCCGCCGATCCGCGCCCGCACCGTCGGCGTCAGGTCGGCCATGACCTCGGGCAGCGCCTGCGTCACGAAGTCCACCACGGCGTCCGGGGTGGGGTATCGCCACAGCCGCCGCCGCGTCGCCCGCACCCGGCCCAGAAAATCGACCAGCGTCAGGTCCGCCGACCGCCGCCCCAGCTTGAGCCCCAGGAACAGCGCACCCTCGGGCGCCAGCCGCATCGGCACCGAGGGCTGGCCGATCTTTCCCCGCACCGGTTCCCCGCGCAGCAGGAACCCGTCCTGTTCCAGCGCCCGCATGATCACGCTGACGGTCTGCGCCGAAAGCCCGGTCATCCGCGCGATGTCCGACTTCGCCAGCGCCCCCTCGCGCCGCACCAGGCTCAGCACCAGCCGCTCGTTCCACGCGCGCATGCCCGCCTGGTTCGATCCGCGCGGCCCGCCATCGTCGGCGCCGCCCGGGTCTGCGATGGGGGTGACCTCGACCTTCATCCGGCGATCGCGTGACGGATCACGCCCTTGCGCAGGATCACGTTGGCATAGGTTGCCGGCTCGCCCGTCGCGATCACGGCATGGGCCGCGCGGATGCGCGGATACAGGTCGTCACCCGCCAGCGCCGTCACGGCGCGGTCCGGCGCCAGCCGTGCGCACAGCCTGTCAATCTCGTCGTGGATCGGGCCGCAGGCGGGCGGGCGGTTGCCCTGCGCGGCGCGCAGGATCGCTGGCGCGTCATCGTCCAGCGGAAGCACGGTCAGGATCGCCTCGATCATCGCCACAATCCCCACACCATCCGCACGCAGCAGGCGCCGGGCATGTTCCTCGGCCGGATAGTTCGCATCCACCAGCGCGATCTCGTCGCCATGCCCCATGGCGCGCAGCGTGCGCAACAGGTCCGGGCCGAGCAGGGGGGGAATTCCGATCAGCATGGTCCTTCGACGCCCAGAAATTCATCTGCCAGACTGTGTTGGTCCCGGCCGTCTGTCAATACTAAATCATAGTGATTTATTTATCTTGACGCAGCGACCGGAATCGGATCATCTGTCATCGTCGCGGCGCAGAGCGGCGTCGGCGCACGAAACGTCAAAGGGGGGCGGAACGCCCCTGCATTCTCGGGAGGACTTCGGATGAAACGGACGACAACGGCCCTCTGGGGCGCGGCGGCGCTTGCCCTTGCGGCGGCGGCTCCGGCGATGGCGCAGACCAGTGCCTGCCTGATCACCAAGACCGATACCAACCCCTTCTTCGTCAAGATGAAGGAAGGCGCCACCGCCAAGGCGACCGAGCTGGGTATCACGCTGAAATCCTACGCCGGGCGCATCGACGGCGACCATGAAAGCCAGGTCGCGGCCATCGAGGCCTGCGTGGCCGACGGTGCCAAGGGTATCCTGCTGACCGCGTCGGACACCAAGGCCATCGTCGATGCCGTGCAGTCGGCGCGCGATGCCGGTCTGCTGGTGATCGCGCTCGACAGCCCTCTGGAACCCATCGACGCGGCGGATGCGACCTTCGCCACCGACAACTTCCGTGCCGGGCTGCTGATCGGCCAGTGGGCCGCCGCCACGCTGGGCGCCGAGGCCGCGAACGCCCGCATTGCACTGCTGGACCTGGCCATCAGCCAGCCCTCGGTCGACGTGCTGCGCGACCAGGGCTTCCTGCAGGGCTTCGGCATCGACCTGGCCGATCCGAACAAGTGGGGGGATGAGACCGACCCCCGCATCGTCGGCAACGAAGTCACCGCCGGCAACGAGGAAGGCGGCCTGAAGGCGATGGAGGCGCTTCTGGCCAAGGACCCGAACATCAACGTGGTCTACACCATCAACGAACCCTCGGCCGCCGGTGCCTATGAGGCGCTCAAGGCCGTGGGCCGCGAGAATGACGTGCTGATCGTGTCGGTCGACGGCGGCTGCCCGGGTGTGCAGAACGTCAAGGAAGGCGTCATCGGCGCCACCTCGCAGCAGTATCCGCTGCTGATGGCCTCGCTCGGGATCGAGGCGATTGCCAAGTTCGCCGCCGACGGGTCGAAGCCCGCGCCCACGGAAGGCAAGGACTTCTTCGATACCGGCGTGCAGCTGATCACCGACAAGCCGGCCGCCGGGATCGAGTCGATCGATACCGTCAAGGGCCTGGAACTCTGCTGGGGCTGATCCGCCGCCCCGCACGCGGCAGTTGATTTGCCGCGTGACCTGACCCACGCTCGCTGTGCAGGGGCGGCCGATGCGCCGCCCCTGATCCTGAAAGACGGGGCACAGAACAGAAGCGGTCAGAAACCAGCCAATCATCACGCCAGGGGAGGGGAAGACAGATGTCATCCGACACCAAGGCGGCAACCAGCTACGAAGAGGGGCTGAAAGGCGCCTCCGAGAAGGTTGCCGAATTCCATGAGGACAAGAACCTGCTCAAGCGCGTGCAGCACTGGCTGCACCAGACGCCCTCGGCGGTGCCGCTGATCGTTCTGGTGGTCGCCCTGATTGTCTTCGGTCTCCTGTCCGAGAACTTCTTCAAGGCGGGCACGCTGTCCACGATCCTGCAGCAGATCGCCATCGTCGGAATCCTCGGCTGCGCGCAGACCATCGTGGTGCTGACCGCGGGGATCGACCTGTCGGTCGGTGCGATCGCGGTGTTCTCGTCGGTGCTGATGGGGCAGATGTCGTTCCGCTACGGCGTGCCGCCCACGCTGGCGGTCGCGATCGGCCTGGCGCTCGGCACGGCGATGGGGGCCTTCAACGGCTTTCTGATCGCGCGCATGAAGCTGCCGCCCTTCATCGTCACGCTGGGCACCTGGCAGATCCTGCTGGCGTCGAA
Organism: Paracoccaceae bacterium; assembly: GCA_019454225.1. Classification (NCBI taxonomy): domain Bacteria; kingdom Pseudomonadati; phylum Pseudomonadota; class Alphaproteobacteria; order Rhodobacterales; family Paracoccaceae; species Paracoccaceae bacterium. The sequence continues at coordinate 289,671 of CP075370.1, read as the reverse complement.
CTTCATCTTCTCGGCGAACGAGACGATCCGCAGCCAGGACGTGCGCGACCAGGCCCCGATCCTCCAGTTCTGGGGCGGTTCGGTCAACCCCGGCGGGGTCAAGGTGCTGTATGCCGTGTTCCTGATGATCGCGCTGGTGGCGATCATGTCCTATGTGCTGCGCAACACCGCCTGGGGACGGCATGTCTATGCCACGGGTGACGATCCCGATGCTGCCGAACTGGCCGGGGTGCCGACGAAAAAGGTGCTGATCCAGGTCTATGCGCTGGCCGGGCTGTTCTGTGCCATCGCGGGCTGGGTGATGATCGGTCGCTTCGGCTCGGTCTCGCCGACCGCCTCGACCGGGCAACTGGGCAACATCCAGTCGATCACCGCCGTGGTGATCGGGGGCATATCGCTCTTCGGCGGTCGCGGCAGCATCGTCGGCATGTTCTTCGGCGCCCTGATCGTGGGCGTGTTCGAGATGGGCCTGCGCCTTGTCGGCACCGACCCGCAATGGACCTTCTTCCTCATCGGCGCGCTGATCATCTTCGCGGTCGCCGTGGACCAGTGGATCAGAAAGGTGTCAGGCTGATGGAACCGATCCTCAAGGCGCGCGGGCTTGTCAAACGCTACGGCAAGGTCACCGCGCTCGATCACTGCGACTTCGACCTCTACCCCGGCGAGATCATCGCCGTGATCGGCGACAACGGCGCGGGCAAGTCCAGCCTGATCAAGGCGATCTCGGGCGCGGTCGTCCCCGACGAGGGCGAGATCACGCTTGAGGGGCGTCCGATCGCCTTCAAGTCGCCCATCGAGGCGCGGGCGGCGGGCATCGAATGCGTCTATCAGACGCTGGCGATGTCGCCCGCGCTGTCGATCGCCGACAACATGTTCATGGGCCGCGAACTGCGCAAACCCGGGATCATGGGGTCGGTGTTCCGCCAGCTTGACCGCCCGGCGATGGAGAAGTTCGCCCGCGAAAAGCTGAACGAACTGGGCCTGATGACGATCCAGAACATCAACCAGGCGGTGGAAACCCTGTCAGGGGGGCAAAGGCAGGGCGTGGCCGTGGCCCGCGCCGCCGCCTTCGGCTCGAAGGTCGTGATCCTGGACGAACCGACTGCGGCACTGGGCGTCAAGGAAAGCCGCCGGGTGCTGGAACTGATCCGCGACGTGCGCGCACGCGGGATCCCGATCATCCTGATCAGCCACAACATGCCCCATGTGTTCGAGGTGGCCGACCGCATCCACATCCATCGGCTTGGCAGGCGTCTCTGCGTCATCAAGCCGTCGGACTACACGATGTCGGATGCCGTGGCCTTCATGACCGGCGCAAGGGTTCCCGAAGGCGTCGAGGCGGCAGCATGACGCCAGCGACCGGGAATCCGGCAGCAGCAGCACGGCCCCCGCGCGGGACGCGCCGTCACGCGGCGGGGGCGCCGTGATCCCCGACCCAATCGTCGATCTGATCCGCGCCCGGGCGAACACCCGCCCGGGCCGCTTCATCACCGCCCTTGCCGGTCCGCCCGGCGCGGGCAAGTCCACCCTCGCCGCCGCCATCGCCGCGGGGCTGGGCCCCGGCGCCCGGGTGGTGCCGATGGACGGTTTCCACTACGACGACGCCGTGCTGAACGCGCGGGGCCTGCGCCATCGCAAGGGCGCCCCCGAGACCTTCGACGCCACGGGATTCCTGCATCTGGTCCACCGCCTGCGGACCGAGGCCGAGGTCGCGATCCCGGTGTTCGACCGCGGCATGGAACTGTCGCGCGCCGCCGCCGACGTGGTGATGCCCGACGACCGCTTCCTGATCGTCGAGGGCAACTGGCTCTTGCTGGCGGCACCGCCCTGGGCCGATCTCGCGCCGCTGTTCGACCTGACCGTGATGCTGACCGTTCCCGAGCCCGAGATCGTCCGCCGCCTTACCGACCGCTGGCTGACCCATGGCAAGACCCCCGACGAGGCCGCGCAGTGGATCGCCACGAACGATCTGCCCAATGTCCGCCGCGTCCTCGGCGGTTCGCGCCCGGCCGACCTCGTGATCGCAGGCTGACAGGCCGCGCGCCCCGTGCTAGGGCGCGGGCATGGACCAGATACCCGACAAGGCCGCGCTGCTGCGCTGGATGGCCGAGAACCCCACCCTGACCGCAAAGCGCGACATCGCCCGCGCCTTCGGCATCAAGGGCGGCCCCGCGCGCATCGAACTGAAACGCCTGCTGTCCGAGCTTGAGGACGAGGGTCGCGTCTCGCGCCGCAAGCGCAGCTACCGCGATGCGGGCACGCTGCCGCCGGTCTCGATCCTGCGCGTCACCGGCCCCGACACCGAAGGCGATCTCTGGGCCGAGGCGGTGGAATGGCAGGGCGACGGGGCAAGGCCCCGCATCCTGGTGATCACCCGCAACAGCGACCCGGCCCTGGGCGCCGATGACCGCATCCTCGCCCGCCTGACCGAAACCCCCGGCGCGGCCCACAGCCACGAGGCGCGGCTGATCCGCAAGATCGGCACCTCGCCCCTGCGCCTGCTCGGCATCTTCCGCAAGGGCGCCGAGGGCGGTCGCATCCTGCCCATCGACAAGGGTCAGGACAAGGAATGGCGCGTCGGTCCCGGCATGGACATGGGCGCGCGCGACGGCGAGCTGGTCGAGGCCGAGGCGGCCGGCCCCCGCAGGCTTGGCCTGCCTGCCGCCCGCGTCGTCGCCCGCATCGGCGACCCGGGTGCGCCAAAGGCGGTCAGCCTGATCGCCATCCACCAGCACGGCATCCCCGACCGTTTTCCCGACGCCGCGCTGATCGAGGCGGAAACCGCCGAACCTGCGGGCCAGGCGAACCGCACCGACCTGCGCGACCTGCCGCTTGTCACGATCGACCCGGCCGATGCGCGCGACCGCGACGATGCCGTCTTCGCCGAACCCGACTCCGATCCGGCCAACCCGGGCGGCCATGTCGTCTGGGTCGCCATTGCCGACGTGGCGCACTATGTCCGCCCCGGTTCGGCGCTGGACCGCGAGGCGCGCAAGCGCGGCAATTCCACCTACTTCCCCGACCGCGTGGTGCCGATGCTGCCCGACGGCCTGTCGGGCGATCTGTGCTCGCTTCACGCGGGGGTCGACCGGGCCTGCCTGGCGGTGCGGATGCGCCTGTCCGAAAGCGGTGACCTGACGGGTTTCCGCTTTGTCCGGGGCCTCATGCGCTCGGTCGCCAGCCTTGAATATGCGCAGGTGCAGTCCGCCATCGACGGCCAGCCGGACGCGGTCACCGCTCCGCTTCTTGACCGTGTGCTGCGCCCCCTCTGGTCCGCCTACCAGGCTGCCGTCCGCGCCCGCGAACGCCGCCAGCCGCTCAACCTCGACCTTCCGGAACGCCGGATCGTGCTGTCCGACGAGGGCCGCGTGATCTCGGTCGCGTTCAAGGAACGGCTCGAGACGCACCGCCTGATCGAAGAGTTCATGGTCATGGCCAACGTGGCGGCCGCAGAGGAACTGATCCGCCTGAAGAAGCCGCTGCTCTACCGCGTCCATGAAGAACCCAGCCCCGAAAAGCTTGACGCCCTGCGCGAGGTGGCCGAGGCGTCGGGTTTCACCCTGGCCAAGGGGCAGGTCCTGAAGACCGCGCATCTCAACCGCCTGCTGGCGCAGGCCGAGGGCACCGATCATGACGAACTGCTGAACATCACCACGCTGCGCTCGCTGCCGCAGGCCTATTACCACCCGCAGAACTTCGGCCATTTCGGCCTTGCCCTGCGCAACTACGCCCATTTCACATCGCCGATCCGCCGCTATTCCGACCTGATCGTCCATCGCGCGCTGATCGCGGGGCACGGCTGGGGCGATGACGGTCTTTCGGCGCAGGACATGGACACGCTCGAGGAAACCGCGAAACTCATCTCCGACGCCGAACGCCGCAGCATGATGGCGGAACGCGACACCACCGATCGCTACCTTGCCGCGTGGCTGTCCGACCGCGTGGGCAGCACCTTCACCGGCCGCGTCTCGGGCGTGCAGCGCTTCGGCCTGTTCGTGAAGCTGGACGAGAGCGGGGCTGACGGCCTGATCCCGATCCGCGAGGTGGGGCGCGAGTTCTTCCACTATGACGCGGGCAACCAGACGCTGATGGGTGCCGACACCGGCACGGTGATCGGCATGGGGGCGCGCGTGACCGTCCGCCTGGCCGAGGCGGTTCCCGTCACCGGCGGGCTGACCTTCGAACTGCTGGAAATCGAGGATCGCGCGATGCCGCGCGGCGCGCGCGGGCGCAGCGACGGGCGCGGCAAGGGTGCGCCCCGTGGCCGCGCCGCACCCCGCCGCACGGTCAGGCGCACCCGCCGCTGACCGTGGCAGCCGGGCCGGATCGCGCGGCCCCTTGCCATACCTGCCCCGCGCGCGGCATGAAGGGCGGGGTTACCGCTAACTGCCGGAGGAGATCGCATGGCCTGGGTTCCGTCCGAGGACCGCTATTCCCGCATGGTCTATCGTCGCTGCGGCGCATCGGGCCTGATGCTGCCCGCGATCAGCCTCGGGCTCTGGCACAACTTCGGGCATGACACGCCCCATGCCACGAAGCAGGCGATCTGCCGCACCGCCTTCGACCACGGCATCACCCATTTCGACCTTGCCAACAACTACGGCCCGCCCCCGGGCAGCGCCGAAGAGGCGTTCGGTGAGATCCTGCGCAGCGACTTCCGGGGCTACCGCGACGAGATCATCGTGTCGTCCAAGGCGGGCTACCGCATGCACCCCGGGCCCTATGGCGAATGGGGCAGCCGCAAGTATCTGATCGCCTCGTGCGACGCCTCGCTCAGACGCCTCGGGCTCGACTATGTCGACATCTTCTATTCCCACCGCTTCGATCCCGACACCCCGCTCGAGGAAACGATGGGCGCGCTCGACCGGATCGTGCGCTCGGGCAAGGCGCTCTACGCCGGAATTTCCAGCTACAACTCGCAGCGTACCCGGCAGGCGGCCGCGATCCTGAAGGACCTGGGCACCCCCTGCGTGATCCACCAGCCCAGCTACAACCTGCTGAACCGCTGGGTTGAAAAGGACGGGCTCAAGGACACGCTGGAAGAGCTCGGCATCGGCTCGATCGCCTTCACGCCGCTGGCACAGGGCATCCTGACCCGCAAGTACCTGAACGGCATTCCCGACGGCAGCCGCGCCGCGCAGGGCAAGTCGCTGAACCCGGGCACCATCACCCCCCGCGCCATCGAATCGGTCCGCGCGCTCGACCGCATTGCGCAGGCGCGCGGGCAGACGCTGGCGCAGATGGCGATCGCCTGGGTGCTGCGTGGCGGCGGCATCACCACGGCGCTGATCGGTGCCTCGCGCCCCGAACAGGTGATCGACTGCGCGGGCGCCGTGACGAACCTCACGTTCACCGCCGCCGAACTGGCCGAGATCGACCGGATTTCGGCCGAGGAAGACATCAACCTCTGGGCCAGGTCGTCCGAGTCATGATCGCGCGCGTCGCCACCCTCGCCCTTCTGCTTGTCGCGCTGGCCGCCCCGGCCCGCGCCACGCTGGCGCCAGAGACGGTCCTGCGCGACTGGTATCGCCTGACGCTGGAACTGGTGCGCCACACCGCCACCTACTCGCCCCCGGTGGCCAGCCGCGCCTTCGCCTACATCGGCGTGACGATCCACGAGGCGCAGGTCACGGGCAACCCCGGTCTGGTCACGCTCGCGGGCCAGCTCAACGGCCTGACGCCGGTTCCCCCGCGCGGTCCCGGCCAGCATGACGAGGCCGCAGTGCTGCAGGGCGCGCTGGCCGTGCTGGTGCCCGCGCTCTTCGACAACACCGGCCCGACCGGACAGCGCGCGCTCGAAACCATGCAGCGCCGCCTGACCGAACGCGCGACCGGGGCGCTCGATCCCGCCGTGGCTGAACGCAGCCTCGCCTACGGTCGCGCGGTGGCAGGGCATGTGCTGGCCTGGGCTGCGACCGATGGCGGGGCCAGCGTCGCCAACCTGGGCTTTCCGGTCGAATGGACGCGCGGGACCGGGCCGCAGGCCTGGGTTCCCACCAGCGCCGTCGCGCTGCAGCAGGCGCCTCTGTTGCCGCGCTGGGGCGAGAACCGGCCCTTCGTGCTGCCCAGCGGCGCCGAATGCCGCCTGCCGCCCCCGCCCGCCTACAGCGAGGACCCGGCCAGCCAGTTCCGCCGCGAGGCGCAAGAGGTCTACGATACCGTGGCCGCCCTGACGCCCGACCAGCTGGCCATCGCCCGCTTCTGGTCGGACGATCCGATGCTCTCGTCGGCGCCGCCGGGGCACTGGGTTGCCATCGCGGTTTCGGTCTTTGCCGAACAGGGCACCGACGCCGCCCGCCAGGGCGAAGTCATGGCGCTTCTGGGCGTCAGCCTGGCCGACGCCTTCATCGTCTGCTGGCGCGACAAGTACGACTACGATCTGGTCCGCCCGGTCAGCTACATCCGCCGCGTGATCGACCCGCGGTTCGAACCGCCCCTGATCACGCCGCCATTCCCCGAATACCCCTCGGGGCACTCCACCCAGTCGGGCGCCGCAGCCGTGGTGCTGACGCATCTGTTCGGCGAACCCTTCACCTTCGTCGACAACACGCATGCCGATGACGGCCTGCCGGGGCGCACCTTTGCCAGCTTCTGGGATGCCGCGGAAGAGGCCGGTATCTCAAGGCTCTATGGTGGCATCCACTTTCGCAGCGCGATCCGCGAGGGGCTGGAACAGGGCCGCTGCGTCGGTGAACAGGTCATCCGGCTGAGGACGCGGCGATGATCCGCGCGGCGCTGCTCCTGTCCCTCGCCATCCCCGCCACCGCCACGGCGCAACGGTTCGAGGCGCAGGATGCCGGCCTGTCGGACGGCATCTTCCGCGGCGAATGGCAGTACATGGTCGGTGGCGGTGCCGCCGCCTTCGACTGTTCGGGCGACGGCTTTCCCGATCTCTATGTGGCGGGCGGCGAAGATCCCGCGCGCCTGTATGTGAACGAAAGTTCGCCCGGCGGTCCGTTGCGGTTCCGCCGCACGGCTGCGGCGGAAACCGATCTGGCCGCCGTCACCGGCGCCTATCCGCTTGATGTCGACGGCGACGGCATCACCGACCTTGCCGTGCTGCGCGTGGGCGAGAATGTGCTGCTGCGCGGGCTGGGCGACTGCCGCTTCGAACGCGCCAACGAACCCTGGGGTTTCGACGGTGGCGATGGCTGGACCACCGCCTTCGCCGCGACATGGGAGGCCGGCAGCAACTGGCCGACGCTGGCCACCGGCGACTACATCGACCGGCATGAAGAGGCGTTTCCCTGGGGCTCCTGCACCCCGAACCGCCTGTTCCGCCCCGGCCCGCAGGGCTTTGCCGCGCCGCTCGACCTGCTGCCCAGCCATTGCCCGCTGTCGATCATGTTCACCGACTGGAACCGCGACGGCACCGCCGACCTGCGCGTGTCGAACGACCGCGAGTATTACAAGGGCGGACAGGAACAGATGTGGGCAATCCCGCCCGGTCAGGCGCCGCGCCTGTACACGGCCGAGGAAGGCTGGCGCTACCTGCGGCTCTGGGGCATGGGCATCGCCAGCCGCGATGTCACCGGCGACGGCCTGCCCGACTACTTCCTGACCTCGATGGCCGACAACAAGCTTCAGGTGCTGGCCGATGCGGCGTCGGGCCGCCCCGACTATGCCGATGTCGCGGCCCGCGCGGGTGTCACGGCGCACCGCCCCCATGCCGGCGGCGACATCCGCCCCTCGACCGCCTGGCACGCCCAGTTCGAGGATGTCGACAACGACGGCCGCGCCGATCTGTGGGTCGCCAAGGGCAATGTCTCGACCATGCCCGATTTTGCCAATGCCGATCCGAACAACCTGCTGATGCAGGGCGACAACGGCAGCTTCACCGAACGCAGCGCCGAGGCGGGCGTCGCTTCGCTCAGGACCGCGCGGGGTGGCGTGCTTGCGGATTTCGATCTGGATGGTCGGGTCGACATCCTGGCGGTGAACCGCTGGGAACCGCCCGAGATCTGGCGCAACACCACTGACGGTGCGGGCAACTGGCTGCAACTGCGGCTGGCCATGCCCGGCGCCAATCGCGACGGCATCGGCGCCTGGGTCGAGGTGCGGACCGGCGCCCGCACGCAACCGCGCGAGATCTTCGTGGGCGCGGGCCATGTGTCGGGCCATCTGGGCTGGGTGCATTTCGGGCTTGGCGCGGCGACCTCGGCCGAGGTGCGGGTGATCTGGCCCCATGCCGCGCCGGGCGACTGGCAGGCGGTGGCGGCCAACGGCTTCCTCACCCTCTCCCCGGGCGCCGCACCGCAGCCCTGGCAGCCGCCGCGCTGACCGACGGCCCGGGTCGCCCCGGCCGATTCGCGGTTGCGTCGCCGGGCGTTGCACCGCGCGCCCTGTCGGTACGGATGCCATACGCATGCCATACGCGGACCAGACGGATTCCAGACGCCGAAAACCCGTGGCGGGGCCCTCAGTCCTGCGGCCGCCCCTTCACGCTGGCGGTCACGTAATTCACCGAAAGATCCCGGTCCGACAGGCTCCACGACCAGCCCAAGGGATTGAAAACCATGCCTTTCCGGTCAACCGGCGTCAGTCCTGCCTTGCGGATCAGACCATACAGCTCGTCCGGGGTGATGAACTTCTTCCACTCATGCGTCCCCTTCGGCAGCCAGCGCATCACATGCTCGGCCCCGACGATCGCGAACAGATAGGATTTCGGGTTCCGGTTCAGCGTCGAGCAGATCATAAGCCCATGATCTTTCATCAATTCCTGGCACGCGGTCAGGTAGGCCAGAGGGTCGGCCACATGCTCGACCACCTCCATGTTCAGCACCACGTCGAACCGCTCGCCCGCTGCCGCCATGTCCTCGGCGGTGGTGTGGCGATAATCGATCGCCAGCCCCGACTGCTCGGCATGCAACTTCGCCACCGGAATGTTGCGCGCCGCCGCATCCGCCCCCACCACGTCGGCGCCCAGCCGCGCCATCGGTTCCGAAAGCAGTCCCCCGCCGCAGCCGATGTCGAGAATTCTCAATCCCTCAAAGGGCTTGGGCAGCCGAAGATCGCGTCCGAACTCGGCCGCGATCTGGGTCGTGATATAGTCCAGCCGGCAGGGGTTCAGCATGTGCAGCGGCTTGAACTTGCCCTGGGGGTTCCACCATTCGGCGGCCATCGCCTCGAATTTCGCCACTTCGGCGGGGTCGATCGTTGTCATCGCTGTCTCCGGTCTCAAAGCCCCGTGGCAGGGCCGCCACCTTGCGTTATATAGATCGGCGATGGATCACAGATCAGGCCAAAAGCGCGCATCCGAGTTCCTGTACCCGCCGGTCGATCCCTTCGACCAGCGCGTGATCGACATGGGCGATGATCACCGCATCTATGTGGAACAATGCGGCCACCCCCAAGGTGTGCCCGTTCTGGTACTGCACGGGGGTCCGGGCGGCGGCTGTTCGCCGTCGATGCGGCGCTATTTCGATCCCGGGCACTATCGCATCGTGCTGTTCGACCAGCGGGGCTGCGGCCGGTCGCGCCCGCATGCCAGCGTCGAGAACAACACCACCTGGCACCTTGTCCGCGACATCGAGGTGATCCGCAAGGCGCTGGGAATCGACCGTTTCATCGTGTTCGGCGGCAGCTGGGGCGCCACGCTCGCGCTGGTCTATGCCATCACCCATCCCGACCGGGTGCAGCATCTGGTGCTGCGGGGCGTGTTCCTGATGACGCAGGCAGAGCTGCGCTGGTTCTATGGCGGGGGGGCAGGCGCCTTCTTTCCCGACCTCTGGGCGCGCTTCGTGTCGCCGATCCCCGATGCGGAACGTGCCGACCTGATCGCGGCTTATGCAAAGCGCCTGTTCTCGGGCAGCATCATCGAGGAATCGCGCCATGCAAGGCTTTGGGCGAACTGGGAAAACGCGCTTGCCTCGATCCATTTCGACGGCTCGGTCTCGGAAGGGCCCAGCGAATATGCCCGCGCCTTTGCCCGTCTTGAAAACCACTATTTCACCCATGCGGGCTTCCTTGACGGCGATGACTGGATCATGCGCCACCGCAAGGCGATCGAGCATCTGCCCGCCCATATCGTGCAGGGCCGGTATGACATGATCTGCCCGCCCCGCGCGGCGCAGCGCCTGGCCGACGGCTGGCCTCGGGCCCGGCTGAACATCGTGCCGATGGCCGGGCATGCCCTGTCGGAACCGGGCATCAGCGAGGATCTGGTGCGCGTCATGGATGGCCTGCGCGTCTAGGGACGACCCGGTAACGCGCTGGAAACCGGTGACAGACAGGCTGCCGCCACGCTACCAAGGGCCGCGCGCTGCACGGGGAACACCGCATATGGCCGAAACGGCACCTCCGGTCACCCTGGTGATCTTTGACTGCGACGGTGTCCTGATCGACAGCGAGATCATCAGCGCGGGCATGCTGATCCAGGAACTTGCGCGTCTGGGCGTGGCGATCGACCTTGACTATGTGACGCGGCACTTCCTCGGGCGCAGCTATCCCACGGTGATGCAGCAGATCCGCACCGATTTTCATCTCGATCTTCCGCCGTCGTTCGAGGACGCCTATCGCCAGCGGCTGCTTGATGCCTTCCGCACCGATCTGAGGATCATGGACGGTGTCACCGACGTGATCCGGGCGCTTGCGGTGCCCTATTGCGTCGCAACCTCGTCCAGCACCGCACGGGCAGAAATGTCGCTGCATCTGGTGGGCCTTGGCGGTCTTGTCGGGCCGCGCCTGTTTACTGCCGGCCAGGTGGCGCGCGGCAAGCCCGCGCCGGACCTGTTCCTTCACGCCGCCGCCTGCTGCGATGCCGATCCTGCCACCTGCCTGGTGATCGAGGACAGTCTCAACGGCGTCCGGGCCGCGCGAGCGGCCGGCATGCAGGTGTGGCGGTTCACCGGCGGCAGCCATCTTGCGGGCCGCGACCTGGCCGAACCCGATGACGCAAAGGCGGATCGGCGCTTTGCATCCTTCGCGGAATTCTTCACACTCGCGCCGACCCTGCGGAGTGCCGGATGAACGTCTTCGAACCGGAAACCAGCGAGCTCGATCATGCGGCCCGGGCCGGGTGGCTGGCGCATTTCGGCGGGCTGACGCAAGACCAGATCGCGGCCGAGATGGGCGTTTCGCGGCAACGGGCGCAGCGGCTGGTCGCGCGCGCGATGGCCGAGGGGCTGATCCATGTCCGGCTGGAGCATCGCCTGTCATCCTGCCTGCGGCTCGAGGCCGAACTGGCGCGCCGCTTCGCCCTGCTGGAGGTGCGCGTGGCGCCCGGCCTCGGCGCGGGGTCGGACCCCGCGCGGGTCACGGCTGCCGTCGCGGCCGACGTGCTGGAACGCTATCTCGCCCGTCCCGAACCTCTGGTGATAGCCTTCGGCACCGGCCGGTCGCTTTCGGCCATGGCAGATGAGGTGGCGGCCCAGGATGCGTCGCGTCACCGGGTCGTGTCGCTGATCGGGAACATCGCGCCCGACGGTTCGGCCACGTTCTTCGATGTGATCCTGCGCATCGCCGCCCGCCTGCGCACGCCGCACTATCCCATGTCGGTGCCTGTGGTGATGGCCACGCCGCAGGAACGCGCGCTGTTCCACGCGCTGGCGCCGGTTCAGGCGGTGGTGCGGCTGGCGCAGTCGGCCGATGTCAGCTTCGTGGGCGTGGGCCAGATGGGCGATGACGCGCCGCTCTACAAGGATGGTTTCGTCACGCGCGAGGAACTGGCGGCGATGCAGACCGCCGGTGCCGCGGGCGAGATCGCGGGCTCGGTCTATGATTCCGCCGGCCGCTATATCGAGACGCCGCTGACGCATCGCATGGGCGGCGTGCGGATCGAACCCGGGCGCGCGGCGCCGGTGGTCGGCGTGGCTGCGGGGCTGGGAAAGCTGGCGGCGATCCGCGCGGCGCTGGCCGGTCGGCTGCTGAATGGTCTGGTGACCGACGAACCCACCGCGCAGGCGCTGCTCGGCTGATCCCTTCGCACAGAAACCGGGCACGGTGAAATAGCCGTTGACTTGTTGGCCGAGTCGGATGATCATTTGCCCACTAGGTGAGCATATGCTCACACCCAGGGAGGGATACATGACAATGACCGTAAGGGCGCTGCTTGGCGCCTCGGCCGTCTGCGCGCTTGCCGCCGCAGCCGGGGCCGAAACCATCACCGTCGCCACCGTGAACAACGGCGACATGATCCGCATGCAGGGCCTGATGGCCGAGTTCAACGCGGCGCACCCGGACATCACCGTCGACTGGGTGACGCTGGAAGAAAACGTCCTGCGCCAGCGTGTTACCACCGATATCGCCACGCGCGGCGGACAGTTCGACGTGCTGACCATCGGCACCTACGAGGTTCCGATCTGGGGCAACCTCGGCTGGCTCGTGCCGCTCGAATTCGACGCCGCCTATGACGTGGACGACCTGCTGCCCGCGATCCGCGGCGGCCTGACGGTCGACGGCAAGCTCTATGCCGCGCCGTTCTATGGCGAAAGCTCGATGGTCATGTATCGCGCCGATCTGATGGCCGCTGCCGGACTGACCATGCCCGATGCCCCCACCTGGGCCGACATCGCCACCGCGGCCGCCGCCATGACCGACAAGTCCAAGGAACAGTATGGCATCTGCCTGCGCGGCAAGGCCGGCTGGGGCGAGAACATGGCATTCCTGACCGCCATGTCCAACTCGTTCGGTGCCCGCTGGTTCGACGAGAACTGGAAGCCGCAGTTCGACGGCGACGCATGGAAGGCGACGCTTACCACCTATCTGGACCTGATGAACAACTACGGCCCCCCCGGCGCATCGAACAACGGGTTCAACGAGAACCTGGCGCTGTTCCAGCAGGGCAAGTGCGGCATGTGGATCGACGCCACCGTGGCTGCGTCCTTCGTGACGAACCCCAAGGAATCGACCGTCGCCGACAAGGTGGGCTTTGCGCTCGCGCCGGACAACGGACTTGGCAAGCGCGGCAACTGGCTCTGGGCCTGGAGCCTCGCGATCCCCGCCGGGTCGCAGAAGACCGAAGCGGCGCAGACCTTCATCGCCTGGGCGACGTCCAAGGACTATGCCAACCTCGTGGCATCCAAGGAAGGCTGGGCCAACGTGCCCCCGGGTACCCGCAGCTCGCTCTACGCGAACCCCGAGTACCAGAAGGTGCCCTTTGCCAAGATGACGCTGGACTCGATCAACACGGCTGACCCGAATGCGCCGACCGTCGATCCGGTGCCCTATGTCGGCGTGCAGTTCGCAGCGATCCCCGAGTTCCAGGGCATCGCGACCGACGTCGGCCAGCAGTTCTCGGCCGCCCTTGCAGGCTCGACCACCGCCGAGGCGGCCCTTGCCGCCGCGCAGGAGATCGCGGTGCGCGAGATGACGCGCGCAGGCTACATCAAGTAATCCTTCCCGAGCGACTGGGGGTCGGCAACTCCTGCCGACCCTCCCTTTCCCCTCAATCCGGAGGCGCTGCCATGGCAACCCGCCAGAGTCGCACGCTCGCCCGTCTGATGGTCTCGCCCGCCGTCGCACTGCTCCTGCTGTGGATGGTCGTGCCGCTGGGCATGACGCTATACTTCTCGACGATGCGCTACACGCTGCTGTCGGGGAACCGGGGCTGGACCGGATTCGACAACTATCAGTATTTCCTTACAAATCCGGCCTTCATCGCCGCGCTTGGCAATACCATGATCCTGGTGCTGGCCGTGCTGGCCATCACCGTGATCGGCGGCATCCTTCTGGCCCTGCTGCTCGACCAGCCGTTCTTCGGGCAGGGCGTGGTGCGGGTGATGGTGATCGCGCCGTTCTTCGTGATGCCCACCGTCTCGGCGCTGGTCTGGAAGAACATGTTCATGAACCCGAACAACGGCATGTTCGCGCATATCGCGCGCACCTTCGGGATGCAGCCCTATGATTTCTTCGCCGCGGCGCCGCTGGCCTCGATCATCGTCATCGTGGCCTGGCAATGGCTGCCCTTCGCAACGCTGATCCTTCTGACGGCGCTGCAAAGCCTTGACCGTGAGCAGCAGGAGGCGGCCGAGATGGATGGCGCCTCGTGGATCGCGCGGTTCTTCTATCTGACGGTGCCGCATCTGACGCGGGCGATCACGGTGGTGATCCTGATCCAGACGATCTTCCTGCTGTCGATCTTCGCCGAAATCCTTGTCACGACCAACGGCGGTCCCGGTACGGCCAGCACCAACCTGCCCTTCCTGGTCTATGCCCAGTCGCTTCTGAACTTCGACATCGGGGCGGGCGCCGCCGGCGGTGTCGTCGCGGTGATCCTGGCGAACATCGTTGCGATCTTCCTGATGCGGATGATCGGCAAGAACCTGGAGGCGTGACAGATGGCCCGCACCGCATCCCCCCGCCGCCGCCTGATCGTGACTGCCGCCGCCTGGTCGGTCGCCTTCGTGATCTTCCTGCCGATCCTGTGGACCTTCATCCTGTCCTTCAAGTCCGAGGGCGATGCGATCAAGGCGCCGCTGCAGGTGCTGACCTCGCACTGGTCGTTCGAAAGCTACGGCGAGGTCCAGCGGCGGTCGAACTATGCGCTGCATTTCTGGAACTCGGTCGTGCTGTCGGTCGGATCGACGCTGCTGGCCGTGATCATCGCCATCCCTGCGGCCTGGGCCATGGCCTTCGTGCCGGGGCGGCGAACGAAGGACCTGCTGATGTGGATGCTGTCCACCAAGATGATGCCGGCGGTGGGCGTTCTGGTACCGATGTACCTGATCTTCCGCGATCTGGGGCTTCTGGACAGCCGCATCGGCCTGGTGATCGTGCTGACGCTGATCAACCTGCCCATCGTGATCTGGATGCTCTACACCTATTTCAAGGAGATACCGGGCGAGATCCTGGAGGCCGCCCGCATGGACGGTGCGGGGCTGCGGTCCGAGATCCTGTATGTCCTGACACCGATGGCGATCCCTGGCATCGCCTCGACCGTGCTGCTGAACATCATCCTTGCCTGGAACGAGGCGTTCTGGACGCTGCAGCTGACCACCCGCAACGCCGCCCCCCTGACCCAGTTCATCGCCAGTTACTCAAGCCCCGAAGGGCTGTTCTACGCGAAACTCAGCGCGGCCAGCACCATGGCCATCGCCCCCATCCTGATCCTTGGCTGGTTCAGCCAGAAACAATTGGTCCGCGGCCTGACCTTCGGCGCGGTGAAGTGAGGCTATCATGGGCAAGATCACGCTGTCTCAAGTGCGCAAGTCCTTCGGCGAGGTGGATGTCATCCCCGGCATCGACCTGTCCATCGAGGATGGCGAGTTCGTCGTCTTCGTCGGCCCTTCGGGGTGCGGCAAGTCCACCCTTCTGCGGCTGATCGCGGGGCTGGAGGACACGACCTCGGGCACCATCGCCATCGACGGCCGGGATGCCACCGACCTGCCGCCCGCCAAGCGTGGGCTGGCGATGGTGTTCCAGTCCTATGCGCTTTACCCCCATATGACGGTGCGCAAGAACATCGCCTTTCCGCTGAAGATGGCAGGCGTCTCGGACGCCGAGCAGACCCGGAAGGTCGAGGCCGCGGCGAAGGTGCTGAACCTGGCACCCTATCTGGACCGGCGGCCGGGGCAGTTGTCGGGCGGGCAGCGGCAGCGGGTGGCGATCGGCCGGGCGATCGTGCGCGAACCGGCGGCCTTCCTGTTCGACGAACCGCTGTCGAACCTGGATGCCGCCCTTCGCGTGACGATGCGGCAGGAGATCACCGAGCTTCACCAGAGCCTCAAGACCACGATGATCTATGTCACGCACGACCAGGTCGAGGCGATGACCATGGCCGACAAGATCGTGGTGCTGCACGCCGGCCGGATCGAGCAGGTCGGCAGCCCGCTGGAACTGTACCGCAGCCCGAAGAACCTGTTCGTCGCAGGCTTCATCGGCAGCCCCAAGATGAACTTCATTACCGGGCCCGAGGCCGCGAAACACGGGGCTGCCACCATCGGCGTCCGCCCCGAACATCTCGACATCGGTGCCACAGGCACCTGGACAGGCACCGTGGGCCTGTCGGAGCACCTGGGCTCGGACACCTTCGTGAAGGTGATGGTGGACGGGATCGGCGCGATCAACGTGCGTGCCTCGGGCGAGGTGTCGGTCCATCACGGCGATCATGTCGGCCTGACCCCGCAACCCGGCAAGCTGCACCGCTTCGGACCTGACGGAGGTGCGATGTGATGCGTCTGTCAGGCAGACGCGCGCTGATCACCGGTGCCGCACGGGGGATCGGTCTGGCCTTCGCCCGGGCCTATCTGGCCGAGGGCGCCCAGGTCGCGCTTGCCGATGTAAACGAGGACGCCGTGCGGCAGGCGGCCGCGACCCTCGGCCCCGGCGCGCATGCCATAATGATGGACGTCACCGATCACGCCAGCATCGACGCGGGCGTTGGCGACGCGGTGGCCGCGATGGGCGGCCTCGACATCCTGGTCAACAATGCCGCGCTGTTCGATGCCGGACCGACGGTCGAGATCAGCCGCGCCACCTTTGACCGGCTGTTCGCCGTCAATGTCGCGGGCACGCTGTTTACCACACAGGCCGCCGCCAAAGTGATGATCGGTCAGGGGAATGGCGGCAAGATCATCAACATGGCCAGCCAGGCCGGTCGGCGGGGCGAGGCACTGGTCGCCGTCTACTGCGCGACCAAGGCGGCGGTGATCAGCCTGACGCAATCGATGGGGCTGGATCTGATCCGCCACCGGATCAACGTGAACGCCATCGCGCCGGGGGTGGTCGCGGGCGACCACTGGGACCATGTCGACGCCCTGTTCGCCCGGCACGAGGGCCGGGCGCCGGGCGAAAAGAAGCGGCTGGTGGGGGATGCCGTGCCCTTCGGCCGCATGGGCCGCGCGGATGACCTGACCGGCATGGCGGTGTTCCTTGCCACGCCCGAGGCCGACTACATCGTGGCGCAATGCTTCGGTGTCGACGGCGGAAACTGGATGGCCTGAGATGACGAAGATTTCCGACGCGACGCTTTCCGCCATGCCCGATGCGGTCGCGATTCCGGCCTATGACCGTGCCAGCCTGACGCCCGGGATCGTCCATATCGGATGCGGGAACTTTCATCGGGCGCACATGGCCGTCTATCTGGACGACCTGATGAACCGGGGCCTTGCGCGCGACTGGGCCATCCTGGGCGCAGGCGTGCGCGCGGGGGACGCCGCGATGCGCGATCTGCTGGCGGGCCAGGACTGGATGTCGAGCGTGATCGAGATGGCGCCCGGCGTCCGGCAGGCCCGGGTGATCGGGGCCATGACCGGCTTTGTCGCGGTAGAGGACGGCAACGCGGCGCTGATTGCCGCGATGGCCGACCCCGCGATCCGCATCGTATCGCTGACGGTCACCGAAGGCGGGTATTTCACCGATCCGGACACCGGCACCTTCAGCCCGGACCATGCCGATATCCGCCACGATGCAGACCATCCGACCAGCCCGCGCACAGCCTTTGGCGCCATCGTCGCCGCGCTGCGCCTTCGGCGGGACAGTGGTGCACCGCCGTTCACGGTGATGAGCTGCGACAACCTTCCGCACAACGGACAGGTCACGCGGGACGCCGTGACCGGGGTTGCCGGTCTGTCCGATCCGGCGCTGGCCGACTGGATCATGCGGAATGTTGCCTTTCCGAACAGCATGGTCGACCGCATCACGCCCGCTACCGGCCCGCGCGAGCGCGCCATGGCGGCGGCCCTGGGTATCGAGGATGCCGCCCCGGTAACCTGCGAGCCCTTCCGCCAATGGGTGATGGAGGATCACTTTCCCCAGGGTCGGCCACCGCTGGAACAGGCGGGGGTGACGTTTACCGACCGGGTCGATGCCTTCGAGGCGATGAAGATCCGCATCCTGAACGGGGGACATGCGATCCTGGCCTATCCGTCCGGCCTGCTCGGGTTCGAGCATGTCCACGAGGCGATGGCGACGCCCCGCATCCGGGCCTTTCTGGATGCGGTTCTGACCCGCGAGGTGGTGCCTGGCGTCTCGCCGGTCCCGGGTGTGAACCTGTGGGACTACAAGACCCTGATTCTCGACCGGTTCGCCAATCCCGAGGTGGCGGACACCGTGCGCAGGCTTTGCCTCGACGGATCGAACAGGCAGCCGAAGTTCATCGTGCCGTCGCTGCGCGATGCGCTGGCACAGGGGCGTGGCGCCGAGGGACTTGTCCTTCTGTCGGCCTTGTGGTGCCGCTATTGCGCGGGCGTGGACGAGGCAGGCCGGGCAATCGCGCCCAATGACCCCGACTGGGCGGCGCTGACCGAACGCGCCGCCGCCGCACGGCACGACCCCGGCGCCTGGCTGGCGATGTCGAAGGTCTATGGCGACCTCGGTCGCGATCCCCGCTTTGCCGAGGGATTTGCCCGCGCATTGGCCGACATCTGGGCGGACGGAACGGCCGCGGTGCTGGACCGGTACATCTCTGCGTCCTGAGGGGCCGCAGCGGTTGATCAGAAGCTGCTGTCTTCCGCAGTCTCTACCCGTGTCGGGACTTCAAGCCCCTGCGACCCGGGTGGAAACCGGCCATCGGCCGGGGCATCGGTGCCACGGCCACCACGGTCGCGCGCCTCGATCGCCTTGACCAGTGCCCGGGCAACAAAGCCGCCCGCGCGCCCGACATCCTCACGCACGACAAGGATGTCGCGCCGGAACCGGTGCAGGAACCCGATGGCTTCCTTCGCCACCAGGTCAAAGTCACGGCCTGTCACAAGGCCCGCGCGCTCGGCCCCGGCGATGGCGGCCATCGCAGCCACGGTCGAACCGACGAGAAAACCATCGGGCCGGGGCATCCTTTGCATCCGGTCCAGCACGGCCTCTTCGACGGCCTTGCCGGGCATGTCGGAAGTTATGCCCTCGGCGACTTCAAAGGTGACCCCCAGTTCCGCCGCCGCGTCGGAAAACCCCGCGATCATGTGACCGGCAAAGGTCTGTCCTCGCCGGGGCGGAATCAGCATCAACCGCCGGCGACGGCGCTCGACAAGCGCGGCAACGCCGATGCGGGCGTAGGCTTCGTTGTCGAAATCGAAAAAGGGGTGATCGATCCCCATGTCGGTGCGGCCATGCGTGGCGTAGGGAAAGCCGCGTTCCGCCATGTAGCGGATGCGCGGGTCGTCTGGCCGCGTCTGGTTCAGGATGATGCCGTCCGCGCTTTCCGTCTCGACGATGTAGCGGACCGGTTCCATCGGGTCCTGTTCGGGAAAGAACGGCGTGACGATCAGGTGATAGGCGGTCCCCCGCAGTGCCTCCGCAATCGAGTAGATCAGCCGCGAGGTATGGTTCATCACGTCGGGTTCGGCGGAAAGGACAAGGGCGATGACATTGGTCTTGCCGGTGCGCAGGCGCACGCCGGCGCGGTTCGGCCGATAGCCGAGCAGCCGTGCCGCCTCGCGCACGCGCTGCTTGGTGTCGCCCCCGATATCGGGCGCGTCCTTCAGCGCGCGGCTGACGGTGGCGATGGCGAGGCCCGTGGCCGCCGCCAGTGTCTTGAGCGTCGGACGCTCGGGCAGCGAATCGCTTGTCGGGCCGGAACCTGGATTGTCGGTGCGGTCGATCATGTGACGGCGTCCGATCTCGGGGCACCCGGCACCGATTCGGCGCGGCGCCGCGATGCTGCGACCGCGACACGATCATGGCGCCCGGCTTCCAGGAATGGATTGCAGGGAAGTATCTTGGGATGGTTTCCGCAGCGCGGCATCCGGGGATCCAGCAGGTTTGCTCCAGCCCATTCCGGGTGGGTTCTTGCCGCATAGAAACCCCGAGCGACAGTTCTCCACAAGCGAAAAGATGTCTTGATCGAGAAAACTATAACGTTATAGGAATCACTATAACGATTTAGAAACGGGAGGAACGCATGAGAACCCTGAAACTAGCTCCGGCGCTATTCGCGTCGGCGGCCCTGCCGAGCCTTGCCTTCGCCACGGATCTGGAGGTCACCCACTGGTGGACGTCGGGCGGCGAGGCTGCCGCTGTCGCCGAGTTTGCCAAGGCCTTCGACGCCTCGGGCCACAAATGGATCGATGGCGCGATCGCTGGCGGCGGCGGGACTGCGCGACCGATCATGATCAGCCGCATCACCGGCGGCGATCCGATGGGGGCGACCCAGTTCAACCACGGCCAGCAGGCACGTGAACTGGTCGAGGCGGGGCTCATGCTGGATCTTACCGACGTGGCAGAGCGCGACGGCTGGAAAGACTTCATCCATCCCGCCAGCCTGCTGGACAGCTGCACCTTGGACGGTCGGATCTATTGCGTTCCGGTCAACATCCACTCGCCCCAGTGGCTGTGGCTTTCGAACAAGGTTTACGAGGATCTCGGGCTTCCGGTGCCGACCAACTGGACAGAGTTCGTGGCCTCTGCCCCCGCCGTCGATGCCGCCGGCAAGATCCCGCTCGCCCTTGGCAACCAGCCGTGGCAGTCGAACCTGGCCGCGGGTGCCCTGCAGGTTGCCATCGGTGGCATCGACCTGTGGAAGAAGGTCAATGTGGAAAAGGACATGGAGGCCGCTGCCAGCCCCGAGTGGCTGGCGGTGTTCGAGGCAATCGAAGCCGCCCGCGGCATGGCCGCGAAATCCACCGTGCAGGACTGGAACCAGGCGACCAGCCTTGTCATCTCGGGCGAGGCGGCCGGTCAGATCATGGGCGACTGGGCGCAGGGCGAGTTCCAGATCGCCGGGCTCGTGGCGGGCAAGGACTATAGCTGCCTGCCGGGCATGGGCGTACACGAGGTGATTTCGACCGGCGGCGATGCGTTCTACTTTCCGAAGCTGAGCGACCCGGCTAAGGAAGAGGCGCAGAAGGCACTGGCATCCGTGATGGTCTCGGCCGACGCGCAGGTGGCATTCAACCTCAAGAAGGGCTCCTTGCCGATCCGGGGCGACGTGAACCTGGACGCCGCCAATGACTGCATGAAGAAGGGCCTGAAGATCCTGGCGGAAGGCGATATCCTGCCGTCGACAGATCAGGTCTGGACGGCAGATACGCAGAACCAGTTCAACGACCTGATGGTCGAGTTCTGGAAATCGCAGAGCATGTCGGCTGCGGACGCCCACGCGAAGTGGGTCGAGATCGCCCGCAACGACTGACGTGCGCCTCCCCGCGCGTCACCGGGGCGGCCCACGCAGGGCCGCCCCCATCCCACGGAGATCCCCCGCATGGCGAACGACCGCCGCCCCCCTGCGCTGCTGCGAAACCTGAACGGCAAGATCGCGGCGATACCGATGGTCCTGACGGCGTTGGTGGTGTTCGTCGGCGGAACGGTCTGGACCGTCGTGCATTCGTTCACCAATTCGCGCCTGCTGCCGCGGACCGACTTCGTGGGCCTGGACCAGTACAGGCGGTTGTGGACGACCAGTCGCTGGCTGGTGTCGATCGAGAACATCCTGATCTACGGAGCGCTCTCGCTGATCTTCACGCTGGTGATCGGTTTCCTGCTGGCGGTGCTGCTGGACCAGAAGATCCGGTATGAGGATACGTTCCGCACCATCCTTCTCTATCCCTTCGCCCTGTCATTCATCGTGACGGGCCTTGTGTGGCAATGGATCCTGAACCCGCAGTTCGGCATCCAGTCGGTTGTGCGCGGCATGGGGTGGGAGGGGTTCACCTTCGATCCGCTCTACAATGCGGACATCGTGATCTACGGCTTGCTGATCGCGGGGCTCTGGCAGGGCACCGGCTTTGTCATGTGCCTCATGCTCGCCGGCCTGCGCGGGATCGACGATGACATCTGGAAGGCTGCCCGGGTGGACGGGATTCCGAAATGGAAGACCTACCTGTTCATCGTGATCCCGATGATGCGGCCAGTCTTTGTGACCACGCTGGTCATCATCGCGAGCGGTATCGTGAAGCTCTATGATCTTGTCGTCGCACAGACGAGCGGCGGACCGGGGAACGCCTCGGAGGTGCCTGCAAAATACGTCTATGACTACATGTTCCTTGCGCAGAACCTCGGGCAGGGCTTTGCCGCCTCGACCATGATGCTGCTGTCGGTGCTTATCGTGCTGATCCCATGGGCCTATCTGGAGTTCGGGGGCAAGAAGCATGGCTGACCTCGACCCTGATGGCCCTCGTGGTGCCCGCCCAAGGCGGCGCCTGTCGCGCCGCAACATCATTCTCTATGGCACGCTGATCCTTGTATCGGTCTACTATCTTCTGCCGCTCTACGTGATGGTCGTGACCTCGCTGAAGGGCATGCCCGAGATCCGGATGGGCAACATCTTTTCTCCTCCGGTCGAGATCACCTTCGAGCCCTGGGTCAAGGCCTGGGCAACCGCCTGCACCGGGTTGAACTGCGACGGGCTTTCGCGCGGATTCTGGAACTCGGTGCAGATCCTGATCCCGTCGGTGGTGCTGTCGATCGCGGTTGCCTCGGTCAACGGCTACGCGCTTGCCAACTGGCGGTTCAGGGGCGCCGACGTTTTCTTCACCATCCTGATCTTCGGGGCCTTCATCCCCTACCAGGTGATGCTTTACCCCCTGGTCATCCTGCTGCGCGACATGGGGCTCTACGGCAGCCTCTGGGGGCTTGTGCTGGTGCACACAATATTCGGGATGCCGATCCTGACGCTGCTGTTCCGCAACTACTTCTCGTCGCTGCCGGAAGAGCTGTTCAAGGCCGCGCGGGTGGATGGAGCGGGGTTCTGGGGCATCTACTTCCGCATCATGATGCCGATGTCACTGCCGATCTTCGTGGTCGCGATTATCCTGCAAGTCACTGGAATATGGAATGATTTCCTGTTCGGAGTGGTTTACACGCGCCCCAGCCTCTATCCGATGACGGTGCAGTTGAACAACATCGTCAACTCGGTGCAGGGGGTGAAGGAATACAACGTCAACATGGCCGCCACGCTGCTGACCGGCCTGGTGCCCCTGATCATCTACTTTGCATCCGGCAAGCTCTTCGTCCGCGGCATCGCGGCGGGGGCGGTGAAAGGCTGACCCGTGACCGTGACCGTCAAGGACCTGACTCTGAGATTTGGCGCCGTCACGGTGCTGGACAAGATGAACATCGAGATAGCGGATGGCGAGTTCCTGGTTCTGCTCGGTGCCTCGGGCTGCGGGAAATCGACGCTGCTCAATTGCATCGCAGGACTTCTGGAGGCGACCGACGGCCAGATCTTCATCGGCGGCCGCAACGTGACCTGGGAGGAACCTTCGAAGCGCGGGATCGGCATGGTGTTCCAGTCCTATGCGCTCTACCCGCAGATGACGGTCGAGGGGAACCTGTCGTTCGGGCTCAAGAACGCCCGGATGAGCCGTGAGGAAATCGCGAGGCGTGTGGCACGGGCTGCGGAAATCCTGCAGATCGGCCCTCTGCTGCACCGCAAGCCCGGTGCGCTTTCGGGCGGGCAGCGGCAGCGCGTCGCCATCGGGCGGGCCCTGGTGCGCGACGTTGATGTGTTCCTGTTCGACGAGCCCTTGTCGAACCTTGATGCCAAGCTGCGGGCCGACCTTCGGGTGGAACTGAAGCGGCTGCACCAGAAACTGGGCAACACGATGATCTATGTCACCCATGATCAGGTCGAGGCCATGACCCTGGCCGACCGCATCGCCATCATGAAGGGTGGCGTGATCCAGCAGCTTGGGCCGCCCATGGAGATCTACAACAGCCCGGTGAACCGATATGTTGCGGGATTCATCGGCAGCCCCGAGATGAATTTCCTGGAAGGCCGGATCGAAGCCGGTTCCTTCGTGATCGGCGATGTCCGCATCCCGATGGACCGCTATCCCTGGGCCAACGGTGCGCGGGCGGCGGATGCAAGCTTTGGCATCCGTCCCGAACATGTCGAGGTGGGCGATCAAGCGCTCGGCCTGCCATACCAGACCGACGCACGGGTCGAGCTTGTCGAGCCGATGGGATCTGACACGCTGGTCTGGACCCGTGTTGCAGGAACCGACTTTCGCTTCCGGATGGACGGTCAGGCGCGGGTGCGCCACGGCGACGCGATCCGCCTCGGCTTCGATCCTGCCAGCGCCTCGGTGTTCGACCAGCGATCCGGGATCCGGGTCTGATCCGGCAGGATGCCACCGGACGCAACGACAGATACACCCACGCGGCCCCGGTTGGCCGATCCGAAAGGAGAGTGCATGTTTTCCTATCAGCTCTATTCCTCGCGCAACTTCCCGCCGCTGACTGCCACGCTCTCGATGCTGGCCGAGGCCGGATATGCAGCTGTCGAAGGTTATGGCGGGCTGCTTGCCGACAGCGATGCCATCGAGGCGCTGCGCATCGGCCTGGCCGACGCCCGGCTGGCCATGCCGACCGCCCACTTCGGCCTGCCGATGCTGGAGGACGATCCGGCGAGGGTTCTGGCGCTGGTCCGCATTCTGGGGATCGAGCGGATCTACTGCCCCTATCTCGCGGCGCCTGACCGGCCGGCGGATGCCGCAGGGTGGCGGGCGTTCGGCGAACGGCTTGCTGCCGCCGGCGCGCCGTACCGGGCCGCCGGGATCGGGTTCGGCTGGCACAACCACGACTTCGAATTCCGCCCCACCGCCGACGGGATGATTCCGATGGCCGAGATACTGGCGGGTGGTCCGATGCTGGAATGGGAGATCGACGCGGCCTGGGTGATCCGCGGCGGGGCCGATCCCCTGGAATGGATCGCGCGCCATGGCGACCGCATCACCGCCGCCCATGTGAAGGACATTGCACCTGCGGGAGAGAAGGTCGACGAGGACGGCTGGGCCGATCTGGGCGACGGTACGGTCGACTGGTCCGCCCTGATGGCGGAGTTGCGGGCCGCAGGCTGCCGCCACTTCGTCATGGAGCACGACAACCCATCGGATCACCGGCGCTTTGCCATCCGGTCGATCGCTGCCGCGAAAAGGTTCTGACCATGAATGACCTCGGTATCGGGATCATCGGATGCGGCAACATTTCGGCCGCCTACCTGCGGCTGGCACCGCTGTTCCATGGACTTTCTCTCTGTGCAGTGGCCGATGCAAATCCGGCTGCGGCGACCGCGCGGGCCGAAGAGTTCGGGGTGGCGGCGAAGTCGGTGGATCATCTTCTGGCCGATCCGGGCGTCGATGTGGTGATCAACCTGACCGTCCCGGACGCGCACTATTCCATCACACGCCGCGCGGTCGAGGCGGGCAAGCATGTCTACTCGGAAAAACCGCTGGTCCTGTCGATGGCTGACGGGATCGCGCTGCGCGATCTGGCACGCGAGCGGGGCGTGACGGTCGGGTCGGCACCCGACACGTTCCTCGGCGGGGCGCACCAGCAGGCCCGCGCCCTGATCGACGAGGGTCGCATCGGTACGGTCACGGCGGGGGATGCGGCGGTCATGTCGCACGGAATGGAACATTGGCACCCCAATCCCGACTTCTTCTTCCTGCCAGGCGCCGGACCGATGCTGGACGTGGGCCCCTACTACATTGCGAACCTGATCAACCTGCTTGGACCGGTGCGGCGGGTTGGCGCGCTGACATCTTCGGCCAGCCCCACCCGCACCATTCTTTCGGATCCGCGCAGGGGCGAGGTCATCCCGGTCCGGACGCCGACGAACATCCACGCGCTTCTGGAATTCCAAAACGGGGCGACTGTTGTGCTTTCGGCCAGTTGGGACGTCTGGAACCATCGGCGCACGCATATGTCGCTCTATGGCACCGAGGGTACGCTCTACCTGCCCGACCCGAATTTCTTCGGCGGGCAGATAGAGCTTGCAGGGCGCGATGGTTCCGTGACGGTGGTTGCCCCGTGGGACCATCCGCTTGGACGGGCCAACGATCCGCAGGGCCGTGCCAACTATCGCACGGCAGGGCTTGCCGACATGGCGGCGGCCATCGCGGCCGGGCGAGACCCCCGCTGCTCTATCGACCGGGCGCTGCACGGGGTCGAGGTAATGACGGCCTGCCTGACATCGGGCGAGACCGGTGCCTTCGTCACGATGCAGACCACTTGCACCAGACCGGCCGCGATGCCGCCGGCCGATGCGAAGGCGCTGATGAGGTGAAGGTCGGGCATGTGAGCGTGCGGCTGACGTCCGGACCCGGTATCGTGATCGCCGGTCTTGTCGATCCTTCACCTTTCTGGCCCGGACGGGCGCTGCACCTGCGCGGCCGCCGTTCCAGGAATGTCGTCGCGGACAGCGTAGCATACACACTTGTGGACGGAGCGCCCAGATGACCGCCCAGAACCCGATCCTGCGGGGGTTCAACCCCGATCCAAGCTTCTGCCGGGTGGGCGAGGACTACTACATCGCAACCTCGACGTTCGAGTGGTATCCGGGGGTGCAGATCCACCATAGCCGCGATCTGGTGAACTGGCGGCTGGTGTCCCGCCCGTTGCGCCGGGCGGCTCAGCTTGACATGCGCGGAAACCCGGACAGTTGCGGTATCTGGGCACCCTGCCTGTCCTGGGCCGACGGACGGTTCTGGCTGGTCTACACCGATGTGAAACGGCTCGATGGCGCGTTCAAGGACAGCCACAACTACATTGTCACATGCGACGCGGTCGATGGTGACTGGTCCGATCCGGTCTACGTCAATTCCTCGGGTTTCGATCCGTCGCTGTTCCACGATGATGACGGTCGGAAGTGGTTCATCAACATGCGCTGGAACCACCGTGGCAGCGGCACGGGCGGCAACCCCAAACACGACAGCTTCGACGGGATCGAGCTCCAGGAATGGGATCCCGTGCGGGGGCTGATCGGGCCCGTGACGACAATCTATTCCGGCACCGACCTTGGCCTGACCGAAGCGCCGCATCTGTTCCGCCGTGACGGCTGGTACTACCTGACTGTCGCCGAGGGTGGCACCGGGTATGACCACGCGGTGACCATGGCCCGTTCGCGTGACATCCGGGGACCCTACGAAACGCATCCGCAGAAACACCTGATGACGGCCCGCTTCGATCGCGATCACGCGCTGCAGCGTGTCGGTCACGGGCAGTATGTCGAGGGTCATGACGGGCGGCACTGGCACAGCTTTCTGTGCGGTCGTCCGCTCGCGGATGTTCGCGCCTGCCAGATGGGCCGCGAGACGGGCATTGCAGAGGTGGTGTGGCGCGACGGCTGGCTCTGGCTGAAGGATGGTGGGCTGCTGCCGCCGGTCGCGCTGCCACTGGCCGCAGACCGCACCGAAACCCCGCCGATTGTCCACGACTTCTCGGGGCCGGCGCTGCCGCCCGAGTTCCAGTGGCTGCGCTCACCCGTTCCGGATCGGCTGTTCACCATGACAGGGGCATGCCTGCGCATGACGGGGCGCGAGTCCCTTGGCAGCTGGTTCGAACAGTCCCTTGTCGCACGTCGCCAGGAAGAGGCCATCTATGAGGCAGAGGCGACGTTCGATGCCGATCCGCCCGGCTGGCAACAGGCTATCGGTCTGACGACCTACTACAACCGTCACAAGTTTCATGCGGCCCTTCTCACCCGTGAGGAAGGGCGGCGTGTCGTGACGCTCGTTTCCTGCCTCGGCGACTTCGACCGGTTCCGACTTGTCTTTCATGCCAGCGCCCCGGTGCCGGACGGGCCGGTGCGCATCGGGGTTACCGTCGACCGCGCGCGCCAGCAGTTCATCGTGAACGGTGGCCTGGTGGGGCCTGAACTGGACGCGGCGCTCATCTCGGACGAGGGCGGGCGCGGCGAACATGCAAGCTTTACCGGTGCCTTCGTCGGAATGGTGGCACATGACCTGACCGGACAGGGCTGGTCGGGCGACGTGACGCGGTTCACCTATCGCAACCTGCCGGGCCGTTCTGGCGGGTAGCGACCTGCTGTCCGTCACATGTCGGCATCAGCCGCGTATTCGTCGTGCAGCCGCCACCAGAGATAGGGACCTGTCTGGGGCGAGCCTGAGGGACTGTCCTCCCAGTCCTCTTGTCGTCCGAGAGGCGAGATGTCGAGCAGCCCCCAGACCGAACCGAGCATCTCGCACCCGCGTGCGGATGTCTGGTAGGTGGCAAATGCCCGTCCGCCGTCGCGAAGGAACACGTCCCAGGCATGACCCGTCCCGACGCCGCGCATCTGCCGGAACTCGGCTGTCTCGCTGTAGAACGGCATCCGCCAGCCCAGACGGGCACGATAGGTCCGGCACTCGGCCACGGGTGCTGCGGCGGCGAAGGCAAGCGTCGTGTCGCGCGCCCACAAATGTTCCAGGCGTGGAATCTGGTCGCCCATCATGGAGCAGCCAGGACAGGGATGTTCGTCGGCAGGTCGCAGCATGTGGTGATACAGCAAGAGCTGGCTTCGCCCTTCGAACAGGTCGACGAGCGTTCTTGTTCCGGTCTCATCCTGGAAGAGGATGGCGCCGTCGACCTCGACCAGCGGCAACCTGCGACGCTGCGCCGCCAGCGCGTCGCCCGCCCGGGTATGAGCCTTTTCGGCAGCGCGCAGCGCAGCCATTTCGGCGGCGGCCTGTGCGGCATCCACCACGCGCCGGGAGGCGCCCGCAATCATCTGCTGCTCGTCAGTCATATCACCCTCCTCGATCTGCGTCGGCCGAACCGTCGGCCGCCCTGGTCCGGCACGTAGGCCCGATCGCGCCAACAGTTTTCACCGCGGCCATCTGTGCCCCATCCGTCAGTTGCCGTTTGCATGCAGACCGGAGCCGCCGCGAACGCGATCGCGCGATGTCATCCGGCAACCTTGTCCGCACCCGCAGCCGACGGTTCGAGGATCGCCCAGTCAAGGCCGAACGGGTCACGCAGTCGCCCATAGCGATCACCCCAGAACTCAAGCTTGAAGCTCTGCGTGACGGTGCAACCGGCGGCGACCGCGCGATCCCACCAGGCGTCACCATCGTCCACGACCAGCTGGAGCGTGTTGTTGATCCCGGTGCGGGCCGGTGGTTCGTCCGGCCCCATCATCTGGTCCATCAGCATAAGGGCGCCACCATTGATCACCAGCGTCGCATTCATGATCAGGCCGTGATCGTCGCGCGCGATTTCGCCCATCAGAACAGCTCCGAAGGCGGTCTTGTAGAACGCGATGGCATTGTCCGCTTCAGGGATCCCCAGATAGGGAATCACGCCCTTCATGATGGCACTCTCTGTCACAGCATCGGTCATGGTGTCTGCCTTTCTCGCCTATTGGCTATGGTTTGCCTGGTGTCGCGCAGGGTGGTGAAGCCCGGTCCGCCGGCAAGGGTGCCCCCGGTCTCGGGCGCATCGGCCAAGATGTGTCAGGGTCATCAGGTCGCGGCTCGGCGCATTGCGGATCACTCGGTGGTTTGATATCAAAGTAAATATATTCACTTCGTGCGGGCGCGCAACCCAAATTCGTCACCGAGAGATGCGACGCCCCCCCTGATTGTGGGCGCGGTGCACCGCCCGCGCGCTGGCGCATCGGCGCGACCCGACCTTTCGGCCGCCCGGGATAGCGGATGGTCAGTTCTCGGGCCTGGCTACGCTGGTGCGCCAGGCAAGCCCTTCGACATCACAGGTCGGACGTGCCATGGCGATGGACGCCACGACCGCCACTGCCGTGCCCAACCCCTGCAATGGCGCGGGCTGATCGCCAGGCTTGCGGATGACACGCACATCCGCCCGCGACGCTTCGGCGTATCGGGCGACCGACATGATCTGGGGCCGAAACGGGCTCCGCCTCGCACGGCGCTTGCCGAGGTCGTGCGGGCGGGCGGGTGGACCCCGCCAGAGGCGGCGCCGACGATCACACGACAGGGCCGCGTCCGTGACCGCAGAGGTTTGGCCCGACACGCGCGGAGGGAGCCGGAGTCTGGCGTGGCTAGTGAGCCATCAGAACGGGTATCTCGGCGGCCGTCAGCATGTTCCGCGTGGCACCACCCAGGATCGCCTCGCGCAGGCGGGAATGGCCATAGGCGCCCATGACGATCATGTCGGCATCCATGTCGCGCGCATGCCGCGCGATCACGTCCGAAACTTGCGGCATGGTGCGGGCAAGAACCGACACCTCGGCCTTGACACCATGACGCACAAGCATCTGGCACAGCAATCCGCCGGGGTCCGAGCGTTCGGGGCCATGGGAGGGCGGGTCGACCACGGTGATCGAAACCATCTCGGCCGCCCTTAGGAACGGCAGCGCGGCCCTGGTGGCGGCCATTGCCTCGGCGCTCTGGTTCCATGCCAGCACGATGCGCCGCCCTTCCGGCGTCTTGTCGCGCAACGGTTCGGGGAGGATCAGGACGGGTGCATGGCCTTCGAAGAGCGCTGCCTCGACAACCGCTTCGTCCTCGGGGCCTCGTCCCTCGCCATAGGGGCGCGGCAATATGACCAGATCGGCAAATCGCGCGCGCAGGGCAATCAGATCCGCAAGCCCGCCAAGCTGCGCGACAACGCTGTCGGCGGCCCAGCGAAGCCCCGGTGCCTGCGCCTCCGCGGCCTTGCGCAACGCCAGTTCGACCGCCCGGGCGTCCGCCTCGGCCCGTTCAAGCGCGACCTGCAGTAGTATCGGGCCTGCCCCGACGTAGGCATATCCGACCTGTGTCCGGTCAATCCCGAGCGCCAGAAGATCAAGGTGACCGTCATTGGCCCGTGCAACGCCAGCGGCCGCACCGACCAGCGGCTCGGTCCGAGCAGCATCGGCGGCGACGGTCAGGATGGTTCTGTAGGCCATGATGTCCTCCTGTTTTTCTGATCCCCCGTGGGACCTCCACAGGGCCAATATGCCACAGGCCACCTTGTGACGCATTGACCGGGATCAATCCTGCCGCATCTGCGGGTTGATGTGGATCAAGGCAGAGTAGGGACGCATCGGGCGATGACGGCTACAGTCGGGAAAGCTGCGGTCAGGATTCAGAGAATCGAGCCGGCTGCGGTGCGGCAGGAACGAAGGGACGAAGCATGTGGGATTACGTGAAACTGATCGTGCTTGGCCTGATCGCGGTTCTGGCCGCGATCGCGGCCAACTACGCGCGTGATGCCGCCTATCTGGTCAACGCCCTGGTGGTGATGCTGGCGGCTGCCGCCACATTCATCTGGGTGCTGCGTGGGATGGGCGAGCCAAAGGCCGCTGCGCGGGCGGACGAATATATGGACGGGGTGGTGCGCGCCGGCGTCATCGCAACCGCCTTCTGGGGTGTGGTGGGCTTTCTGGTGGGTGTGTGGATCGCCTTCCAGCTTGCCTTTCCGCAACTGAACTTTGGCTGGGCCGAAGGTATCCTGAACTTTGGTCGGCTGCGGCCGCTGCACACTTCCGCCGTGATCTTTGCCTTCGGCGGCAACGCCCTGATCATGAGCACCTTCTACATCGTGCAGCGCACAAGCGCGGTTCGGCTTTGGGGTGGGAACCTGGCCTGGTTCGTGTTCTGGGGCTGGCAGCTGATGATCGTGCTCGCGGCGACGTCCTATGTGCTGGGTGGCACACAGAGCAAGGAATATGCCGAGACCGTGTGGTACATCGACATCTGGATCGCCGTGGTCTGGGTGGCATTCCTTGCCGTGTTCTTCGGCACGCTGATCAAGCGGAAGGAGCCGCACATCTACGTCGCGAACTGGTTCCTGCTGTCCTTCATCGTGACCATCGCGATGCTTCACATCGTGAACAACATGGCGGTGCCCGTGTCGATCTTCGGGTCGCAGTCGGTTCAGGTCTGGTCGGGCGTGCAGGATGCAATGATCCAGTGGTGGTATGGCCACAATGCCGTGGGCTTCTTCCTGACCGCAGGCTTCCTTGGCATGATGTACTACTTCGTGCCGAAACAGGCCGAGCGCCCGGTGTTCAGCTACAAGCTGTCGATCATCCACTTCTGGGCGCTGATCTTCCTGTACATCTGGGCCGGTCCGCACCACCTCCACTATACCGCACTGCCCGACTGGGCCTCGACGCTGGGCATGGTGTTCTCGGTCATCCTGTGGATGCCGTCCTGGGGCGGCATGATCAACGGGCTGATGACGCTGTCCGGCGCCTGGGACAAGCTGCGCACCGATCCGGTGATCCGCATGATGGTGGTGTCGATCGGGTTCTACGGCATGTCGACCTTTGAAGGCCCGATGATGAGCATCAAGGCCGTCAACAGCCTGTCGCACTACACCGACTGGACCATCGGCCACGTGCACTCGGGTGCCCTTGGCTGGAACGGCATGATCACGTTCGGCGCGCTGTACTTCCTGACGCCCCGGCTCTGGAACCGCCCGCAGCTGTACAGCCTTGGACTGGTCAGCTGGCACTTCTGGCTCGCAACCATCGGGATCGTTCTCTACGCCTCGGCGATGTGGGTGACCGGCATCATGGAAGGGCTGATGTGGCGTGAAGTCGATGCGAACGGGTTCTTGGTGAACGCCTTCGCCGATACCGTCGTGGCCAAGTATCCGATGTATGTCGTGCGGGGTATCGGCGGGCTGCTGTACCTCACAGGTGCGATCATCATGTGCTACAATCTGTGGATGACCGTCCGCGCCCAACCCGCAAGGGTTGGTGCCGGCGCGGCCGTTCCTGCCGAGTGAAGGGGGGCGCGGAAATGGCGATCCTGGAAAAACACAAGGCCATCGAGACCCACGCCACGCTCTTGCTCGTGCTGTCGTTCCTGGTGGTGACCATCGGCGGGCTGGTGCAGATCACGCCGCTGTTCTACCTCGAGAACACGATCGAGAAGGTCGAAGGGGTCCGCCCCTACACGCCGCTCGAACTGGCGGGGCGCGACATCTATATCCGCGAGGGCTGCTACGTCTGCCACAGCCAGATGATCCGCCCGATGCGCGACGAGGTCGAGCGCTACGGCCACTACTCGCTGGCGGCCGAGTCGATGTACGACCGGCCCTTCCAGTGGGGCTCGAAGCGGACAGGCCCCGACCTTGCCCGCGTCGGCAACCGCTACTCCGACGACTGGCACCGCGACCACCTGATGGCGCCCAAGTCGGTGGTGCCGGAATCGGTGATGCCTCCCTATGCCTTCCTGATGGATAGGGTCATCGACGGGCGATACATCGGCGACGTGATGTCGACCCACCGGTTGCTGGGAACGCCCTACAGCGACGAGATGATGCAGAATGCCATCGCCGATTTCCGGGCGCAGGCGAACCCTGACCTCGACGATGGCGGGCTTGAGGTGCGCTATGGCGCCGAAGCCTTCTTTGCGCCCGTGAACGTGCGGAACTTCGACGGGCAACCCCAGACGACCGAAATGGACGCGCTGATTGCCTATCTTCAGGTGCTGGGCACGATGGTCGACTTCTCGACCTTCACCCCCGACGCGAACCGGTAGGGGGTTGCCATGGAAACCTACACTTTCCTGCGGCAACTCGCGGACAGCTGGGCGCTTCTTCTGATGTTCACGATGTTCCTGGGTGTCGTGGTCTGGGCTTTCCGACCCGGCAGCCGTGCCAGGCACGACGAGGCGGCAAACCAGATCTTCCGCAACGACGCGCGGCCAGCCCGCAACGATGACAAGGAGGCGCAGAGATGAGCGCACATCCGAAGCCGCCAGCGAAGCCCGGCGAGGTGGAAACCACGGGTCACACCTGGGACGGCATCGAAGAATACAACAACCCGCTGCCACGGTGGTGGCTGTACATCTTCTATGCCACGATCGTCTGGGGTCTGGGCTACACCATCGCATATCCGGCATGGCCGTTGCTGACACAGGCAACGCCAGGCGTGCTTGGTCATTCCACCCGCGCCGATGTCGCCGCCGAGATCCAGCGGTTCAGCGACGCGAACGCCGCGATCCGTGCGCGGGTCGAGGAGGTGGAACTGACCCAGATAGCCGCAGATCCCGAACTGCTGGGATACGCGCAGAACGCAGGCGCCGCCGTGTTCCGCACGTGGTGCGCACAGTGCCACGGTTCGGGCGCGGCAGGTGTTCAGGCCTCGGGTTATCCGAACCTGCTGGATGACGACTGGCTGTGGGGTGGTGATATCGAGAACATCCACACCACCATCTCCTATGGCATCCGCAACACGACGAGCGACAGTGCTCGCTACTCCGAGATGC
This sequence comes from Paracoccaceae bacterium, assembly GCA_019454225.1. Lineage (NCBI taxonomy): Bacteria > Pseudomonadati > Pseudomonadota > Alphaproteobacteria > Rhodobacterales > Paracoccaceae > Paracoccaceae bacterium. Next base: position 255,901 of record CP075370.1, on the reverse strand, counting down.
CCAAGTTCGGCGAACTTCTGGAAAAGGACGAGATCGAGTCGCTCGTTCAGTTCGTGCGCCAGATGTCGGGCCAGGAACATGATGCGGCGCTGGCGGAACCGGGCAACCAGCTGTTCGCGGACAACTGTGCAAGCTGTCATGGCGACGCGGGCGAAGGCAACCGTGACCTGGGTGCACCTCGTCTGAATGACGCGATCTGGCTTTATGGTGGCAGCGAGGCGGAGATCCGGCAGACTGTGACCTACTCGCGTTTCGGTGTGATGCCGAACTGGGATACGAGGCTGACCGAGGCCGACATTCGCTCGGTCGCGGTGTATGTGCATGGTCTGGGTGGCGGCGAGGATACGCCCGCAGAGTGACAACTTGCCTGCGGCCGCACCCGCCGCAGCCTCTGTCCGAAGGAGTGCAGCGTCCGCCGCCCACGGCGGACGTTCGCTTTCCGAAGCATGCTCCGGACATGTGCGCGGAATGTCGCATGGCAAAAGGTGCACCAACGATGCCGGTTTGATGCAGGTCAATGCCATCCGGCCTAGTTCACCCAATCTAGGGTAGATTGAATCCCCGGAGTCCCGCTGTGCCCACCGATAGCCAGTCCGACCAACTCTACGCGAAGCGTGAGCCGATCTTTCCCAGACGGGTGAAGGGCAGCTTTCGCACGTTGAAGTGGTGGCTGATGGGTATCACTCTGGGTATCTACTATCTGACGCCATGGATCCGATGGGATCGCGGGCCGAACCTGCCGGACCAGGCCGTTCTGGTTGACATGGCGCATCGTCGTTTCTTCTTCTTCATGGTCGAGATCTGGCCTCACGAGTTCTATTTCGTGGCCGGCCTTCTGATCATGGCAGGGCTCGGGCTGTTCCTGTTCACGTCGGCGGCGGGGCGGGTCTGGTGCGGTTATGCCTGCCCGCAGACGGTCTGGACCGACCTGTTCATCCTGGTTGAACGCTGGATCGAGGGCGACCGCAATGCCCGGCTGCGGCTTTTCCATCAGAAATGGAATGCCGAGAAGGTCCGGAAATATGGGCTGAAGTGGACCGTCTGGCTGTTGATCGGGCTGGCGACGGGTGGGGCCTGGGTGTTCTATTTCACGGATGCGCCAACGCTGGCTCGGGACCTCGTCACGGGCGCCGCGCATCCGATCGCGTACACCACGATGGGAATCCTGACGCTGACCACCTTCCTGTTCGGTGGCTTCTTCCGCGAACAGGTCTGTATCTATGCATGCCCCTGGCCGCGCATCCAGGCCGCCATGATGGACGAAGATACGATCACCGTTGCCTATCGTGAGTGGCGGGGCGAGCCGCGCGGCAAGCTGAAGAAAGGGCAGGCCGCGCCGGACACAGCCCAGGGCGACTGCATCGACTGCATGGCCTGCGTCAACGTCTGCCCGATGGGGATCGACATACGCAACGGTCAGCAGCTGGCCTGCATCACTTGCGCACTGTGCATCGATGCCTGCAACGACGTCATGGACCGGATCGGCAAGCCACGTGGCCTGATCGACTATCTGGCGCTGACGGACGAGACGGCGGAACGCGCAGGCGCCCAGCCCAAGTCCGTCTGGAAGCATGTCTTTCGCCTGCGCACCGTCATCTACACTGTGCTGTGGGCGGGGGTCGGACTGGGCCTCGTGGTGGCACTGTTCCTGCGCACGGAAATTGACGTGAACGTGACACCGGTCCGCAATCCGACCCATGTCGTGTTGTCCGATGGGTCGGTCCGCAACACCTATGATCTGCGTCTGCGCAACAAGCACGGCGACGACCGGTATTTCCACATCTCGCTGACGTCGGACGAGGTACTGCGAATCGCGCTTGAGGGCACCGATGAGCTCAAGGTTCTGGTCCCCGCGAACGAAACCAAGACACAGCGTGTCTATGTGATCGCCCGGCCGAACGATCCGGCGGCAAGCGCACCGCGTACCACCTTGCGCCTGTGGATCGAGGATCTTGGATCGACGGATCGGGTGCATCATGACACCATCTTCAACGGACGGGGGAACTGAGATGGCTGACACGGGCAAGCTGACGGGGCGCCATGTGGCGGTGATCACGGTCGGGGCATTCGCCGTGATCGTGGGCGTCAACCTTGTCATGGCCTGGAAGGCAGTCAGCACCTTCCCCGGGATCGAGGTCAAGAATTCCTATGTCGCCAGTCAGGGCTGGAACGCCGCGCGGGACGCCCAGATCGCGCTTGGCTGGCGCCTGACACAGGAATACCGCGAGGGGGTACTGACGCTCCGATTCACGGATTCGGGCGGTCTGCCCGCACCGGTTGCCGGGCTCAGTGTACTGGTCGGTCGGGCGACAGAGGCCCGCGACGACGTGATCCCCGCCTTCCAGCGTGAAGGGGGCGCATTCCACGCCGATCTGCCCCTGGCGCCGGGCAAATGGCTGGTTCGGGTCGAGGCGCTGGCCGAAGACGGAACCGCATTCCGTCAGCGCCTGTCGCTGAGTGTGCGGGGCTGACATGACGCTGGCAGAAGACATCGGCGTAGGCGGCGGTCTCAGTGCCTGCCCGGCCTGTGCGGCTTCGCCGCTGGCCGAACGGCAGGCACACGCCTACGCTGCGGCGGGCCGCATGGTTTTCTCTCTGCCGGCCGTGCACTGCGCAGCCTGCATCCAGACGCTGGAACCCGGTCTTGAGGCGCTGCCCGGTATCCGATCGGCCCGCGTGAACCTGAGCATGAAGCGGGTCAGCGTCGACGCCGACGCAGGTGTGACCCCTGCCTCGCTGATCGCGGCGATCGCTGACCTCGGGTACGAGGCGCATGAGCTTGACGCGGGGCTGCTGAGCGCCACCGAGACCGACCGTCAGGGTCGCGATCTGCTGATGCGCATGGGCGTGGCATTCTTCGCCATGATGAACGTCATGCTGCTGTCCGTCGCGGTCTGGTCCGGGGCCGAGGACGCGACCCGCGACATGTTCCACTGGATATCCGCCGCCATCGCGCTGCCGACGGTCGTCTTTGCAGGCCAGCCGTTCTTTCGTTCGGCATGGGCTTCGCTGAAGGTCTGGCGGCTTGGCATGGATGTGCCGATATCGCTCGCAATCATCCTTGCCTCGTCGATCTCGCTCTACGAGACCATCCACTCTGGCCACCACGCCTATTTCGACGCTGCGGTGATGCTGACGTTCTTTCTGCTGGGCGGGCGGTATCTCGATCACCGCACCCGCGCCGTGGCCCGGTCGGCGGCGGAGGAACTCGCGGCGCTTGAGGTGCCGCGCGCCATGATGCTGCGTGACGGGTCGGAGGTTGAGACACCTGTGGCGGAGCTTTCGATAGGCGATCTGATCAGGGTGCGACCCGGCGGCAGGATGCCGGTGGACGGTGTTGTCGAAGGCGGCACGTCCGAGCTGGACCGCTCGCTCCTGACCGGCGAAAGCCTTCCCGCATTTGCCGGGCCCGGCATGGCTGTGGCAGCGGGAGAGGTGAACCTGACCGGACCGCTGGTTGTGCGTGTCGTGGCGGCAGGTCGTGACAGTTCGCTGCATCGCATGGCCGATCTTGTGGCGGTGGCCGAGGCCGCCCGCACGCGATACACCTCGCTTGCCGAACGCGCGGCGCGGGCCTATTCGCCGCTGGTGCATCTGGTCAGCTTCTCGGCATTCGGCGCGTGGCTGTGGCTGACCGGGGGTGATGTGCGCATTGCCGTGAACATCTCGGCAGCCGTCCTGATCATTACCTGCCCCTGTGCCCTTGGGTTGGCAGTGCCCGCCGTGATCACGGCGGCTTCCGGCAAGCTGTTCCGCAAGGGCCTGCTCATCAAGCATGGCACGGCGCTTGAGCGGCTTGCCGAGGTCGATACCGTGGTGTTCGACAAGACCGGAACGCTGACCATGGGCGCGCCCGAACCGCTGGGCCTGTCGGATCTGCCGCAGCAAGAGCTTGCAATCGCCGCCGCGCTGGCCGCGGGGTCATCGCATCCGCTTGCCGTGGCGCTTGCCGCGGCGGCCCGTCGGGCCGGCGTGCCGCCGGTGACCGTGGCGGACCTGCGCGAGGTTCCCGGCCACGGGATCGAGGGGGTATGGGCCGGACGGAGGGTTCGGCTTGGCCGTGCCGAGTGGTGCGGGGGCACCCCCATCGGCGTGACTGCGACCTACCTTTGCCTTGGTGACCGGACACCGCACGCAATCGCGTTTGCGGATCGCCTGCGCCCGGGCGCCGAGGCCGTCGTGGCCGGGTTGCTGAAGCAGGGCATGCGTGTGGTGCTGCTTTCGGGCGATGCATCGGGGCCTGTCGCCGATCTCGCCGAACGACTGGGCATTCGCGAGTGGCACGCGGGCATCCTGCCGGCCGAGAAAGCAGCGTTTGTCGCCGCGTTGCGCGATGCCGGGGCACGGGTGCTGATGGTGGGCGATGGTCTGAACGACACGGGCGCGCTTGCACTCGCCCATGTCTCGATTTCGCCCGCCTCGGCGCTCGACGCGGCACGGACCGCGTCGGACATCGTACTTCTTGGCCGCGATCTGGCGCCGATCTCTGACGCGCTGCGCATCGCGCGCCAATCGGTTCGTCGCATCCGCGAAAACTTTGCGCTCTCGGCAGCCTATAACGTGGTCGCGGTGCCGGTGGCTCTGATCGGGCTGGCGACGCCGCTGCTGGCAGCCCTTGCGATGTCGTTGTCGTCCATCACCGTCTCGCTGAACGCGCTGAGGCTGCGCTGATGGAGATTCTCACGATCCTGATCCCCGTGTCACTCTTCCTGGGCGGAGTGGGGCTCGCCGCGTTCTTCTGGGCCCTGCGCAAGGGCCAGTTCGATGATCCTGACGGCAACGCGCACCGGATCCTGCGGACGGACTACGACGACAAACCCAAACAGTAACACCTATTCACCGTAGGGCACCCACACCGTCTTGACGGCCGTCGCCTGCCGCAATGCAATACGGGGGTCGAGGGCGGCCCAGTCCGTTGACCGACCGTTGTTGACCCAGGTTCGCTTCAGGTTGCCGGCGGCATGCCGTTCGACCGTGCCTGACAGGTCCGTCGACGAAAAGCACCAGACCGCGTCGACATCGAGGTGCCGCGCCAGCGTATCGGCGAGCTCAGAATGCCGTCCCGTGATGATGTTCACAACGCCCGGCGGCACATCCGAGGTTTCAAGGACCTGATAGAGGTCCGTCGCCGCCAGTGGGAACGGTTCCGATGGCACGGCCACCACGGTATTGCCCATCGCGATCGCGGGCGCGACCAGAGCCACCAGTCCCAGCAGCGGCGCATCGTCGGGCGCGACAATGCCGATGACGCCCGCCGGTTCGTTCAGGGCAAGCGCCATGCCGCGCATGGGCACTGCGCGGGCTGCACCATCGAACTTGTCGGCAAGGGCTGCAAATGTGAACAGGTGTTCGATAGCGGCGTCCACCTCGGCCCTTCCCTGTCGTCCCGTCAGATCCGACAGGCGCGCTGCAAACTCGTCGGCCCGGGCAGAGAGGTTCTCGGCGATGTAGTACAGCACCTGCGCACGATTCCAGGCTGTGGCTCTGGCCCAACCCTTGGCCGCCTGTGCGGCCTCGACAGCGTTCCGGATGTCCTTGCGGTTGCCAATGCCTGCGTGACCCAGAAGCCTGCCGCGCGGCGACCAGATCGCACGTGAATGTCCGCCATCAGGCCGGACCTGCTTTCCCCCGACGAACAGCTTTGCGGTGCGATCCATCGTGGGTGTCTGCGGGTCACGCGGTTCGGGTGCGGCGGCCAGGGGCTTCAACGGCTTTGTACTGGCGCCGGGGCGCAGGTACGCGAGCATGCCTTCCCATCCGCCCTCGCGGCCGAAACCCGACTCCTTCACCCCGCCGAACCCGGCAGCGGCATCAAACAGGTTTGTCGCATTGATCCAGACGACGCCCGCCCGAAGTTTGGGCGCCATGTCGAGTGCGAGGTTCACGTTCTCGGTCCAGATGCTGGCGGCAAGGCCATAGCGTGTGTTGTTGGCCATCGCCACCGCCTCTTCCGGAGTGCGGAAGGTCGAGGATACCAGCACCGGGCCGAATATCTCTTCCTGCATCAGCGGATTGGCAGGCGACAGGCCGGAGATCAGCGTTGGCGGATAGTAGCATCCCGTCGGTGGCAGCGTGCCGGTGGCCCGATGGGTCTCACCTTCCGAATTGGCATCGACCATCGCTGCGATGCGCGCCCGCTGTTCGAGGTGAACAACCGCGCCGACGTCGATGCACTTGTCCAGCGGATCGCCGATGCGCAGGCCGTCCATGCGGCGTCTCAGCTTGAGGTGGAAACGTTCCGCGACCCCTTCCTGAACCAGAAGGCGCGAACCCGCGCAGCAGACCTGGCCGCCGTTGAACCAGATCGCGTCCACCAGTCCCTCGACTGCCGAGTCGAGATCGGCGTCATCGAAAACGATGTAGGGCGACTTGCCACCCAGTTCGAGCGTGAGGGCCTTGCCTGTTCCGGCTGTAGCCGCGCGGATCAGGCGCCCGACATCGGTCGAGCCCGTAAAGGCGACCTTGTCCACCGGCGCGTTGACCAGTTCCGCACCCGTCGCGCCGTCACCCGTGACGATGTTCAGCACACCCTTCGGCAACCCGGCCTCTCGGCTCATTTCGGCGAACAGAAGGGCCGTCAGCGGTGTCCACTCAGCAGGCTTCAGGACGACTGTGTTGCCGGCGGCTAATGCGGGCGCGACCTTCCAGGCCAGCATCAGAAGCGGAAAGTTCCAGGGTATCACAGCCGCGCAGACACCATGCGGCGCCATGCCCCGGAAAGCGTCCGGCAGAAGCTGCGCCATGCCTGCGTGGTATCCGAAATGCCGTGCGACAAGCGGCACGTCGATGTCGCGGCTTTCGCGGATGGGCTTGCCGTTGTCCAGCGTTTCCAGAACGGCAAGAAGGCGGCTGTGCTTCTGCACCAGCCGACCCAGGGCGTACAGATATCTTGCACGGGCATGCGGAGCGAGACGCGCCCATTTCGGCTGGGCGCGGCGGGCTGCCGCCACTGCGCGGCCGACATCGTCAACGGTGCCCTGCGTCACCTCGGCAAGGTCGGTTCCCGTCGCAGGGTTCCGGGTGGCGAAGGTGTCGCCCGGTGCCGTGAACGCGCCATCGATCCAGTGGCCGAAACGGCGGCCATGACGGTCCAGCCAGGCCATTGCCTCGGTCGCGCCTTCGGGGGCGGGACCGTAGGCCAGGCTGTCGAAGATGTCGCGGATCGTCATGTCGGCCCCGTCTCGCTGTCATGTCTTGGCTGAGAACTCTTGCGCGGTCCGGCAACCTCCGAAGTCGGCCCGGGTCGGACGCTACCCCATCGCATGGCGGTGCGCTGCCGAATAGGTTCCCGTCAGGTGATGTTCCAGTTGACGTTCGATGTCGCCCAGAAGGCTGGATGCGCCGAAGCGGAACAAGTCGGGCTGGCACCATGGCAGGCCCAGTTCATCACGCATCAGTGAAAGGTAAAGAAGTGCGTCCTTTGCCTTGGCTATGCCGCCTGCAGGTTTGTATCCCACCTTCATGCCGGTCCTGTCCTGATAGTCGCGGATCGCGCGGATCATTGTCAGGCTGACCGGCAACGTGGCATTCACCGCTTCCTTGCCGGTTGATGTCTTGATGAAATCGGCGCCCCCCATCATGCACACCAGGCTGGCGCGGGCCACATTGCGCAGCGTGCCAAGCTCACCTGTTGCCAGGATCGCCTTTACATGCGCGGACCCGCAGGCCTCACGCATTTCACGCATCTCGTCGTAGAGAGCATGCCAGTTCTGTGTCAGCACATGGCGGCGCGAGATCACGATGTCGATCTCTCGGGCGCCCGCCTTCACGCTCTCGCCGATCTCGGCGAGCCGCAGACGATAGGGGGACAACCCGGCCGGAAAACCCGTCGAGACCGCGGCCACCGGGATTGCCGTCCCTTCCAGGGCACGGACAGCGGTCTCGACCATGTCATGATAGACGCAGACGGCGCCGACGGTCAGGCCCGCCAGGCCAAGCCGGTCAAGCATGCCGGGCGATACCGGTTGGCGTGCCTTTGCACACAGCCGACGTACCCGGCCCGGCGTGTCGTCCCCCGACAGCGTCGTCAGGTCGATCAGGCTGATTGCCTTGAGCAACCATGCCGCCTGCCACTCCTTCTTGACCGAGCGGCGGCCGGGCAGCGTTGCAGTGCGGCGCTCGATGGCCGAAGTGTTCGCCTGAACCGTCGCCACCCAGTCGAGATCAAGCTCCATGCCCGGGTTTCGGGCATGATGGTGCGCAGAAACCTGAGGCAGGTGTGTGCGTGAAACGGTTTCGGTCTGCATGGCCTGCCCCTGCGGGGATGGGGATGGCCGTGAAGTTCGCACGGGCTGCGCCATTCGCGCAAGGGCGGCGTAGCAAGATTTTTGACCTTACGGTCAAATCAGCGCGGCGCTTCCTTGCCGTCGTCCACGGCAGACGCCGCCTCGGGGTCGAAGGTGGCCCAGGAACGTCCGGTGCCTGTTGGGGGCAGCTGATCCTCCATCTTCGTGCGATGGATCTGGGCCTTGGCGATCAGGTTCGCGGTGATCGGTGCGGTCAGGAACAGGAACATCGTGATCATCAGCTCGTGCCACGACACCTTGCCCTCGGCCGCCCAGAAATAGGCCATCGAAGCGATCAGCACGCCGCCCACCCCCAGCGTGGTTGCCTTTGTCGGAGCATGCAGGCGCGTCATCGTGTCGGGCAGCTTGATGAGCCCGAATGAGCCCACAAGGCCAAAGACGCCCGCTGCCACCAGCAGCGCCGCGATCGCGTATTCCCAGGCCGGATTCATCTCTGCGCCCTCACTCGATGATGTCGCCGCGCAGGATGAACTTCGCATAGGCCACGGTAGAAACGAAGCCCGTCATGGCGAACAGCATCGCAGCCTCGAAATACACGCCCGACCCGGCAGAGATGCCGTAGAGGATGATCAGCGCGATCACGTTGATCACCATCGTGTCGAGCGCAAGAATGCGGTCCGGCACGCCCGGTGCGCGAAAGATGCGCCACAGGTTCATCAACAGGCCAAGACCGAAGCAGGCAAAGGAAAACGTCAGCGCGGCGCCCATGACCGTCATTCGAAGATCCTCTTCAGCCGTGTCTCATAGCGGTCCTTGATCCCGTCCCGGACCGAGTCCGGATCAGGGGCGTGCAGGCAGTGCACCAGAAGCGCCCGCCCGCAGCCCGACATGTCGGCGGTCACGGTGCCAGGTGTCATGGTAATGGTGCCCGCAAGAACCGTGATGGCCTCGGGGGTGCGCAGGTCCAGCGGGATTGTGACCCATGCCGGCTGCAGGCGGCCGTTCGGCTTGAACAGCACGATCCGCGCGACCACGACGTTCGACACCACGATGTCCCAAAGCACGATCATGACGTAGTCGATGATCGCCGGGATGTTCCGCAGGCGTGGTGCGTTCGGCCAGTAGGGCGAGGTCAGCAGCGGAATCACGATGCCGAGTATGACAGCAAAGACAAGGCTGCCCAGCTTGGTGCCATTCACCAGGAGCATCCAGGTGATAATCAGCAGGACCGTCAGATAGGGATGCGGGAACAGGCGTTTCAGCATATCAACCCCCCTCTGCCGCGCGTGCCAAGACCGCTTCGATGTAGGCCGCGCGATCATACAGTTCGGCTGCCGTGGCGTTCAGGAAAATGTCAATCTGTCCGGCAAGCACGGTCATCAGAACGAGGCACGCCAGCAGCGCGAAGATGCAGGTGACGGCCAGGCCCTCCGTCGGGTGGTCGACATGATCGGCCGGGCTCGCATGGGCCTTCCAGAACACCGTCGAACCGGTCCGACCGAAACCCATGATGGTGATGAGCGAGGTGACCAGGATCACAGACCAGATCACGACCATCCCGCTTGCCCGCGTGGCGTCCATCACCAGAAGCTTGCCCAGGAAGCCTGACAGTGGCGGCATCCCCGCCATCGCGATCGCGGCGGCAAAGAACAGTGCCGCCAAGAGCCCGTTCTGCGGAATCGGGGGCAGCGCGGTGACTGACTGGTCCGTGCCGCGGCGCGAGATCACCATGTCCACAATCAGGAACAGCGCCGCGCCTGCCAGGGTGGAATGGATCAGGTAATACAGCGCCGCCGCCGTGCCCTGAGGTGTAAAGGTGGCCACCGCGATGAACAGCGTGCCCATCGAGGCGACAGCGGCAAACGCAGCCTGCCGGGCAAGGCCCGTGGCACCGATCACACCGATCGCGCCAATGGCAAGGGTGATCAGGGCGGCGGGCATCAGCAGGTCGGCGAACAGCGTGCCGGTTGCAGGTGTGTCGGGCGGGAACGCCAGCGTGTACATGCGGATGATCGCATAGGCGCCGACCTTGGTCATGATGGCGAAAAGCGCGGCCACCGGCCCCGGCGCGTTGGCATAGGTGCCAGGCAGCCAGAACTGCAGCGGGACAAGTGCGCCCTTGATGGCGAAAACGAGGATCAGAAGGATCGCCGCAACGCGCAGCAGCGCCGTGTCGCCTTCGGGCAGGGCCGCCACCTTGACGGCAATGTCGGCCATGTTCAGCGTACCGGTCACCGCATAGACCGAACCGAGAGCGAACAGGAACAGCGTCGAGCCAACCAGATTGTAGCCGATATACTGCACCCCCGCCCGCAAGCGGTCACGCCCGCCGCCATGGATCATCAGCCCGTAGCTGGCGATGAGCAGCACCTCGAAGAACACGAACAGGTTGAAGGCGTCACCAGTCAGGAAGGCGCCGCAGATCCCCATCAGCTGAAACTGCCACAGCGAGTGGAAATGCCGCCCCCGCGCGTCCCATCCGGTGCCGATGGCATAAAGCTGCACGATCAGCGCCAGGACAGCCGTCAGGGCAACCATCACCGCCGACAGGCGGTCCAGCACCAGGACGATGCCGAAGGGGGCAGGCCAGTCGCCCAGGAAATAGACCATCGGGGGATTGTGCGATGCCATCCACAGCAGCCCGCCGGAGATCAGCACGAGCGCCACGGTTGCCGCTACCGAGAACACACGTTGCAGCAACAGGTCATGCCGCATCGCCAGCACGATCAGCGGTGCCACCATTGCGGGCAGTACCACGGGCGCAATGATCCAGTGGTTCATTTGCCGGCCTCCGGTCCATCGGTGCCGGTTTCGTCCATATCCACCCGGTCGTCGCCCTTTTCGAGGAAAGCCCCGAGCGCCATCATCACGATCACGGCAGTCATCCCGAACGAGATCACGATGGCCGTCAGGACCAGTGCCTGCGGCAGCGGGTCGGTGTATCCCGGTGCTGCATAGTCGATGACAGGGGGCAAGTTGATCGCAAGCCTGCCGGTTATGAACAGGAACACGTTGACCGCATAGGTCAGCATGGCCAGCCCGACGATCACCGGAAAGGTGCGTTTGCGGAGGATCAGATAGACACCCGACGCGGTCATGATGCCGATGGCGGAGGCGATCAGTGCTTCCATGTCAGACCTCTGCCTTCCGCCCCGCCGAGGGGTCGATCTCGAAGGGCTTCACGTTCACCGTTTCGCCCGCGCGTATGGCCAGGCGCGAAAGCGAGGCAAGAGCCAGCATCACCGCCCCGACGACGCAGAGGAACACGCCGGTGTCAAAGATCATCGCCGTTGCAAGCTCGAACTCTTCCAGCGGCGGCAGGTTCACGTAGCCGAATGCCGAGGTGAGGAAGGGTGTGCCGGAGAACCACGCGCCGATCCCGCATGCCCCGGCCGTCAGCACCCCGGCACCGATCACCGCATGATAGTCGATGCGCTGGCGCGCCTGTGTCCAGGCAAAGCCGCTCGCCATGTACTGCATGACAAGCGCGATCGAAACGACAAGCCCGGCGATGAACCCGCCGCCCGGCTGGTTATGGCCGCGCAGGAAGATGTAGACGCCAACCATCAGCGCGATCGGCAGCATCAGTCGTGTGGCAACCACCATCATCAGCGGGTGGCGGTCGCCCGCGCGCCTTTGGTCCGGCACCCAGGCCAGCAGCCGGTCGTTCGCCGGCCCCGGGCGCAGCAGCGTCTCTGTCAGCGCGAATATCCCGAGTGCCGCGATCCCCAGCACGATGATCTCGCCAAAGGTGTCGTAGCCGCGGAAGTCGACAAGGATCACGTTCACCACGTTGGTGCCGCCACCGCCAGGCTTGGAGTTCGCCAGATGGTAGTCCGAGATTGTCGGGAAGGCGAAGTCGCGCGTCATCAGCGCATAGGCAAGTGCCGCCACCGCCACGCCCGCGACGGTCGCGATGCCGCCGTCACGCAGGCGTCGTGCCTGCGAGCTTTCGACCGGTGTGTGCTTGGGCAGGAAGTTCAGCGCCAGCAGCAGCAGGACGATGGTCGCGACCTCGACCGTTATCTGCGTCAGCGCCAGGTCGGGGGCGGAGAAATAGGCAAAGCCCACCGATACCATGAGGCCCACGACACCGACGAGAACCAGTGTAAGCAGCCGGTTGCGATGGAATGCGAACAGTGCCAGCGACGTGCCCGTCAGAAGGGCCCAGCCTACCGCGGTCACCGCTGGCACCGGTGTCATCGTCCGCGTGCCGGGCAGGTGCGGCGCTCCGAGAAAGGCAAATGCACCCGCCGCCACGATTGCGATCGTGGCGATGGCCAGATACTTGGTCAGCCGCCCGTCATGCAGTGCATCCGTCGTCTGGCGCGACAGGGTTGCAAGCGGCTCGACGACGGCATCGAAGATGGCCTTGGCCTCGGGCCGCGGGGTGCGGTTCCACAGGTCGGCAAGCGGCCGGTGCAGTCCAAGGATCATCAGGCCCGCCCCGACAGCAAAGATCGACAGGAACAGGGCCGGCACGAGCCCGTGCCAGTGATAGATCTTCACAGCGATGTCCTCGCCAGTCACGGCTCCGGCGACGACCTTCACAAGGTCGCCGGTCATGGTCATCGGGAAAAGGCCAATCAGAACCACCAGAACCGCAAGCAGCGCGGGCGCCGCCCACATTCCGAAGCCCGGATCATGCGGGTGGTGGGGATAGTCATCGCGTTGCGGCCCGAGGAACACATGCGCAATCAGTCGGAAGCTGTAGGCGACCGAGAACATTGCACCGACGGTAGCGAGTGCAGGCAACAGCCAGGGCGAGTTCCACCAAAGCGTGTGGACGGTTTCCTCGAGCATCATTTCCTTGGACAGGAAGCCGTTGAGCGGCGGGATACCTGCCATTGAAAGTGCCGCGATGCAGACGATCGTGAAGGTGATGGGCATCAGGCCGCGCAGGCCGCCGAGGCGCCTGATGTCTCGGGTATGTGCCTCGTGGTCGACGATGCCCGCGGACATGAAGAGCGCGGCCTTGAATGTTGCATGGTTGATGATGTGGAACACGGCAACCACCGCCGCCTCGGGCGTGCCCAGACCCAGCAGCATGGTGATCAGTCCAAGATGGCTGACCGTCGAGAATGCGAGCAGCGCCTTCAGGTCGTCCTTGAAGATGGCGATCTTGGCACCCAGCACCATGGTGATCAGCCCGGCCGTCGAAACGATCAGGAACCATGCCTCGGTCCCCGCCAGAACCGGCCACATCCGCGCCATCAGGAACAGGCCGGCTTTCACCATCGTGGCCGAATGCAGGTAGGCCGACACGGGTGTGGGCGCGGCCATGGCGTGCGGCAGCCAGAAATGGAACGGGAACTGTGCCGATTTGGTGAAGCACCCCAGCAGGATCAGGATGAGCGCGGGCAGATACCATTCCGACGCCTGAATAAGCTCCTTCTGCGTCAGGATCACCGACAGGTCGTAAGACCCTGCGATGTTTCCCAGGATCAGCATGCCGGCAATCATCGCAAGTCCGCCCGACCCCGTCACGGTAAGTGCCATGCGCGCGCCCTGTCGACCTTCGGGCAGGTGCTTCCAGTAGCCGATCAACAGGAACGACGACAGCGAGGTCAGTTCCCAGAAGATCAGCAGCAAAAGGATGTTGTCGGACAGGACGATGCCGACCATCGCGCCCTGGAACAGCATGAGATAGGTGTAGAACTGCCCCATCGGGTCGGATTTCGACAGGTAGAAGCGGGCATAGAGGATGATCAGAAGGCCAATCCCCAGGATCAGCCCCGCGAACAGCAGGCCAAGCCCATCGAGAAAGAAGTTGGCGTTCAGACCCAGCCCGGGCAGCCATTCTGCCCGCCACTGGATCACCTCGCCGCGAAATATCGCCGGTGCATTCAGACCCAGCAGGATCAATGCGAGCGTCGTGGCCGATCCGGCAGCGATTGCGCAGGCGTTGCGCCCGGCGCGGATCATGAGGCCGGGCAGAAGCGCCCCGATGAAGGGCAGTGCCGCGATCAGGGCAAGGGACATCGGCAAACCGCTCTCTCGCTATCCGTCAGATAAAGTCAGGCGGCCCGTCATTATGCGGGCCGCCATGCGCCCTTTACCTGTAAGACGGGCAGCGGTCTGTCAAGGCAAGGTCGGGTCGATTGCGTCCGAAAGGCGCAGGCAGCGGGGGCAGGCGGCCTATTGCGGCGTCATCGCCTTGCGTTGCCGCGCGCGTTCCAGGCCCAGCCGCCGTTCGCGCCAGATGATCAGAACACCTGCGAGGATCACGAGCGCTGCGCCACCGAGCATCGTGCGTGTCGGTACCTCGCCGAAGGCCCAGTAGCCGATGGCGAGCGCGAAGATCATCGAGGCGTAGTCGAAGGGTGCCACGACCGAGGCATCGGCGTACCGGTATGCCGATGTCAGCATGATCTGACCGACGCCACCCATCAGCCCGCAAGTCACCAGGATTGCCGCCTCGGCCGGGGTCGGCCAGACCCAGCCGAAAGGCAGTGTCACCAGGGCCAGACCCGATGCCGTCAGCGAGAACCAGAAGACGATGGCCGATGTCGCCTCGGTCTGCACCAGCTTTCGGATGAAAACCTGTGCAAGCGCCGCAAAGACGGCGCCGCCCAGAACCAGCAGGGCCCCGAAGGCCTCGGTGGCGCGCACGGTTTCGCCCGAGATCAGCGTCAGGCGAGGTGCAAGCACGATCAACACCCCGATCATGCCAAGGATCACCATCGAGATGCGGAAGGTGCGCACGTCCTCGCCCAGGAACATGGCGGCGAATACGACCGTCAGCAGGGGCGCGGCATAGCCCAGTGCCGTGACCTCGGGAAGCGGCAGGAAGGCAAGGCCCGCAAAGCCCAGCCCCATCGCCATCGTACCAACCAGACCGCGCCAGAAATGCGCCAGCGGGTTCACGACGCGGAACCCTGTGGCAAGCTCTCCATGCCACGCGAGCCATGCCACGATCACCGGAATGGCAAAGAAGGAGCGGAAGAACACCGTCTCGCCGGGGGGCACACGGGCGGAAACGGATTTGATCAACGCCGCCATCACGATGAACACGACGACGGCGCCGAGCTTGAGCAGGATGCCACGCAGGGGACGCATAGGCGCTGTGTTCCATATCGCCGCGCCAAGTGCAATTTAAGCTCCGGCCTTCCATGAAGAAATCGCGGCAGAACAGATGTCACTCCGGCAAAGCCCCTGATCCTGCGGGCTTTCCCGGCATGTCTTGTGGTGGAGGCAACGGCATGGCGAGGTCTTCCATCACCCGACCCGGGTCGGGATGTGCCGCGCCGGCGTTCTGGTGCGGACATGTGCAGCGGCACTGGTGGAATCCTCGACCTGCTGGCGAGCAATTTCACTCCTTGAAAGGATCGGATGGGGCTGGCATCGGCGGGCTTTTCCGTCAGGATGCCCGTGTCAACCGCCAGGGGTTCCATCATGACGCTTGCCGCCCCCGTTTCCGAACGCATCGCTCAGGGCCGTGGCGAAACCCCCGCCGATCTGGTGCTGAAGGGCGGCCGGATGTTCGATCTGATCACGGGCGAACTGGTCGAAACCGACGTGGCAATCTGCGGTGACATGATCGTCGGCACCTTCGGCACCTACCGGGGCAGGCGCGAGATCAGTGTAGCGGGCCGCGTCCTGGTACCCGGGTTCATCGACACGCACCTTCACATCGAATCCTCGCTGGTCACACCCTTCGAGTTTGATCGATGCGTCCTGCCGCGCGGCATCACCACCGCGATCTGCGATCCGCACGAGATCGCCAATGTCTGTGGCCTCGCCGGGATTGACTATTTCCTGCGTGCCAGTTCCCGAACGCTCATGGACATCCGGGTGCAGCTGTCCTCATGCGTGCCCTCCACCCATATGGAAACTGCGGGTGCCCGCCTGGAGGCGGCCGATCTTGTGCCATTGATGGACCATCCGCGCGTCATCGGGCTTGCGGAGTTCATGAACTTTCCCGGCGTCCTGATGCGCGACCCCGGCTGCATGGCAAAGCTCGAGGCATTCCATGGCCGCCATGTCGATGGCCATGCGCCGCTGCTGAGCGGGGTCGATCTGAATGGCTATATCGCCGCGGGCATCCGCACCGAGCATGAGGCGACGACCGCGGACGAGGCGATGGAGAAGCTGCGCAAGGGCATGCGCGTGCTGATCCGCGAGGGGTCGGTTTCAAAGGACCTGGCGGCGCTCTGGCCGCTGCTCACCGAGCGGCTGTCGCCCTATCTGTGCCTGTGCACGGATGATCGCAATCCGCTCGACATCGCCGAACATGGTCACCTCGATCACATGATCCGCTGGGCCATCGCACAGGGCGCACCGCCTCTGGCGGTCTATCGCGCGGCCAGCCTGTCGGCGGCCGAGGCCTTTGGCCTCAAGGATCGCGGCCTGATCGCACCCGGAAAGCGCGCGGACATCGCGGTGATCGACAGCCTGGCCGGCTGCCACGCCTCGTTGGTGCTTGCGGGCGGTATTGTTGCGGATGATGCCGCGTTTGCCTTGCGCGAACTGGTCGAGCCGGTCGCCCGCCATTCCGTCAAGGCGCCGCGGGTAACGGCCGGCAGCTTTCGCACGGGGGGCAACCTGCCGGAAACGCCGGTCATCGGCATCGTGCCGGGCAAGATCATCACGCAGCACCTGACCGAGACCATCGACCCGGAGAACGGCGACAAGCGCCCCGATCCCTCCCGCGATCTGATGAAGATCGCGGTCATCGAGCGCCACGGGGTCAACGGCCGCATCGCCACCGGGTTTGTCCGGGGTTTCGGGATGCAGCGGGGGGCCATCGCCTCGACCGTCTGCCATGATCACCACAACATCGCGGTCGTCGGTGCCGACGCCGCCGACATGGCACTGGCCGCAAACCGCCTGGGCCAGATCGAGGGGGGGTTCGTCGTTGCGGCCGGGGGTATGGTCCTTGCGGAACTGGCTTTGCCGGTCGCCGGGCTGATGAGCCTCGATCCGTTCGAGACGGTGCGCGACCGGCTGGTTGCCCTGCGTGCTGCCGCGCGGTCGCTGGGCGTGGTGCTGGATGAACCGTTCCTGCAACTGGCCTTCCTGTGCCTGCCTGTCATCCCGCACCTCAAGATCACCGATCACGGATTGGTCGATGTCGACCGGTTCGAGGTGATCGGCTGACCCGTCAGAGCGCCAGAACCATGTCGATGTGCGGGATGCCCGCATCGAGGTATTCTGCGCCACTGGCGGCGAAACCCAGCCGTTCGTAGAACCCGACGGCGTGGGTCTGCGCCCCCAGTTTCACTCGGGTCGTCCCCGGCCGAGCACGCGCCGCGGTCACCGCCGTCCGGATCAGGGCAGCGCCCAGCCCCGTTCCGCGCATCGGGGCCAGCACGCAGACCCGGCCCACCTTCGCCGTGTCGCCCTGCCACAGGATGCGCGCCGTGCCGACCGCCTGCCCGCCGACGGTGGCCAGCAGATGCGTCGCGTCATCGTCATGGGCATCGATCTCGTCGGCCTCGCTGACGCCCTGTTCCTCGATGAACACCACCCGCCGCAGCGCACGGCATGCGGCGATGTCGCAGGTTTCGGCAATCGAGGCGTTCATGCGAAATAGTCCCGCATTATGCGGCCATAGACCCGCTTGAGCGCATGGATCTGCGCCACCTCTACCCGTTCGTCCACCTGGTGCATGCTCTGCCCGACCAGTCCGAACTCGACCACCGGGCAATGATCCTTGACGAACCGGGCGTCCGATGTGCCGCCCGTTGTGGACGGTTCCGGCGTGACGCCGGTTTCGGCCTGTACGGCCCGTGCCACAAGGGCCGACAATTCGCCAGGCGGGGTCAGAAAGCTTTCGCCCGATACCGAAACGGCCACATCAAGTGCCACGCCCGTTTCGGCCGCAACCACCTGCGCCCGGGCCCGCAGCCAGTCCGACAGGCTCGAGCCAGAGTGCATGTCGTTGAAGCGGATGTTGACCGTGGCGCCGCAGGTCGCCGGAATCACATTCGAGGCAGGGTTTCCGGTGTCGATGGTGGTGACGGCAAGCGTCGACATGTCGAAATGCGGCGTGCCGGTGTCCAGAACTTCTGCCTTGAGGCCGGCAAGAAAGCCCACCATCGCCTCGGCCGCGTTCTTCGCGCGATGCGGATAGGCCGAGTGTCCCTGTATCCCCCGCGCCACGACGCGGGCGGTCAGAGACCCGCGCCGACCGATCTTCATCATCTCGCCAAAGACGTTCGGGCAGGTCGGCTCACCGACCAGGCAATGTGTCATCGTCTCGCCGTTCTCCGCCATCCAGTCCAGCAGGGCGCGGGTGCCGTGCTTTCCCTCGCCTTCCTCGTCGCCCGTGATCGTCAGGATCACCGCGCCGTCGGGTGGCGTTTCCCGCACGAAATCCACCGCAGCCGCGACGAACGCGGCGACGCCCGATTTCATGTCGCAGGCCCCGCGGCCATACATCCAGCCCTCGAAAACCTCTGCACCGAACGGATCATGCGTCCATGCGGCGGCATCGCCGACCGGAACGACATCGGTATGACCATTGAATCCGAATGTGCGGTTCGCGCCCCGCCGCCCCCAGCGGGCAAACAGGTTCGGCACGCCCCCCCGATCCACCCGCGTGCAGAGGAAACCCCCGTTCGAGAGGATGCGCTCCAGCAACTGCAATGCGCCACCCTCTTCCGGGGTGACCGACGGGCACCGGATCAGGTCGGCAGTCAGCGCGGCGGGATCGAGTGGTGGGGACATCGTCGGCTCCGTCTGGGGACTGGGCAGCGATACAGGCGGTCGCCTGTTGCGGCAAGCCGCGCGCCCGCATGATTGCGAGTATCGGGCCGTCCGCCTGGTGACCGGCTGGCAGGACGGTGTTGCCGGTAGGCAACCGGCGCGAACCCTGGTCGCAACTATGGCGGGATTGCGGATGACTTGCGGCGCTTCGTGGATATAGTCGTGCATACAATAACGTCCGTGAGGCCGGACAGACGAGGGGCCAAAGCGCCCCCGCTTCGAGCAGGAAGCATGCGACCCGTCACTTGCGCCATGTCGTTTTGCGGCAGCGTGCAGGACAGTGCGGGCGTCGTCGGTTGCGTCGTCGCGGACCCGGGGGCGGGCAGGCATGGCGACAGGCGCAGAGCTGAGCTACACGACCAACGTCACGGCGATGACGATGGCACAAACGATCTTCGGCGCAGGCGTAACGGTCACCGGCGCGTCGTTGAACGTGTCCAACAGCAATACCTCGGCCGGGCTCTATGCGAACGGCCAGTTGTCGCCCGGGGTGGTGCCGTCGAACAGCGGGGTCATCCTGTCAACGGGCCGGATCACCGACTTCACGCAGTCGAGCGGCGATCCGAACCGCAGCACGCAAACCTCGACCGATACGTCGGGCACCTCGGACAACAATTCGCTGTTCAACGCCATCGCCGGCGCGCGCACCTATGACGGGGTCTGGCTGAATGCCGACTTCATTCCGCAGGGCGAATACATGACGATCCGCTTCGTCTTTGCCTCCGAGGAGTACCCCGAATACGTCAACAGCCAGTACAATGATGTCGTCGGTGTCTGGGTGAACGGCAGCCATGTGCCCGTCGAGGTGGGGAACGGCACCATCGCCGTGAACAACATCAACGGCAACACCCAGGAGAACCTGTTCATCTCGAACATGAACGACGCCTACAACACCGAGATGGATGGTTTCACCCTGACCATGACCCTGACAATGAAGGTCAATCCGGGCGTCGTGAACTCCATCCGGATCGGCATCGCCGACACTTCCGATGCGCAGTACGATTCAAACCTGCTCATCGCGGCCGACAGTGTGCAGACCCGCCTCGTGGCCCGCACCGACACCGTGCAATACTATGCCACGGGTCAGGGGACCGTGGATGTCCTGGCAAATGATATCAAGCAGCCAGGCAGCACGCTGACACTCACCCATATCAACGGCGTGGTGGTTCAGGTCGGTTCGGTCGTCACCCTGCCGTCCGGACAGCAGATACAGGTGGGTGCGAACGGCCAGCTGACGCTGATCGGGGACGGCCAGATCGAATCCAAGACCTTCACGTACCAGGTGAAGGACAATCTGGGGAACATCGACGTCGGCCTAGTCACGCTGACGCAGATTCCGTGCTTTGTCGCGGGAACGCAGATTCGGACCCCTGCCGGTGATCGTCCGGTCGAGACGCTGTTGCCCGGCGATCTGGTCTGCACCCTGGACAATGGGGATCAACCGCTTCGCTGGATCGGCTGCCGCACCGTCGATGGCTCGGGCGATCTGGCGCCGGTGCTGATCCGCCCGGGCACCTTTGGGACACACGGTCGCCTGATGGTCTCGCCTCAGCATCGGATCCTGGTGCGCGACCCGCTGGCGGAACTGCTGTTCGGGGAAACAGACGTGCTGGTCGCGGCGAAGGATCTGGTGGACGGGCGGGCCGTGCGCCGGGTGCCCTCAGCCGAGGTCACCTATGTCCACATGCTGTTCGACAGGCACGAGGTGGTGTTCTCGGACGGGTTGGCGACCGAAAGCTTCCTGCCGGGGCCGCAGGTCGAGACCCTGGTCGAAGCCCAGGCGATGGCCGAGATTGCTGCGGTCTTTCCCGAACTGGACCCCGCCCGCGGCACGGGCTTTCCGGTTGCCGCGCGCAGGGCGCTGCGGTCGCACGAGGTGCGCGCCCTGTTCGCGGCAGCGCGGGCGGCCTGAGACATGGCTGGCGGATGGATCGCCCTTTCCGGCGCGGCGGGTGCGACGATCCCTGCGGCTGACCAGGGTCTGACCTTCGCGATGGAGCTTGACCTGCCGCTGCGCGGGCCGGCGGTGGCGCTCGACTGGCGAACCCCGTCGGCTGACGCCGCGCTTTCGGTTCTGGCTGATCCCGACACGGGAATTTCCATGCTCTTGCGGCAAGGTGGGCGGACCCTGCGCGCGAGGCTGCCCGGAACCGAGGGGCTTGCGCTTACGGGAACAGGGCAGATCGTGATGACCTGCGCACCTGACTGCGGCGGCTGGATGCTTCGTCTGGTGCCACCGGAGCCCGGTGCAACCCGCGCGGCGCGGGGGCGCGGCGGTATCGCGACCGATCCGGCCAGCATCGCCGTTCTTGGTGCCGCCGCACTGGCCAGCGGGACGGGCGGCGGGATCGTCAGGCATCCGGCTGTCCTGTGGTTCGGCTTTGCGGACGGAATGGCCGTTCCCGCGCCGATCCCCTGGATCGGTCCCGCCACGCCGGTTGCCACGCCCGCAGGACCCCGCGCCGCCGCGCGGCTGCGCGCGGGAGATGTGGTCAGCACGCTTGCCGGTCCGCGACCGCTGCTGCGGACCGAAAGGATCGACACACCGGCAGCCGGAACGCGCGCGCCTGTCCGCCTGCGGGCGCCCTGGTTCGGGCGCAGCGCCGATCTGCTCGTTTCGGCAGTCCAGCCGGTCCGGTTGGCCGGCGTAGGCGTGGAATACCTGTTCGGCTGCGAGGCTGTGATGGCCAGGGCCGGTCATCTTGCCGGTCGCGAGGCCGCGCTGTCGGATCCGCGATCGGCACCGGTGACAGGCGTTTCTCTGACGCTCGCACCTGACGCGTCGCCGGGTGCAGATGTCATCCTGGCGGACGGATGCGCCCTGCCGGTCGGGTCAGCGGAGTGTCTGGCCGCCATTGATGCCGTGCCGCTGCGGCTGCATCTGGGGCCCGGCGTGCGCGCGCGCGCGGCGTGAACCGGGTCAGTCGGAGAATGGCGTCATCTGCGCCACGATGACGGCATTCTCGGCCAGTGCGCGGTCCATGAGGCCGCGTTCCGCAGGTTCGATTTCGTCGCCGGACTCCAGCCGTTCGTCCAGCGTTCCCCGACCTTCGACTTCCAGCACGGCAAGATCGGCCTGTTTCAGGATCGCCACCGTTTCGCGCACCGCCTCGGCCTCGTCCGTGCCGCTGGCGTAGACCAGAAGACCGGCTCCGGTCGACCCCTCCGGCAGACCGTCGCCCGGCTTTCGGCCGACCTCGACGATCAGGGTATAGACCTGTTGGCTGCGGGGGGGGCGGGGTTTCTCGGACATCTGGTTCTTTCGCGCTGCTGCCCGGGCGGTCGCGTGTCTGCGTCCGTCTGTCAAGAGGCTCGCGGCGGCACCGTGGCAGGACAAGGCTGTTGCACGGGGTGCCGGGTTCCGGTTCTCTGCGGACGGACAGGCATCAGGAGCCGCAGATGAAGGTAAACGGCAAGCCCTACCGGTCGATCTGGCTGGCGCCCGACGGGCGCACGGTAAGGATCATCGACCAGACACGCCTGCCGCATGAATTCTTCGTGGCTGACCTGACCACGGTGAAGCATGCGGCGGTGGCGATCCGCGACATGTGGGTGCGGGGCGCGCCGCTGATCGGGGCGACGGCTGCCTTTGGCATGGCGCTTGCCATGTCGGCCGACGCCTCCGATGCAGCCGTCGCCGAAGCCCGCGCCGTGCTGATGGCGACGCGCCCGACCGCGGTCAATCTGCGCTGGGCGCTGGAAGACATGGCTGATGTCCTGATGCCCCTGCGCCCTGCTGACCGCGTGGCGGCGGCCTATGCCCGGGCGGCTGCGATCTGCGACGAGGATGTCGAGATCAACCGGCGGATCGGCGTGCATGGGCTGGCGCTGATCGAGGCGGTCTCTGCCCGGAAGGACGGGCCCGTGAACATCCTGACGCATTGCAATGCGGGCTGGCTGGCCACGGTTGACTGGGGCACGGCGACCTCGCCCATCTACCAGGCGGCAGGGCGGGGCATCGACCTGCATGTCTGGGTCGACGAGACGCGGCCGCGCAACCAGGGGGCGCACCTGACCGCCTGGGAAATGGCAGGTCACGGCATTCCGCATCACCTGGTCGTCGACAATGCGGGCGGGCATCTGATGCAGCGCGGCCAGGTCGATCTGGTCATCGTGGGCACCGACCGGACCACGGCGCGCGGGGATGTGTGCAACAAGATCGGCACATACCTCAAGGCACTGGCGGCGCACGACTGCGGCGTCCCGTTCTACGTGGCGCTGCCGTCGCCGACGATCGACTGGCGGCTGCAGGACGGCCTGTCGGACATCCCGATCGAGGAACGTGCGGGCGACGAGGTGTCCTGGGTCCCGGGGCGTGATGCGGCCGGCAAGGTCGGGAAGGTCCGCATCAGCCCGGATGCCACGCCCGCCGCCAACCCGGCCTTTGACGTGACACCCGCACGCCTTGTGACCGGGTTGATCACCGAGCGCGGCATAGCGCCTGCCACCGCCGAGGGGCTGGCGGCGATGTTTCCCGACCGGCCCGCCTGATCCGGCCTTGCGCAGGCGGCCAGTCGTCCGTATATGCACCTCAACAGCGGTTCCGGCCTCCACCCCCGGCGCCACCGACCGATCCGACGGGCCGCTGCGGCCCGTTTTTCGTTTTGAAGGTTCCGTCCGAAAGCTCCGCATGACAGACCTCGTTGCCAAGACCGCCATAGATCGCCGCCTCGCCGAGATCGTCGGCCCTGCCATTGAAGGCATGGGTTTCGAACTGGTGCGCATTCGTCTGATGGGCGGCAAGACGCGGACGCTGCAGATCATGGCGGACCGGCCCGATGGCGGTATCGACGTCGAGGATTGCGCGCAGATTTCCACGGCGGTTTCGGCTATTCTCGATGTCGAGGATCCGGTGGAGGACGCCTATATCCTCGAGGTGTCGAGCCCTGGCATCGACCGGCCCCTGACGCGGTTGAAGGATTTCACTGCCTGGGCCGGGTGGGAGGCGAGGATCGAGACCTCGGAACTGATCGACGGTCGGCGGCGATTCAAGGGCACGCTTGCCGGGACGGATGGCGAAGAGGTGCTGATCGAGATCGAGGAAGGCGGGGAAACCCTGACCATCGGTCTGCGATTCGACTGGCTTTCGGATGCCAAGCTGATCCTGACGGACGAGCTCATCGCCGAAATGCTGCGGCAGAAGAAGGCGGCGGAACCCGATCCGGCCGCTTTCGACGCCATCGAGACCGAGACGGGCGACGACGATGCGCCGCCCGAGACCAGACACTGACGCCGGGAGGGCACCATGGCCATCACATCCGCCAACCAGCTGGAACTGCTGCAGACCGCCGAGGCGGTCGCGCGGGAGAAGATGATCGACACCGAACTGGTGATCCAGGCGCTCGAGGACACGATGGCCCGTGCCGCGAAAAGCCGGTACGGCGCCGACATGGACATCCGGGTCAAGATCGACCGCAAGACCGGCCGCGCCCAGTTTACCCGCGTGCGCACCGTGGTCGAGGACGACGTGCTGGAAAACCACCACGCCCAGATGACGGTGAAGCAGGCGAAATCCTACCTTGCCGACCCGCAGATCGGCGACGAGATCGTCGACGAGGTGCCCCCTGTCGACCTCGGCCGGATCGCCGCGCAATCGGGCAAGCAGGTTCTGCTTCAGCGCGTCCGCGAGGCCGAGCGCGACCGCCAGTTCGAGGAATTCAAGGATCGCAAGGGCAGTATCATCAACGGGACGGTCAAGCGCGAGGAATACGGCAACGTCATCGTCGACATCGGCCGGGGCGAGGGCATCCTGCGGCGCAACGAGAAGATCGGGCGCGAAGCCTATCGC
This sequence comes from Paracoccaceae bacterium, assembly GCA_019454225.1. Classification (NCBI taxonomy): domain Bacteria; kingdom Pseudomonadati; phylum Pseudomonadota; class Alphaproteobacteria; order Rhodobacterales; family Paracoccaceae; species Paracoccaceae bacterium. The sequence continues at coordinate 231,157 of CP075370.1, read as the reverse complement.
ATCGGCGACCGCATCCGCTGCTACATCAAGGATGTCCGGCGCGAGGCGCGCGGCCCGCAGGTCTTCCTGTCGCGCACCGACCCGCAGTTCATGGCCGAACTGTTCAAGATGGAGGTGCCCGAAATCTATGACGGCATCATCGAGATCAAGGCCGTTGCCCGCGACCCCGGCAGCCGTGCCAAGATCGCCGTGATCAGCTATGACAATTCCATCGACCCGGTGGGGGCCTGCGTCGGGATGCGCGGCAGCCGCGTGCAGGCCGTTGTGAACGAGCTCCAGGGCGAAAAGATCGACATCATTCCGTGGAATGCCGATATCGCGACCTTCCTTGTCAACGCCCTGCAACCCGCCGAGGTGGCGAAGGTCGTGTTCGACGAGGATGCCTCGAAGATCGAGGTGGTGGTGCCGGATGAACAGCTTTCGCTGGCCATCGGGCGGCGCGGGCAGAACGTGCGCCTTGCATCGCAGCTGACCGGTCTGGACATCGACATCCTGACCGAGGCGGACGAGTCCGCCCGCCGGCAGGCCGAGTTTACCGAACGCACCAAGCTGTTCATGGACACGCTGGATGTGGACGAGATGATGGCGCAGCTTCTGGTGGCCGAAGGGTTCACCAATCTGGAAGAAGTCGCCTATGTCGAGCTTGACGAGCTTCTGTCGATCGACGGCTTCGACGAGGGCACGGCGTCGGAGCTTCAAACCCGGGCGCAGGAATACCTCGAGGCGCAGAGCCGCAAGGCGCTCGAGGCCGCGCGGAACCTTGGTGTTGACGACAGCCTGATCAATTTCGAGGGCCTGACGCCGCAGATGCTCGAGGCACTGGCGAAGGATGGCATCAAGACCCTGGAAGACTTTGCGACCTGCGCCGACTGGGAACTGGCCGGCGGCTGGACCACCGAGAACGGTGTCCGCAAGAAGGACGAGGGCGTGCTGGAGAAGTTCGACATGTCGCTTGAGGAAGCGCAGCATCTGGTGATGACGGCGCGCGTCATGCTGGGCTGGGTCGATCCCACGCTGGCCGAAGGGGGCGACGGCGGCACCGAAGAAGAGGAGGCCGGGGCCTGACAAAGGCCCCGGACCCGAGGCTGCGATGACCCGCGGCGGGCGCGACAATGACCGTGACGACCCCGAGCGGCGCTGCATCGTCTCGGGTGAACGGGCACCGAAGGCGGGGCTTGTGCGGTTTGTCGTGACGCCCGAGGGGCAGGTGGTGCCCGATGTTCTGGCCCGGCTGCCGGGGCGCGGGATCTATGTGTCGGCGGACCGGGTGCTGATCGACCGCGCCGTGGCGAAGGGCCTGTTTGCCCGTGCGGCCCGGCGGCCGCTGACTGCGCCGGACGGCATGGCGGACCTGATCGAGACGCAGCTGGTGCGGCGGGTGACCGACCTTGTCAGCATGGCGCGCAAGGCGGGTGACGCGGTGACGGGCTACGAGAAGGTGAAGGACTGGCTTGTGAAGGGCACCGCGAAGGTGTTGATCCAGGCCAGCGACGGGTCGGAGCGGGGCAAGTCCGCGCTGCGCCCGCCTGAAGGGAATGGCGCGTTCATCGGCTGTCTTACGGCCGGGGAAATGGGTTTGTCCTTCGGTCGCGAACGTGCCATACACGGCGCGCTTGCGGCTGGCGGACTCACCACGCGTATTGTAGAGGAAGCGGCGCGGCTTGCCGGAATGCGCGGTGTTGCGCAGGGAAGCCCGGTCGGCGGCGGGTCCGCCGGGAAGGATACGAAGACCACATGAGCGATACGGACGGCAAGAAACCCCTCGGACTTGGCGGCGGCAGCGGCGCCCCGCGTCCCGGTCAGGTGAAGCAGAGCTTCAGCCATGGCCGGACGAAAAGCGTCGTGGTCGAGACCAAGCGCAAGCGCGTGGTGGTGCCGACGACGAAGCCCGGCACCCTTGCGTCAGGCGGTGGTGCGATCACTGCGGCGCCCCATCTGGGCGATCCGACCAAGCGGCCCGCGGGCATTTCGGATGCCGAGATGGAGCGCCGTCTGGCCGCGTTGCGCGCTGCCAAGGCCCGCGAGGCCGAAGATGCCGCCCGTCGGGCCGAGGAAGAACGCGCACGCGAGGAAGAGCGTGCCCGCAAGCGCGAAGAGCTTGAGGCCAAGGAGCGCGAAGAGCGTGCCCGCGAAGCCGCCATCCGCCAGAAGGCCGAGGAAGAGGCCACCGCCAAGGCCGAGGCGGAAGCCCGCGCACGCCGTGCCGAGGAATCCAAGAAGGCTGCGGCCGCACCCGCGCCTGCGGCCGCAGCCGAAGAACCCGCACCGCGCGGCCCGGCCAGCGCCAAGCCCGGCCTGCCGCCCGCCCGGTCCAAGACCGACCGCGACCGCGATGCGGAACGTGATCGCGGCGCCAAGGCCAAGGCCGACGAAGGCCGCCGCACGGGCAAGCTGACGCTGTCCTCGGCGCTTGACGGCGAGGGCGGGCGCACGCGCAGCCTGGCCGCAATGAAGCGGAAGCAGGAAAAGGCCCGTCAGAAGGCGATGGGCTTTGGCCAGAAGTCGGAAAAGCAGGTGCGCGATGTGCAGCTGCCTGAAACCATCGTCGTCAGCGAACTGGCCAATCGGATGGCGGAACGCGCCGCCGACGTGGTCAAGGCGCTGATGAAGATGGGCATGATGGTCACCATGAACCAGGCCATCGACGCCGACACCGCGGAACTTGTGATCGAGGAATTCGGCCATCGCGCGATCCGCGTGACCGATGCCGATGTCGAACAGGCGATCGACACGGTCGAGGACCGGCAGGACGATCTGCGCTCGCGTCCGCCGATCGTCACGATCATGGGCCACGTGGACCACGGCAAGACCTCGCTGCTGGATGCGATCCGCAAGACCAACGTGGTGTCGGGCGAGGCTGGCGGTATCACGCAGCACATCGGTGCCTATCAGGTGAAGACCGAGAACGGCGCCGTTCTGACCTTCCTCGACACGCCGGGCCACGCCGCCTTTACCAGCATGCGCGCACGCGGCGCGCAGGTGACGGATATCGTGGTGCTTGTGGTGGCCGCGGACGACGCGGTGATGCCGCAGACGGTCGAGGCGATCAATCACGCCAAGGCCGCCAAGGTTCCGATGATCGTGGCGATCAACAAGATCGACAAGCCTTCCGCCCAGCCCGACAAGGTGCGTACCGATCTTCTGCAGCACGAGGTCGTGGTCGAGAAGATGTCGGGCGAGGTTCAGGACGTCGAGGTTTCGGCGCTGACCGGCAAGGGGCTGGACAACCTGCTCGAGGCCATCGCACTGCAGGCCGAGATCCTCGAACTCAAGGCCAACCCTGACCGTCAGGCACAGGGCGCGGTGATCGAGGCCAAGCTCGATGTGGGCCGCGGCCCCGTGGCGACGGTTCTGGTGCAGCACGGCACATTGCGCCGCGGTGACATTTTCGTCGTGGGCGAACAGTGGGGCAAGGTCCGGGCGCTTCTGAACGACAAGGGAGAGCGGGTGGACGAGGCCGGGCCTTCGGTGCCGGTCGAGGTGCTGGGTCTTTCGGGCACGCCCGAGGCTGGCGATACGCTGAACGTCGTCGAGACCGAGGCGCAGGCGCGCGAGATCGCGACCTATCGCGAGAAGGCCGCGCGCGACCGTCGTGCGGCGGCTGGCGCCGCCACCACGCTGGAACAGCTGATGGCCAAGGCCAAGGCCGACCAGTCGGTCGCGGAACTGCCCGTTCTGGTCAAGGCCGACGTGCAGGGTTCTGCCGAAGCGATCGTCCAGGCCCTTGAGAAGGTGGGCAATGACGAGGTTCGGGTGCGCGTCCTGCATTCCGGCGTCGGTGCAATCACCGACAGCGACGTGGGTCTTGCCGAGGCTTCGCGCGCGCCGATCATCGGCTTCAACGTCCGTGCCAATGCCAGCGCCCGCCAGTCGGCACAGCAGAAGGGCGTCGAGATCCGGTACTATTCGATCATCTACGACCTGGTGGACGACATCAAGAAAGCCGCCTCTGGCCTGCTCAAGGCCGAAGTGCGCGAAACGTTCATCGGCTACGCAAAGATACTCGAGGTGTTCAAGATCACCGGCGTTGGCAACGTCGCCGGCTGTCTGGTGACCGAGGGCATCGCACGCCGGTCGGCGGGCGTGCGTCTGCTGCGCGACAACGTGGTGATCCACGAAGGCACGCTGAAGACGCTGAAGCGGTTCAAGGACGAAGTCAAAGAGGTCCAGTCCGGCCAGGAATGCGGCATGGCCTTCGAGCGCTACGAGGATGTCCGCCCAGGCGACGTCATCGAGATCTTCGAACGCGAAGAGGTCCAGCGCAAGCTGGCGTGACATGGATCAGGCAATGGCCCGCGCGTCCGAAAGGCGCGGGCCATCGCTTCCGGATCAGGCCGTCACGGATGACGGCGCGGACTTCGTTTGCGCCGAAACCGCAAGGCCGACGAAGACGCGGTCCCCGACCTTTATCACAAGGCGGCCGTCGGGCTTCTGCCCGACGACAAGACCCTGCACCGATACACAGCTTCCCAACGTGATAGTGCGCAGCATTCAGACAATCCCCCAATCGCCTGCCGTTGCAAGGCTATCTCAATAACGTCGTAAATCCATTAGAATTCTGTTGAGAACGGCACAGATTTTCGGCAGCCGGCGAACGCGGTCACAGCCAGTCGCGCAGGATGGGGATAAGCGGAAGGTCCGCAGGCGGCATGGGATAGTCCCGCAGCCGCTCCGGGCGCACCCATGCGAGGGTCTGCGCCTCGCGCGCCGTCACGGTTCCGCCCCAGCGGCGGCAGGCGAACAGCGGCATCAGCAGGTGAAACGATTCGTAGCGGTGGCTGGCGAAGGTCAGCGGCGCGAGGCAGCTTTCCCAGGTCTCGATTCCCAGTTCCTCGTGCAGTTCCCGGATCAGCGCGGCCTCGGGCGATTCGCCCGGTTCGACCTTGCCGCCGGGAAACTCCCACAAGCCTGCCAGCGACTTGCCCTCTGGTCGCTGCGCCAGCAGAACGCGTCCGTCGGGGTCGATCAGGGCGACTGCCGATACCAGGACCAGCTTCACGTCAGGACCGGTAATCCGCGTTGATGTCGATGTAGCGGTGCGTCAGGTCGCAGGTCCAGACCGTGCGCGCCTCTGTGCCCAGCCCGAGATCGACGCCGATCACAAGCTCGGCCTGCTTCATGTAGGCCGCGCCATCCTCTTCGCGATAGCCGGGGTCCCGCCAACCGTCGCGCGCGACCACCAGATCGCCGAAGCGGATGGTCAGGCGGTCCCGATCTGCGGCGGCACCGGATTTGCCAACCGCCATGACGATCCGGCCCCAGTTCGGGTCCTCGCCCGCAACCGCCGTCTTCACCAGCGGCGAATTGGCAATTGCCATCGCCACCCGATTCGCATCCTCGGCGGTCGCCGCGCCGGTGACCCGCACCTCGATCAGTTTCGTGGCGCCCTCGCCGTCGCGCACCACCTGAAGCGCCAGATCGGCCATGACCGCCCGCAATCCCCGTTCGAAGGCGGCCAGCGGCCCGCGCCCCTTGACCACGGGCCCCTTGCCTGTCGCGCAGAGCAGCAGCGCGTCCGAGGTCGAGGTGTCGCTGTCCACCGTGATGGCGTTGAACGTGTCATCCACGTTGCGCGCCAGCAGTTTCTGCAGGGTTGCTGCCGGAATTCCGGCATCGGTGAAGATATAGACCAGCATCGTCGCCATGTCGGGCGCGATCATCCCCGAACCCTTGGCGATGCCTGCAATATGCACCGGGCCCGCTGCGGTCTCGACCGTGGCGGCTGCGCCCTTGGGAAACGTGTCGGTGGTCATGATCGCCTGCGCTGCAAAGGCGATGCCATCCTCCGACAGGGCGGCGGCAAGGTCCGGCAACCGCGCGCTGATGCGGTCGTGGGGCAGCGGTTCGCCGATGACGCCTGTCGACGAGGTGAAGACGCGGCTTTCGGGCACGCCAGTGGCAGCCGCCGCCGCAGCACAGACAGCCGCCACGGCCTCATCCCCGACCTTCCCTGTGAAGGCGTTGGAATTCCCCGAATTCACCACGATGGCGGCGCCCGCGCCATCCGGGATCTTCATCGCAAGCTTTGCCTGGCAATCGCGCACACAGCCCGCCCGGGTGGTGGACCGGGTGAACACCCCGGCGATCTGGGTTCCGGGGGCCAGATGCACCAGCATCACGTCACGCCGGTTCTGATACCTCACCCCGGCCTCGACCGCCGCGAAGGACGCCCCCGCGATGCGCGGAAGATTCGGGAACGTCGCCGGGGCAAGCGGGGATACGGGCTTGGCGGCCTTTGGTACGGCCACCGCCACCGCGCCCTCGGCCGCGCGCTTGAGCTTCTTCTTCAGCGATTTGGCCTTTGCCTTCCAGTCGGTCTTGCCCATTCCCGCCTCCCGCGTGCCTGGATCACTTGTCCAGAAGCGTTAGGTCGCGCAGCAGGGCGGGGTCAATCCCCTCTCCGGCCCGGGTGACATCGGCGGCCTGGGTCAGCGCGTCGATATGGGCCTCGACGGCGCCGCGCTCGATCTCGGCCGCCAGTTCGTCGCGCATGTCGTCCAGCGAGGGCGCGCTGGCGATGCGCGTCTCGGCCAGCCGGATGACGTGCCACCCGAACTGAGACTGCACCGGGTCCGACACGGCACCGGGTGTCAGCGCCACGACAGCATCCTCGAAGGGCTTCACCATCTGGCCAAGCCCGAACCACCCCAGATCGCCACCGCGCGGCCCCGACCCCGGATCGGTGGAATTGGCGCGCGCAAGCTCGGCAAAGTCGGCCCCGCCGTCGATCTGCGATTTCAGCTCTGCGGCCTTTTCCTGGGTGTCCACCAGGATATGGGCGGCATTGTATTCGGTCTGCGGTGCCGCATCCTTGAAGCGCGCGTCATAGGCCGCCTGCAGCGCCGCATCGGTCACCGCGCCGCCGATCACCGCCCGCAGCGCCACGCCCGACAGATAGCCGCGACGGTCGTTCTCCATCGACAGGCGGTCCCGCAGGCCGATCTGGTCTTCGACTGACTGTTCCAGCACCGATTGCTGTATCAGCTGGTCAAGGATCCCCTTGAACAGCACATCGTCCGGCAGCGCCTGATACTGCTGCGGCAGCGCCTCGCGCAGGACGATCATGTGGCCCAGCGTGATGGTCCGTCCGTTGACCGTCGCGACGACCGTGTCCGACGTCTGCGCCGCGACGGACCCGCCCGCGCCCATGGCCACGGCCATGACCGCCCCCAGAATCGCCCGTTTCATGCCTGTTCTCCTTGCCGGAGGGGCCCATTGCCCCGCCCACGTTGACTTGGGCGGCCCCGCCCCTTACATCGCGCACGTCGCATGTGGGACAGGGCGCAGGCCGCACCTTCCCGGCTTTTCTAGGGAAGGCGGTGAAGGCGGACAAGTCCGCCCCTCACACGATGATGTCAGGGTGGCCTGGCATGAACGGGACAGTCCCAGAGGAGATGTGATGCTGGGTCTCGGAACACTCGCGCGCAAGGTTTTCGGCACGCCGAACGACCGCAAGGTAAAGTCGGTGCGCCCCCTGGTGGCGAAGATCAATGCGCTGGAACCCGAGTTTCAGGCGCTTACGGACGACGGCATCAAGAAGAAGACCGAGGAACTGGCGATGCGGGCCCAGAAGGGCGAAAGCCTGGACGCCCTGCTGCCAGAGGCTTTCGCCAACTGCCGTGAGGCTGCGCGCCGTGCGCTGGGGCTGCGCGCATTCGACGTTCAGCTGAAGGGTGGCATCTTCCTTCACCAGGGCAACATCGCCGAGATGAAGACGGGCGAGGGCAAGACCCTTGTGGCCACCTTCCCTGCCTATCTGAACGCGCTGGCGGGCAAGGGTGTGCACGTCGTCACGGTCAACGACTATCTGGCGAAGCGCGACGCGGAATGGATGGGCAAGGTCTATGGCGCGCTCGGCCTGACCACGGGCGTGGTCTATCCCTACCAGCCGGACGGAGAGAAGAAGGCCGCCTACCGCGCCGACATCACCTATGCCACGAACAACGAACTGGGCTTCGACTACCTGCGCGACAACATGAAGTCGTCCATCGACGAGATGAACCAGCGGGGCCATTTCTTTGCGATCGTCGACGAGGTCGATTCGATCCTGGTCGATGAGGCGCGGACGCCGCTGATCATCTCGGGCCCCAGCCAGGACCGCAGCGAGCTGTACAAGCAGGTCGACGTGTTGATTCCGGAACTGACGGCCGATCACTTCAAGCTGGACGAAAAGACCCGCAACGTGACCTTCACCGAGGAAGGCAACGAATTCATCGAGCAGCGCCTGTCGCAGGCCGGCATCCTGCCCGAGGGCCAGACGCTCTATGACCCCGAATCCACCACCATTGTCCACCATGTCACGCAGGGCCTGCGTGCGCACAAGCTGTTCCACAAGGACCAGCAGTACATTGTCCGCAACGGCGAGGTGATGCTGATCGATGAATTCACCGGCCGCATGATGCGCGGGCGGCGGCTTTCGGACGGGCTGCACCAGGCCATCGAGGCCAAGGAAGGCGTGGCGATCCAGCCCGAGAACGTGACGCTGGCCAGCGTGACCTTCCAGAACTACTTCCGTCTCTACAACAAGCTGGCGGGGATGACCGGCACGGCCGCGACCGAGGCCGAGGAGTTCATGGAGATCTACCGCCTCGGCGTGGTCGAGGTGCCGACGAACAGGCCGGTCGCGCGCAAGGATGAGCACGATCAGGTCTACCGCACCGCGCGCGAGAAATACGATGGCATCGTGGCCGCGATCCGCGAAGCCAATGAAAAGGGTCAGCCGATCCTTGTCGGCACCACCAGCATCGAAAAGTCGGAATTCCTGTCGGACCTGCTGAAGAAGGCGGGCGTGCCGCACAACGTGCTGAACGCGCGGCAACATGAGCAGGAGGCGCAGATCGTCGCCGATGCGGGCAAGTTCGGTGCTGTCACCATCGCCACCAACATGGCCGGTCGCGGCACCGACATCCAGCTTGGCGGCAACGTCGAGATGAAGGTGATGCAGGCGATCGCCGCCGACCCGGAACTGCACCCCGATGAGGTGCGTTCGCGGATCGAGGCCGAGCATGCCGATGAAAAGGCCAGGGTGCTGGCCGCCGGGGGCCTGTTCGTGCTGGGCACCGAACGTCACGAATCGCGCCGCATCGACAACCAGCTGCGCGGCCGCTCGGGCCGCCAGGGCGACCCCGGGCGGTCGGCGTTCTTCTTGTCGCTGGAAGACGACCTGATGCGCATCTTCGGATCGGAACGCCTGGACAAGGTGCTGTCGTCGCTGGGGATGAAGGAAGGCGAGGCCATCGTCCACCCCTGGGTGAACAAGAGCCTTGAGAAGGCGCAGGCGAAGGTCGAGGCGCGCAACTTCGACATCCGCAAGCAGCTTCTGAAATTCGACGACGTGATGAACGACCAACGCAAGGTGATCTTTGGCCAGCGGCTGGAGATCATGGAATCGGACGACTTGTCCGATGTGGTCGAAGACATGCGCCACCAGGTCGTCGACGATCTGGTCGATCTGCACCTTCCGCCGAAATCCTACGCGGACCAGTGGGATACCGAAGGTCTGGCACAGGCGCTTCAGGACCGGATGCGGATTGACCTGCCGGTCGTGGCCTGGGCCGCCGAAGAGGGCGTGGACCAGGACGCCATGCGCGAACGGATCGTCGAGGCGGTGGATGCGATGATGGCCGAGAAGGCCGCCGCCTTCGGCCCCGAGGTGATGCGGTCGATCGAAAAGCAGGTTCTGCTGCAGATCATCGACACCAAGTGGCGTGAACACCTTCTGCGGCTGGAGCACCTGCGCTCGGTCGTGGGCTTCCGCGGCTATGCGCAGCGCGACCCCTTGTCGGAGTACAAGACCGAGGGTTTCGCGCTGTTCGAATCGATGCTGAATGCGCTGCGCAACGATGTCACGCAGATCCTTTCCGAGCTGCGCCCGCAGACGGAGGAGGAAAAGCGCGCCATGCTGGAGCAGTACATGGCGCAGCAGCGGGCGGCTGCCGTCGCTGCCGTCAAGGCCGCCGCCCCGGTTCTGGAAACCGCCGGCGCCCTCGCCGGGGAACCCGCCCCGGGTTTCGACGAGACCGACCCGGCGACCTGGGGCAATCCCGGCCGCAACGACCCCTGCCCCTGCGGATCGGGACAGAAGTTCAAGCACTGTCACGGCCGTCTCTGACCGGAACGCGGCGCGCCCCATGCGCGCCGCAGTTGCCGGGGACATTCCCCGATTTCGCCACGTCGCCGCCGCCTTTCACCGGTAGCCCGGAAGAAGGGGCAATGCCCATGGAGGCATGAATGAAGCGCGTGGACATCAAGGGACTGATGGCGGTGGCGGGCGGTCGGATGATCGCCCTGCGCGACAAGCTGCGCGCCGCGCCGGGGGACGCAGCGGCAGCTCCCAAGGCAAACCCGCTGGCCGGTCTGCGACACCGTGCGGCCGCGTTGCGAGCCCGCCTGGCGCCCAAGCCCCCCGCAGGCCCGTCCGAGGCGGGCACCGGGCTGATGGCGCGACTGCCTGCCCGCCTGCCCCGCCTGGCCATGCCGTCGCTTGCCACGCTTGGATCAAAGGGAATGCTGCGTTCGGGTGCGCTGGCGCTTGTGACGCTGGGCATCGCGCTGACCGCCGGGCAGTTCGTTCAGTCCGACGACGGGCGCACGCTGCGGGATGACAGGACGGCGGCCCTGCCCGAGGCCAAGCCGCGTGCCATCCAGCCGCTTGCCGCCACGGCCGAGATCCTGCCCTCGGCGCCCCGGCCTGCCCTGGCGCAGCCCGTGGCCACCGCGCCGGTCGAGCCTGCGCCGGTCGAGATTGCCGAAGCCGCGCCCGCCGACGACCTGCCCGTGCCCCATCCGGCGCCGCAGGATGTCACGGTGTCCGCGCCGGTCTGCGACACCAGCCTTGTCGGAATTCCCGGACCCGGCGCCACCATCGACATCGTCCTGCTTGCGCCTTGCGCGCCCGATGCGGCCGTGGTGCTGCGTCATGCCGGGCTGGCCATCTCGGCCCGCACCTCGGCCAGCGGATCGCTGTTCGTGGCGGTGCCCGCGCTTGAACCCGAGGGCCGGGTGACGCTGCGCCTGCCCGATGGCGCCGAACTTTCGACCGCTGTCCCGACCGACCTGGCAGGCCTGCGCCGCATCGCGCTGCAATGGCAGGCGCCCGACCGGTTCCAGCTGCATGCACTGGAAGGCACGGCCGACTATGGCGAGGCCGGTCACGTCTGGGCCGGGTCGCCGACGCCGGGCACGCCAGAGGGCGGCTGGCTGGTGCAGCTTGGTGATGCCACGGTCGCCCAGCCGCTGCTGGCAGAGGTCTACACCTTCCCGGCGGAGGTCTCTCGCCCGGCCCGCGTGACGGTAGAGGGCGAGGTGACCGCCGAAACCTGTGCCCGCGACATGTTGGCCGAAACGCTGGCCGTCGGGCCGCTGGGCGTGAACGCGGCCGAGGTTACGCTGGCGATGCCCGCCTGCGATGCACTGGGCGACTTTCTGGTGTTGAACATTCCGGAACCCCGGACGACACTCGCCTCTGCTGCCGCATCCGACTGACGGCGGCCTGAGACAGGGTCGGACCGGGGGAAGATGACGGCAGCGGTTCGGCGTGCCTGCGTGATGGTGTGGATGGCGGTCTGGGCGACGGCAGCCGTGGCGCAGGACGCGACGCTGACCGCCCGGGACGGCGGCCTGTCGATTTCCGGCAACCTTCTGGCCTTTGATGGCGAGGTGTTTCGCATCGACACCGCCTACGGCATGCTGACTGTCGATGCCGAGGGGGTCATCTGCACCGGTCCCGCCTGCCCCGACCTGACCGCGCCCCTGGCCGTGCTGCGGGTGACGGGCGCCGCCGATCCCGGGCAGGCGCTGATGCGTCGGCTTTGGTCGGCCTTTGCGCAGGCGCGGGGGCTGGCGATCGACGAGGCGGCGACGGCAGGGTTCCTGGCCATCCTGTCCGATCCGGCGACCGGCCAGCCGCTGGCCGAGATCGCGTTCGAACCCGCCACGCCGGCAGAGGCCCGGGCTGCCCTGGTCGATGGGCGGGCGCAGATGGCTGTGGCCACGCTGGTTCCGCCGGGGGTGAACGCGCGGGCGGTCGGGACCGATGCGCTGGTACCTCTTGTGTCGCCCGACAATCATCTGCCCCGCACGGCCAGCCCCGATCTGGCGCGGGCGCTGGCGGGGGGTGTGCCGAACTGGTCCGACCTCGGCGGCCCGGACCGCCCCCTGGTCCTCCACGCCCTGCCGGACGAGGATGCGCTGCAGGCGGCGGTTGCGGCACGGCTGGGTGCGGCAGTGCCTGCGACCGCCATCCACCCCGATGCCGCAGGGCTGGCGATGGCCGTGGCGCGCGACCCCTGGGCGTTGGCCCTGTCGGTCAGGCGAGACTCGGGGCAGGCCCGCATCCTGCCGCTGACCGACAGTTGCGGCTTTCCGCTGCCTGCGACCGACCTGTCGCTGAAGGCGGGGGACTACCCGCTGGCTGTGACCTGGCACCTGCTGACCCCGCGCCGCCGCCTGCCGTTGATCCTGCGGGAATTCCTGGAGTTCCTGGCGACCGACGCGGCGCAGGCGGCGGTCGGCCGGACAGGGCTGGTGGATCGCCGGCCGGTGCGGGCGCCGCTGACGGCAGATGGACAGCGTCTGCTGGGTGCCATCCGCAACGCCGGGCCGGAGGTTCCGCTGGCCGAGTTGCAGCGGCTGGCGGCGGCAATGGAAGGGGGGGAGCGGCTGTCGTTCACCTTCCGCTTTGCCGATGGATCATCACAGCTCGATCCGCAGTCGGAAACCAACCTGTCCGACCTGGCACAACTGATCGCGGCGCGCGCCTTCGATGGCTATACACTTGCCTTTGCGGGATTCTCCGACGGTTCCGGGGCGGCGGCGACCAATCTTGCGCTGTCGATGGACCGGGCCCGCGCGGTGCGGGCGACGCTGGCGCGGATCGCGCCCGACCTGGCCGAGAGTGACCTGCCGGGAACCGAGGCCTATGGCGAGGCCCTGCCGATGGCCTGCGACAGCACGGCGGCGGGGCGGCAGGTGAACCGGCGGGTGGAGCTCTGGTTGCGTCCGGTGCCGGGCTGGGACGGCCCGCCCGCCACCGGAGCCGGACCGATGGCTGTGGCGGAGCCCTGACCCATGCCGCTATCTGGTAGTTAACGCGCTGTTAACCACTATAGGTATCCAGCCGAGCGAAAGCTCAGCTCGCGCCCCTTCCCGATGATCAGGTGGTCGTGCAGGACGAGCCCCAAGACCGCAGCGGCGTCATTGATCTGGGCGGTCATGGCGATGTCGGATTGCGAGGGCGTGGGATCGCCCGAGGGGTGGTTGTGCACAAGGATCAATGCGCTCGCGTTCAGTTCCAGCGCGCGCTTCACCACCTCGCGCGGGTAGACGGGAACGTGGTCGACCGTGCCCCTGGCCTGTTCCTCATCCGCGATCAGGACGTTCTTGCGATCCAGGTACAGCACGCGGAACTGTTCGGTTTCACGATGCGCCATGGCGGTGTGGCAATAGTCCAGCAGCGCGTCCCAGGACGACAGGACCGGCCGCCCCATCACCCGCGACCGCATCATGCGCTGCGCCGCCGCCTCGACGATCTTCAGATCCTGCACCACCGCCTCGCCCACCCCGTCGACACCCAGCAGACGGGCCGTCGGGGCCGTGATCACGCGGTTCAGGTCACCGAACGTGTCCAGCAGGCGGCGCGCCAGCGGTTTGACATCCTGACGGGGGATCGTTCGGAACAGCAGCAGTTCCAGCAGTTCGTAATCCGGCATCGCCGCCGCGCCACCGTCGCTGAACCGCGTGCGCAGGCGTCTGCGATGGTCCTTGATGTAGGACGGCAGACGTTCGGGCACCGCGGATGGCATCGCCTCATCGGCGTCGCCCGGGGGCGGGAACAGCGGAAGCGAGGATTCTGCAAAGGCCCGTGTCATGCCGGGCAGCATCCGCCAGGACGGTGAATCAACGGTTAATGCGCCCTGTCAGCCGTTCTCGCGCAGCACGGCACCGGCCAGATACAGCGATCCGCAGATCAGCACGCGCGCCGCCGGATGGGCGCGGGCGATGTCGGCAAGCGCCGTCGCCACGTCCGCGGCCTCGGTTGCGGCGATCCCCGCGGTTCGCGCGGCGTCGGCCGTGACGGCGGCGGGCAGCGTGTTCTTCTCGTCGGGAATGGATACAGCGGACAGCCCCGCCAGATGCGGGCCCAGGGGGCGCAGGTAGCCGCCCACATCCTTGGTATTCAGCATGCCGCAGATCGCGAAGGTGGGGCGCGGCGGCATTTCGGCCAGCGTCGCCGCCAGCGCCTCGCCCCCCGCCGGGTTGTGCCCGCCGTCAAGCCACAGTTCCACCCCCGGCGCCATCGCCACCAGCGGGCCGCGCCGCAGCCGCTGCATCCGCGCGGGCCACTCGGCACGGGTGACGGCGGCTTCGCAGGCGGATTCCGGCAGGCCCAGATGGCGCAGCGCCATCAGTGCGGCCCCGGCGTTGTCGATCTGGTGCGGGCCGGGCAGGTTGGGCAGCGGCAGGTCCAGCAGGCCCGTGTCGTCCTGGAACACCAGCCGACCGCGCTCGCGGAACGCCTGCCAGTGCTGCCCGTGGGTCATCAGCGGCACGCCCAGCCGTTCGGCGCGGGTCTCGATCGCGGCCAGGCCCTCGGCTGTCTGGGGGCCGACCACGCAGGGCACGCCGCGTTTCAGGATGCCCGCCTTCTCGGCGGCGATCAGGCCGACCGTGTCGCCCAGATACTGCTGATGGTCCAGACTGACCGGTGTGATCACGCCAAGCCTCGGGCGGTCCACGACATTCGTGGCATCCAGCCGGCCGCCGAGCCCGACCTCGAGCAGCAGCCAGTCAGCCGGAACGCGGGAAAACGCCAGGAAGGCGGCGGCGGTGGTGATCTCGAAGAAGGTGATCGGCTCGGGGCCGTTCGCGGCCATGCATTCGTCCAGCAGCGCGGTCAGGTGATCCTCGGCAATCAGATCGCCCGCCAGTCGGATGCGTTCGTGGAACCGCGCCAGATGCGGCGAGGTATAGGCATGGACCCGCGCGCCGGTGGATTCCAGCCCCGCGCGGATCATCGCCTGGGTCGAGCCCTTGCCGTTGGTGCCCGCCACATGGATGACCGGCGGCAGCGCGCGTTCGGGGTGCCCGAGCGCGGCCAGGATGCGGTGCATGCGGTCAAGCGTCAGGTCGATGACCTTCGGGTGGAAGGTCATCATCCTTTGCAGGATCAGGTCGGATGCGGAGGTCACGCCTTGGCAGGCTCCGCCTCGGTTGCGGTTTCAGGCGCCGGCAGGTCGCCGCGAACGGCGGGCGGCAGGCGCAGCAGAAGGCGCAGGATCGTCGCCAGTTCGTCGCGCAGCGCGCGGCGGTGCGTCACCCGGTCCAGCATGCCGTGGTCGAGGAGGTATTCGGCGCGCTGGAAACCCTCGGGCAGCTTTTCGCGGATCGTCTGTTCGATCACCCGTGGCCCGGCAAAGCAGATCAGCGCGCCGGGTTCGGCGATCTGGACGTCGCCCAGCATCGCATAGCTGGCGGTGACACCACCGGTGGTGGGATGGGTCAGCACCACCACGAAGGGCAGCCCCGCCTCTTTCAGCATCTGCACGGCGACGGTCGAGCGCGGCATCTGCATCAGGCTGAGGATGCCCTCCTGCATGCGGGCGCCTCCGGCGGCGGCGAACAGGATCATCGGACGCTTGTGTTTCACGGCCGTCTCGGCGGCGGCGAGGATGGCGTTGCCCACATACATGCCCATCGAGCCCGCCATGAAGGCGAAGTCCTGGCCGACGGCAACGACGGGGGTGCGCAGGATCTCGCCCTCGGCCACCAGCATCGCGTCCTTTTCGCCGGTGGCCTTCTGGGCGGCCTTGAGGCGGTCGGGGTATTTCTTCTGGTCCTTGAACAGCAGCGGGTCAACCAGCGGCTCGGGCACCTTGACCTCGGTGAAAATACCCTGATCGAACAGGGCCTTGAACCTGTCGCGGGGGGTGATCGCCATGTGGTGGTCGCAGTTGGTGCAGACGTTCAGGTTGTCGGCAAGCTCGCGGTGAAACAGCATCGTCCCGCATTCGGGGCACTTGGTCCACAGGTTCTCGGGCACCTCGCGGCGGGAAAACAGCGAGTTGATCTTGGGGCGGACGTAGTTGGTGATCCAGTTCATCACGAGCCTCCCGGAGGGTCCGGCCCGACATAGGCCGGGGGGGGCCGGAATGCAATCGTGGCGGAGCCGGTATCCGTACCGCCCGCGTCCCGCAGGCGTATGGCATCCGTCCCGACATCTGTACCGACATCTGCGGCGGACGGCCCGTTCACGAACGGGTTGCGAATCGGGCTGCCGCCGCCGTTGCGGCCGCAGCCCGGCGCGTCAGGCGGCCTGAGACAGCGCCACCGCATCGGCCCCGGCCGGATAGTGCAGGCGGTCCGTGCCATCGGTGGCCGCACGCCAGACCGCATCGGCCACGTCGCTTTCCCGGGTCAGCAGCGGCGGGTTGGCGAAGGCGGCAAAGACCGGCCCCGCGAAATCGGCATAGGCCTGCGGGATCAGGTCGGCCACGTCGATGTCGGTGTTCTGCGAAAAGCGCGTGGTGGGCGCGTAGCCCGGTTCGACCAGCTTTGCCCGGACGCCGAAGGATGCCAGTTCATGCGCCAGCGATCCGGTTAAGCCCTGTATGGCCTGCTTGCTGGCGGTATAGGCAGCCGCCAGCGGCATCGGTGCCAGCGTCACGCTGGAGGTGACGTTCACGATCACGCCGGACCGGCGCGCGCGCATCTGCGGGATCACCGCCTGCACCATTGCCATGGTGCCGAAGGTGTTGGTGTCGAACACCTTGCGGACATGTGCCATCGGCGTGGCCTCGAAGGCGCCCACAACACCGATTCCGGCGTTGTTCACCAGCACGTCGATGGGCCCCGCCGCCTGAACGGCGGAGGCGATGCTGTCGGTGTCGGTGACGTCAAGCGCCACGACGCGCAGCCGGTCGGACGGGGGCAGCACATCGCTGCGCGGGCGGCGCATGGTGGCGATGACGGTCCAGCCCTGCGCGTGGAAGTGGCGGGCGGTTTCCAGCCCGTAGCCGGACGAGCAGCCGGTGATGAGGACGGTGGTCATGTCGGTCTCCTTCAAATGGGTTGACGCGACCGATGTAACCGGCATGATCAGGACTATCATCAATCAGAAGTCCAAGTTTGTTTACTGAAAGTCCGGAATGCCCGATCCGCTGACCGAGGTGATCCAGCTCTTGCGCCCGCGAGCCGTGGTGTCGAAGGGCATCAGCGGCGCCGGCGGCTGGGCGGTGCGCTATGCCGCGTTCGGCCATCCCGGGTTCTGCGCCGTGACCGAGGGCCGGTGCCGGCTTGCCGTCGAGGGCGAGGCACCGGTCATCCTGGAGGAGGGCGATTTCGTGCTGCTGCCCGCGACCCCGGCCTTCACCATGTCGGGGTTCGAACCCGCGCCGGTGCTGCGCATCGACCCCGGCACGGCGCCGCCGCCCGACCGGGACGTCCGCCACGGTCGGCAGGACGGGCCGCCCGACGTGCGGCAGTTCGGGGGATGGTTCCTGTTCGGGTCACCCGATGCCGCGCTGATCGTCGCGCTGCTGCCCCGCATGATCCACGTTCGCGGTGTGCCGCGCCTTGCGCAACTTGTGGGGCTGCTGGGTGAGGAGGCGGCGCGCGACGACATCGGGCGCGACCTGATCCTGGAGCGGCTGGTGGAGATTCTGCTGGTCGAGGCGCTGCGGGCCGCCCCGGCACAGGCGGCGCAGCCCGGCCTGCTGCGCGGTCTGGCCGATCCCCGGATCGCGGCGGCGCTGCGCGGGATGCATGGCGATGTCGACCGGCCCTGGACCGTTCACGAACTCGCCCGCGCCGCGGGCATGTCGCGGTCGGCGTTCTTTGACCGCTTTGTCCGGATGGTCGGCACAAGGCCGATGGAATACCTGTTGGCCTGGCGCATGGCGGTGGCCAAGACGCTGCTGCGTGGCGGGGGGATGACGCTGGACGAGGTGGCCGGGCGGATCGGCTATGGGTCGGCCAGCACGTTCAGCACGGCGTTCAGCCGCCATGTCGGCGAGCCGCCGGGCCGGTTCGCGCGGGCCGCACAGGGGTAGCCCGTGCAACCGGCGATCCCGGTCCGGTTGCGCGGGGGTGCCAAACTCCTAGCGGTTTCCGTCGATCCACTTCGACATCAGGCTGCGGTCACGGAAGCATTCGTCCGGCACGGCCCGCCGCTTGATGCGGGCCAGCCGTTCGGCAAAGGCCACCTGTTTCGCACTTGGCCGCGGGTCGGCCGCGGGCTGCATCCTGGCCTGCCGCTCGATCCAGGCGCTCAGCGACCGGCGGTCCTGCTGCGCCTGCGGTGGCAGGATCGTCTGGTTCCGAAGTGCCAGCGCGCGGGCAAAGGCAATCTGGCGTGACGTGGCGGGCAGGGCGGATGTGGTGCTGTCCATCGGGGAACTCCCTTGCTGGATGGCACCCAGATATAGAACATAAAGAGAACATATTCAACCCGCATCCGCTGGCCGCGGGGTCGCGACGCCACGGCTGCATCGGGCGGCAGGTGCGGTGTCAGGCCACGTCGCGGGCCAGGAGCTGTCCGCCCGGCCCCGGCTTCACCTCGAACCGGCTGATCTTGCGCACCAGATCGGACAGTTTCGGCGTGCCATAGGTGCGGGTGTCAAAGTCGGGGTTGGCCTGGGTGATGAACTGGCCGATCTGCCCCAGCGAGTACCATTCGCCATCCGGGTCGATCGCGCGCATCGCGGCGATGATCAGCGGAATCGCCTTGGCGGGTGGTTCCTTCACCCCCGGACGCACCGTCTCGGGCACCGGTTCGGCCGGCCGGACGATCTCGGCACGGTCATCGCGGGCCTGCAGGTTCTCGACATAGATGAAGCGCTTGCAGGCCATGCGGAAGGCCTCGGGCGTCTTCTTCTCGCCGATGCCGTAGACGTCGAGGCCCTGTTCGCGGATCCGGGCGGCCAGACGGGTGAAATCGCTGTCGGAACTGACCAGGACGAAGCCGTCGAACAGGCCCGAATGCAGGAAATCCATCGCGGCGATGACAAGGCCGATGTCGCTGGCGTTCTTGCCCTTGGTGTTGCTGAACTGCTGGTCGGCCACCATGCCCAGCGCCGCCACCTTGCGCGCCCAGGCGCCCAGCCGCTGCGCCGACCAGTCGCCATAGATCCGGCGCACTGACGCCTCGCCCAGCGCGGCGATCTCCTCGAAGATCGCCTCGGCATAGGTGGCGGGCACGTTGTCGGCGTCGATCAGGACACACAGGCGGGGCGCGCGTGTTGTGGGGTCGGGCATCGGGGCCTCCGGTTTTTTCCCTTGTCGCGCATCGGGCGCGCGAAGGAAAGGGCGCGAAGGCCAGGCCGGGCGCGTCACCAGCGCCGCAGCGCGGCCTCGTCGGCATCCTTCGCCGCCACCCAGTCGGCGCCGTCCGCGCCGATCTCCTTCTTCCAGAACGGCGCGCGGGACTTCAGGTAGTCCATCAGGAACTCCGCCGCCGCAAAGGCATCGGACCGGTGCGGCGCGGCGGTGGCGACCATCATGATCGCCTCGCCCGGTGCCAGCCGCCCGTGCCGGTGGATCACCAGCAGGTCGTCCAGCCCGAACCGCGCCGCCGCCGTCTCGGCATGGGCGCGGATGGCGCGTTCGGTCATCCCGGGATAATGTTCGATCTCCATCGCCCGCAATGTGCCGCCGTTGTCGCGCACAAGGCCCGTGAAGGTGACGACCGCGCCCGCGCCCGCCGCGCCCCGCGCAAAGGCCGCGGCCTCGGCGCCCAGGTCGAACGGCGCGGCCTGCACGGCGATGCGCATGTCAGCCCCCTGTCATCGGCGGAAAGAACGCCACCTCGCGCACACCCGCCAGGCCTGAGTCGAAATCCGCGAGTTCCTGGTCCAGCGCCACCCGCAGGCTTGCCAGGTCGGCGAAGGCCAGCGCATAGCGTTCCTCGCGCGCGGCCAGTTCCGCGACGAGATCGCGGACCGTCGCGGCGCCGGTATCGACCGTCTCGCGCGGCAGGCCCACGCGCTCGCGCACCCAGGCGAAATAGAGAACGGTCAGCGTCATTTCTCGTCGTCCCGCAGATGCGGCCGCGCCTTCTGGAAATACTCCCACCCGGTCACTGCCGTCAGGGCGGCGGCCACCCAGATCAGCGCCAGCCCGACGTCGGTCGCGACCGACGAACAGCCCCGCATCCCGCAGGACCGGATCGGATCGGCCAGCCCCGCCGTGACCGCATCGGCATATTGCTCGGCCGTCATGCCCCGCCGCGCGATCCCCTCGACATGCTCCAGCCCGGTGCCCAGGAACAGGATGGCGATGGCGATCATCTGCGCCGTGGTCTTCCACTTGGCGAGTTTCGTGACCTTCAGAAGCCCCGCCTTGGCCCCCAGGAACTCGCGCAGGCCGCCCACGAACACCTCGCGGAACAGGATCACCGTGACCGGCAGGATCAGCCAGGGGTTCATGCCGGAATAGCCGGTGATGATGACCAGCGCGATGACCACCATGGCCTTGTCGGCGATCGGGTCCAGCATCGCGCCGAACTTGGATTCCTGCTTCCACAGGCGGGCGAGGTAGCCATCGAAGTAGTCCGTGATCGCCGCGCCGACGAACAGCGCGAGCGCGAACCAGTCGGCCCAGGGGCGATGGAAATACAGGAACATCACCGCCACCCCCGGCGCAGCCAGCAGGCGCATCGTGGTGAGGATGTTGGGGATCGTCCATGTCATGCGGCAGGGATAGCCCATGGTGAGGGATCGGGGAAGGGGTGGCAGGCAGCGGGGTGGTGGCCCGGCATTGCCGCGCAGAAGAATCCGGACGCGGCCACCGTTGCCTGCTGAGCGGCCGGATTTCGGCGCGCGTGCCGGACCACATCACCCCCTGGCCCGGGGGCGGATGACATCGGGTCTGGCCGCCCGGTTCGCGTGCCTGCATCCCTGATGGCCGGGGCGGTCAATGGGTTCCCGGTGCCGGGACGTCGGTTCGGCGCGGTGCGGCGGGTGGGCCGGCCCGGTCGCCGTTTCAGGGCACGCGGGGGTCGCGCGGGTCGAGCTCGACAAGACCGGCGCGGATCGCGGCCACGAGCAGCGTGGCGGTGGAGCGGACGCCCAGCTTGGTCATCAGGCTGGAGCGGTGATTGTCGACCGTCTTGGGGCTGATCCCCAGGGCCTCGGCGATGCCGGGGTTCGACAGGCCACGGGCAATCGCGTGCAATACCTCGATCTCGCGGGCGGAGAGGCGCGGCACCTCGCCGGACCGGCCAAGCAGTTCCCGGGTCTCGGGTGCGATCCAGCGCCCCCCGCGGGCCACGGCGGCGACGGCCGCGCAAAGGTCGTCGGACGATGCCGATTTCAGGACCAGGCCCGAGATCCCGGCGAGGTCCAGCTGGCGCAGCAGCGATGCCTGCGTCGTGCCCGTCAGCACGATGTAGCGCGTCGCGGGCGACCAGCGCCGCGCTTCGGCGAACACCTCGGCGCCGCCGACACCCGGCATCGACAGATCAAGGATCGCGATGTCGGGCTGATGACGCTTGATCTGGGCGATCGCCTCGATCCCGTTTCCGGCATGGCCGACGATCCGGTAGCCAGGGCGCTGCTGCAGGAGCCCGGCCAGAGCCTCGCGGAACAGAACATGATCATCGCACAGCACAAAACTGATGGTCAAACAGACCTCCGGAGGGCAATCATCAAGCGATGCGGACGTTCCTGGCAATAGTTGTCGCGATAACATTAGCATGGCTGGCGCCACGGTCCAGCGACGCGGCCGAGGTGCTGGCGCTGAACGGTGCCGTGCCGTTCGAGTCGGTCACGCCGCATCTGTCGGTCATGTTCGATGCCGACCACAGCCTGACCCCCGAGCAGGCGCAGGCGATGGCAGACTGGGCGCCGGTGGCCGGGGTGCAGCCCGATTTCGGCTACAGGGACGAGGCCGTCTGGCTGCGCCTGCGGCTGCGCAACGGGTCCGCCGATCAGGCGGAGTGGGTGCTGCATTTCCACGAGAACTTCAAGCAGAGCTTCGATACCTGGCTGATCCGCGAGGATGGCCGGACGGAGCATCTTCTGGCGCTGTCGACGTCCACTCCGTTCACCGCCCGGCCGATGCTGTTTCCCCAGATGGCGACGCGGATGCACCTGGAACCCGGCGAGCAGGCGACCGTCCTCGTGCGATTCTGGTCAGAGGGTTCGTCGCTCCTGCCGATGTCGATCAAGACGCGTGCCGGGTTCCTGGAGACGACCGCCGTGGTCTATGCCCGCAACTTCGTGTTCTACGGCTTCATGGCGGCCTTCATCGCGGCGGCGCTGATCGGTTCGGCGGTGTTCCGGTCGGTGATCGCGCTGGCCTTTGCGGCCTATGCGGGATCGGCGCTTCTGTTCGTCATGCATGCCGACGGCACGGCGTTCCAGTACCTCTACCCGAACCAGCCCGGCTTCAATTCCATCGCCTCGGTGGTCTGGGGGGGCGGATTCGTCTTTCTGTCGGCGCTTTATGCCCGGATCTTCCTGGGCACGCGGCGCGACTTTCCCCGCACCGATGCGGTGCTGCTGGCGGTGATGGCGGTCTGCGCGGGCCTTGGTCTTGCGATGTTCTTCGCGGACCGGCAGGCGATCAAGCAGGCCTTCGTCGTGGTGGCGCTGGTGGGTGTGCTGACCTGCCTGGTTGCCGGGCTGGTCGTGGCGCGCCGGCACTTCCGCCGGGTGCGGTTCTTCGTGCTGGCCTGGACCGGTGCCGTCGTGTCATCGACACTCATGAACCTGATCCACAATGTCGGCATCGACATGTCGCAGGACGCGCAGACCAATTCGATGCGTGTGGTGATGGTGATCGACGCGGGCCTGATGGGGCTGGCGATCCTTGACCGTTATACCCAGATGCGCGACCGCAGCCAGGCGGTCCTGCGCGAAAACCTGGCGGCGGCCGAACGCACGCTGCTTCTGGGACGGCGGCTGGCCGAGCTGGAGCGTCAGACACTGGCGCTGGAGGCGGCGGCGGCGCGCAAGCGCGACCAGTTCGCCAACGTGATCCACGACCTGCGACAACCCCTGCACGGCCTGCGCCTGCGCGTGAAGGCCGAGGCCGAGCCGCCGGGCGGTGCCCCCACCGGCACCGCCGAGCGGCAGGCCGAAACCGACCGCGCCTTTGACTACATGGAATCGCTGATCCAGACCGCGGCCCATACCCTTGATGCGCTGTCCGACGCCCCCGCACCGCGCCCGGCCGACGACGACCTGTCGCTTGGTGCGATCCTCGCGGCGGTGACGGACATGTTCGCGGCCGATGCGGCCGAGCGCGGGCTTGACCTGCGGCACGTTCCGACCTCGGTCACCACGGCGGCCGACCCCCTGTCGGTGCTGCGCATCCTGTGCAATCTCGTGTCGAACGCGATCAAGTACACGCCCACGGGCCGTGTCCTGATCGGCTGCCGCCGCCGCGGCGGAATGGTGTCGGTCGAGGTGCATGACACCGGGCCGGGCCTGTCGGCCGAAGAGTTCCGGCAGGCGACCGCGCCGGAAGCGCGCGTGGCACGCACCGCCGCCAATCAGCCGGGCGAGGGGCGGGGCCTGGCCATCGCCGATGCCGAGGCCCGGGCGCAGGGCGGGCGGATGATCCGCCTGCCCCGACGGGGGGCGGGGCTGTCGGTTGCCGTCCTTCTGCCGCCGGGCACCCACAGGAAGGGGTGATCACCCCATACCGCCGCGCCGATGGCTGACCTAGCGTCATGCCCGTGGTCGCGCCCCGCCCCGGGCGGACCCTGGCTTTTGGTGCAGAGGTTCGGCATGACAACGCAACTGGTCATCTATGACGCAACGCTGACTGCCGCGACGGCCACGACCGAGGCGACGCTGTTCCGTCTGGACGTGATTGCCGATGCGCTGGATGTCGCGAAGGATGCGCTGTCCTATCTTGAGCAGATCAAGGACGACGCAGGCCAGTTGCGCCAGACGGCCGCCGGGATCGAGACGCTTCTGAAGCTGGTCGGCAAGGTCACTGCGCTGAAGTTCCTGACGAATCCCCTGGCCCAGTTGGTCGGCCAGATCGAAGCCCGTGCCGCCGCCGTCGAGACGAAAGCCACGCAGCTGGATCGGGACTGGAACGATCTCAAGCAGTTGCAGACTCAGATCGACACCCAGAGCAACATCGTCTCGGCGCAGCAATTGGCGCTGAAGGCGGTCCTGGCCGACATGGTCTCGGTGAGGAGCAGCCTGCGCGACGCGATGGAAGCCAGCCTGATGCCCCAGCTGCCCGCCTATGCGCTGGCGGCCGTGGACAATGCGAATCTCACGCTACAGCCGGCGGACCTGCCGTCGGTTCAGGCCGCGCTTGACGCGATCGCCGCGGCCGACGACGCGGTCGAGGCGGCCTTCGCGCCGGTCCTGGGCCCGGCGCGGTCGATTGCCTCGATCATGGGCACGGTCAATGCGCTGGTATCGAATCTGGCCGTGCTGCGCGGTCCGATGGCGGTGGTGGACAAGGCGCTTGCCCCGATTTCATGGGCGCTCGAAGCCTCGGACTTCGTGTTCAACATCGTGGTGAACCCGGTGCTGAACCCGATACTGGATGCGCTGGGCTTCCAGAAGCTGGTGAAGGATGTGCTCAAGCGGCTGGGTCTGCCCGACCTTGCGGTCTTCGACAATTTCGAGTCGATGCTGATGGACCTGGAGGACGCGCTGGCCCTTGACGGAGGCCCGCTGCGCGATCTGTGGGATGCGATTGATGCCCTGGTGGACCCGATCCTGAACCCGAACGGGTTCGTGACGCTGTTGCAGGCCACGGGATCGGATGACGGCGAACTGATTCTCGGCGACGACCTGCCGCCGGGTTCGGACCCGAACCCGGGTACGACGCTGAGCGCCCGCGCGGGCGACGACCTCGTGGCCGGGGGTCTGGGCAATGACCTGCTGTTCGGGGGTCACGGTGACGACGTCCTTGTCGGCGGGCAGGGTGACGACACGATGGACGGTGGTCCCGGCCAGGACGTGGCCGTGCTGTTCGGGAACTTCGCCGACTTCGCATTCACCTTCGACGAGGCCACCGCCACCCTGACGACCCGGCATGTTCGGGTAGGCCCTGGCCAACAGGCGCAAGGCACCGATGTGATCCTGAACGTGACCGACGTGGTCTTCAACGATCAGCGGGTTGCCCTGGGCGACTTCGGCAACATCCGGCAATCGGGCAGCGTGGCCGGCGGGCCGCATGTGACGCTGACCGGCGACCAGGACGGGCCGCAGCGTGATTTCCTGCTGGGCGGACCCGGCCGCGACCTGTTCTACGGGCGGGATCTGGACGACTACCTGAGCGGAGGGGAATCGGAGGATTCCCTGTTCGGCGGCCGGGGCGACGACTGGATACGCGGTGGCCCCGGCATCGACTTCATCGACGGCGGCCCGGGGATCGACACGGCGGTCTACGAACTGGGCGACGGCGCGCCGCCAGGCTTCAACCATGTCGACCTGCGGAACGACCCCACGCGCCGACCCTTCGTGCCGAACGAGGCGGTTCAGAACATCGAGAACCTGACCGGAGGGGCCGCGCGGGACTATTTCTGGGGCAGCGATATCAGCAACCGGCTGGAAGGGCGCGGCGGCGATGATGTGCTGGTGGGGTTTGCCGGGCGCGACACGCTGCTGGGCGGCGAGGGCAACGACACGCTTGTGGGTGGCGACGGCCATGACGTCATGGACGGCGGTGCGGGCACCGATGTCTTTGTCGGCGGTCGCGGCAATGACACGCTCGTCGGGGCCGGGCACCTGTACTATGGCACGACAGCGGAAAGCCCGCTGGACCTTTTGCAACTGGGCTTTCTTTCGTCGGAGCTGGCCACGCTTCTGCCCGCGCGGGTGACCGTGAACCTGCCCGCGGGTTCGGTTCGCAAGTTCGACGCCACGGGCCGTTCGGTGGGCACCGACACGCTGTCACCCGACCTGACCCGGATCACCGGCACCGGCGGCAACGACGTGTTCTTCGGCGGGGCTGGCACCGAATGGTTCCATGGCGGTGAGGGCGACGACCGGTTCTCGTCGCAGGATTCCCAGCCCGGCGCGCCTTCCGCCGACCGGTTCTGGGGGGGCGCGGGCAACGACCATTTCAACCCCGGCACCGGCGAGGCGACGATCTGGGGTGGCAGCGGCAACGACACGCTGATCGCTGACGACATCAGCTTCGTCCATGCCGAGGGCGGCAGCGGCCACGACGTGCTGGACTTCTCGCGGCTTGGCTACGAGGTCTTCTACAGTTCCGGCAACACCAGCTATGCCGGGGTGGTCGGCCGCCGTCTGGAGGTTGACGCCGAGGATCTGGGAATTGTCTGGCAGTTCTCGGCATTCGGTTTCGAGGAGATCATCGGAAGCCGGCACAACGATCGGTTGACGGCCGGCACCACGACCTCGCACATCCTGTCGGGCAATGCGGGGGCCGATACGCTTCAGGCGCGCAGCAGCACCCCGGGGCTTTACGGCGACACGCTCTATGGCGGGGCGGGCGACGACGAGCTTCACACCTCGCGCGGGAACGATGTGATCTACGGCGGCACCGGAGACGACCTCGTGCTGTCGATCTTCCAGACCGGGGGCGATGACACGCTCTACGGCGGGGACGGCAACGACCGCTTCGTCATCTGGTCTTCCGGGCGCTCTCTGATCTTCGGCGGCGACGGCTTTGACGAACTGGACCTGACCAACTGGACCGGATTCTACGACTATGCCTTCGGCACCGTTCTGGAAGGCCCGGCGACCCGTCCCTTCATCCTTGACAGCATCGAGTCGATCCGCGGCTCTGCCGCGGGTGAGATTCTGGCCGCGCTGGGGACGATCCGCCAGCTGATCGGTGGCGGCGGCAACGATGCGCTGGTCGGTTCGGCCTTCGACGACATCCTCTATGGCAACGCGGGCAACGACACCCTGAACGGCCACGGGGGCAACGACATCCTGTATGGCGGCACCGGCTTCAACCAGTTCATCGGCGGTGCGGGCACGGATGTCGTGTCCTTCACACCCGAGATGGAAGGCGACCGCTGGGACGGCAGCCGTTTCTGGGAGCCGATCCGCATCGAGGGAACCGTCGACATCGACCTGATGCGGCGCGAGGGCACCTTTGCCACCGACTATCTGGCGCCCGGCCAAGTCTACCGCAACCTGTTCACCGGGATCGAGAACATCATCGGCGCCTCGGGCAACGACCGGATCGGCGGCGATCATGTCGACAACGTGATATCGGGGGGCGCGGGGGCTGACCTGCTGCGTGGCCGCGGCGGCAATGACACGCTTCTGGGCGGGGACGGGAATGACACGCTGGAGGGTGACAGCGACTGGCCTGCGGATCTGGTGCTGGGCTATGTCAACCAGGCCGTTCTGTCGCCGACCGAACATTTCTGGCTGTCGGGGCTTGCGAGGATCGGCGGGCCGACCGGCCTGACGCTTGAAATGGTGGTCCAGCACGAT
This sequence comes from Paracoccaceae bacterium, assembly GCA_019454225.1. Taxonomy (NCBI): domain Bacteria; kingdom Pseudomonadati; phylum Pseudomonadota; class Alphaproteobacteria; order Rhodobacterales; family Paracoccaceae; species Paracoccaceae bacterium. The sequence goes on along the minus strand of CP075370.1, from coordinate 203,768 downwards.
CTGGGGCGCATCGCCAGCGGGAACGTGGCGCTTGTGTCCTATGCGGTGCCCGCGCAGTTCAACGAACTGGTGCTGGAGGCATTGCCGGGCGCCAATCTGCGGCTGATCTATCGCGGCACCTTCGTGACAACCGGCGTCGCCACCTCGCGTGTGCTGGACGGCGAGATGCACCGCGTCTCGCTCACGGTGGATCACGCGGCGGCGCAGGTGCGGCTCTACCTTGACGGGGTTCTGGCCGACACGATGACCAACGCGGCCTTCGCCACCGCGGCGCGAGGCGGGGGCTTCCTGTCCTTCGGACAGGAACAGGACGCGGTCGGCGGCGGCTTCGATGCCGGCCAGGCATTTGCGGGCGGGTACGGGGACCTGCGCCTGTTCGACCGCGTGCGCACTGCCGCAGAGATTGCCGCGCACTGGCAGACTCAGCTTGCGGCGCCAGCGCTGGAGCCCGGCCTGCTTGCGAACTGGCAGGGCAGTCTGGCCGACGGGAGGTTCAACGACGTCGCGGGCGGCCTTGCCCCGCTGACCAGCACCGTAGGTTCCGCATCCAATGCGTTCCGCATGGTCGGCGCGGCGGGCGATGACCTCATGGCGGGCGAGGCGGGCGATGACCTGCTGTCTGGCGGGGGTGGCGATGACACGCTGGAGGGTGGCGACGGCAACGACACGCTGATCGGCGGGCAGGGCAATGACGAACTGTTCGGTGGCGCCGGTTTCGACCGGGCCCTGTTTCAGGGCGCTGCCGACACGACCGTGGATCTGCGCATCACTGCCGCGCAGGACACCGGCCACGGGCTTGACCTTCTGCGGGGGATCGAGGCCGTCACCACCGGCGACGGCAACGACCGGGTGACCGGATCGGGAATCGCGAACGAGATCCGCACCGGCGCCGGCAACGATGCGGCCTATGGCGGGAACGGGGACGATACCCTGTTCGGCGAGGGCGGAGATGACCTGTTGCGCGGCGGCAATGGCGCGGACATGCTGCTGGGCGGCGCAGGCGACGACACCCTGAGGGGTGATGGCGGCGCCGACACGCTGGTCGGCGAGGGCGGCAACGACGAGTTGCGCGGCGGGCCAGACGCCGACTGGTTCGTGTTCCTGCCCGACATGGGCCACGACCGGGTGGTCGATTTCGAGCCGGGGGTCGACTCGATCGTCCTGTCGCGCGCGCTGTGGTCGAGCACGCTGACGGCCGAGCAGGTGATGACCGCCTTCGCCCGGATCGAGGACGGCAATGTGGTGTTCGAGTTTGGCCCCGACGCGGTGCTGACCCTTTCCGGCATCACCAGTCTGGAGGGGCTGGCCCAGGATCTGATCCTGACCTGAGTGCGGGGCAGTGGCCAGCCGCCGGCATGGGACCAGACGCGCCGCGCGGTTTCGGGGGCGTTGCCTGGCCGTGAGTCGCGGGGCGGGATGGCAGTGGAACGGAAGGCGACCAGACCGGATGGTTACATCCCTGGCGCTTGTACTATAGTTTCGAGTCATGTCCGCGCCCTCGAACTCCCCTCCCCGCTTGCGTCCCGCCCGCGTTCATGAGGTCTGCGGGCCGGGTGCGACCGGCTTTGCCTCGATTGTCTGCGCGCAGAGCGCGGGGCCTCTGTTCTGGCTGCGCGAGGGTTGGCAGGCCGGGGGGCTCGACCCCAGGGGCCTTGCGGATTTCTGCGATCCCGCGCGCATCCTGATCGTGCGGACAAGGGATCAGACGGATACGCTCGCCGTCGCCGAAGAGGCGCTCAGGGACGGGGTGGTCAAGCTGGTGGTGATCGAGATCACCCGCCCGCTTGACCTGCGCGAGGGGCGGCGGCTGCAACTGGCGGCAAAGGCCGGGCAATCGACGGGCCTTTGCCTGATCCCGGAGGGTGCGGGCAGTCCGGCCAGCGAGACGCGCTGGCATTGCGAGCCCGTCCTCGATGTCCGGGAACGACCGGACTCGACTCTGATGCGCTGGGAAATTACAAAGAACAAATCGGGAACAACTGGGGCTTGGCATGTTCGTTGGGACACGGCGGCGCATCGTCTCGGTGTGGTTGCCCCGGCTGTCCAGCGACCGGGTTCTGCGGTTGCGCCCGGTTGAAGGCCCCTTCGCGGTCACGCTTCGGCTGAACAACATCGAGCAGATCCATTGCCTGAACCATGATGCCGAGGTGGCGGGGCTGCGTCGCGGCATGTCCCTTTCGGAAGCCCGGGCCTTCTGCCCGGTGCTGCGGGTCGCGCCGGCCGATCCCGCCTGCGATGCCCGCATGCTGGGCATCCTGCGCCGATGGGCGACCCGATATTGCCCCTGGGTGGGACTGGAGGAGACGCATGGGCTGACCCTCGACATCACCGGCGCGGCGCATCTCTGGGGCGATGAGCGGGCCATGCTCGATGACATGCAGTGGCGGCTGGAACGGGCGGGCCTGGCGGTGCGAATCGGGCTGGCCGACACGCGCGGTGCAGCCTGGGCACTGGCCCATCACGGCGGAGGAATCGCGCGCCCGGGCGAAAGCCTTGCCGCGCTGGAGGCGCTGCCCGTCGCTGGCCTGCGGCTGGATCAGGAGACGAACATCGCCCTGCAGCGGCTGGGCCTGCGGACCATCGGGGCATTGGCCAGGGCATCCCGTGCCCCTCTTGCACGACGCTTCGGTCCAGGGCTGCTGACCCGCCTCGATCAGGCGACAGGGGTGCAGCCCGAGGCGATCACCCCGCTTGGCGATCCACCCCCCTATGCGGTGCGCCTGACCCTGCCCGAACCGATCGGGCTGGTGCCGGACGTGATGGCGGGAACGGCGCGGCTGCTTGATGCGCTTTGCAGCAGGTTCAGGGTGCAGGAAACCGGGGCGCGGGCCCTGCGCCTGACCCTGCGCCGGATCGATCAGCAAAGTCTGCAGGTCGATCTGCGGCTTGCCGCTGCCATGCGCGATCCTGCCCGCATCCTGCCGCTTTTCGCCCGCGCGGTGGAAGGGCTGGATTCGGGTTTCGGCATCGACCAGTTGCGGCTGGAGGCCATACAGGTCGAACCCCTGCCCATCCAGCAGGTCGGCCCGGCGTCGGAGGCCCCGGACCGACTGGACAATCTGATCACCCGGATCGGCACGCGGATCGGGCTGGACAACATCCTGCGCTTCGTGCCGGCGGACAGCCATATTCCCGAACGCAGTTTCGTCATGGCACCCGCGGCCGGGACGAAGGCCTGCGAGGGCTGGCGCGCGCCCCGTCCGCGCCCCCTGCGGCTGTTCGCACCCGAACCCATCGCCACCCATGGTGCGGCCCCCCCTGCAAGGTTTCGCTGGCGGCGGATGCGGCTGACGACCGCCCGCGCCACGGGGCCGGAACGCATCGCTCCGGAATGGTGGGTGGGTGAGGACAGCCGGCATTCAGGGCTGCGCGACTACTGGCGGGTCGAGACCCATCAGGGACGGCGGCTGTGGCTGTTCCACACGCCGCAGAATCCCGGCTGGTTCGTGCATGGGGAATTTGCATGAGGGGTTCTGTCTTTTCCCCGCCGGAGGACAACGTTCCTCGGGCGCGATATGCCGAACTTTGCGTCACCACGAACTTCACCTTCCTGACCGGCGCCTCGCACCCCGAAGAACTGGTCCTGCGCGCCGCCGAACTTGGGCTGGAGGCGATCGCCATCACCGACCGCAATTCTCTGGCAGGGGTGGTCAGGGCATGGTCCGCCCTGAAGTCGCTCAGGAAAGAGGCCGAGCGCAGCCTGCGCATCCGCTCGACCCGCCGGATCGATGCCAGTTCACGGCAGGAAATCGGGCCGCCGCAGGATCTTGTCCGACCGGTCCTGCCGGGACTGCCCAGGCTGATCGTGGGCGCGCGGCTGGTGCTGCGCGACTGCACGGTCGAATGGCTGGCCCTGCCCACGGACCGCGCCGCCTGGCACCGGCTTGCGCGCTTGCTGACATTGGGCAAGGGCCGGGCCGGAAAGGGAGAGTGCCATCTGACATCGGCCGATCTGGCCACCCCCGGTTCCGATGGCGGCTGCCGGGGCATGATCCTGATCGCGCTGCCCCCCCGAAACCTGACACCGGCAGATCTCGTGCAGGCGCTTGATCCGGTCCGAAAGATGGCGCGCCGCTATCCCGGCCATGTCTTTCTGGGCGCCGCGCCGCGCTATGACGGGTCGGACCAGGCGTGGTTCGACGCCTGCGCCGATCTTGCGCTGCAGGCGTCGAGCCCGATGGTGGCGGTGGGCGATGTGCTGATGCATCGCGCCGCGCGCCGCCCGCTGGCCGATGTGCTGACCTGCATGCGCGAACATATCACCATCGACCAGATCGGCACCCGCGCCCTGATGAATGCAGAGCGTCGGCTGAAGGGCGCCCCGGACATGGAACGGCTTTACCATCGCCACCCAGCCGCGATCCGCCGCACGCTGGAAATCGCGGCGCGCTGCGGCTTCGACCTGTCCGAACTCAGCTACGAATACCCCGACGAGATCGCGGATGGCGAACTGCCGCCGGTCCGGCTGGAGAGGCTGGCGCGCGAAGGGCTGGCGCGGCGCTGTCCGGGGGGCATCCCCGAGCGGTATCAGGGATTGCTGGCAAAGGAACTGAACGTCGTCGGCGAACTGGGCTATGCCGCATATTTCCTGACCGTCCATGACATCGTGTCCGAGGCCCGCAAGCGCGGTATCCTGTGCCAGGGCCGGGGATCGGCGGCGAATTCCATCATCTGCTGGGCTCTCGGCATCACCGATGTCTCGCCTGACATGATCGGCATGGTGTTCGAGCGGTTCCTCTCGCGCTACCGTGGAGAGCCGCCCGATATCGACGTGGATTTCGAGCACGAGCGACGCGAGGAGGTGATCCAGTGGATCTATGAGAAATACACCCGCCAGCGCGCGGGACTGTGCTCTACCGTCATCCACTTCCGCTCGCGTGCCGCGATCCGCGAGGTGGGCAAGGTCATGGGTCTGAGCGCGGATGTGACCGCGAGCCTTTCCGGGCAGATCTGGGGCCTGTCGAACGGCGGGGCGGATCCCGCGCGAATCCGTGAGGTTGGTCTCGATCCCGAGGATCACCGCATTTCCTGGACCATCGCGCTTATTGGCGAGATCATCGGCTTTCCTCGCCATCTGTCCCAGCATGTCGGCGGCTTCGTCATCACCAAAGGCAGGTTGGACGAACTGTGCCCGATCGAGAATGCCGCGATGGAGGGGCGCACCTGCATCGAATGGGACAAGGACGATATCGACGCACTGGCCATCCTGAAGGTCGATATACTCAGCCTTGGGATGCTGACCTGCATTCGCAAGGCCTTCGACCTGCTGGAGGAGCACGAGGGCATTCGCCACACGCTCGCCTCTGTCCCGCAGGGGGACGTGGCGACCTATGACATGCTCTGCCGCGCCGATGCGGTCGGCGTGTTCCAGGTCGAAAGCCGGGCGCAGATGAATTTCCTGCCGCGGATGAAGCCGCGCGAATTCTACGATCTGGTGATCGAGGTCGCCATCGTCCGTCCCGGACCAATCCAGGGCGGCATGGTCAAGCCCTACATCAAGCGGCGGCAGGGGCTGGAAAAACCGGAACCCTTCGGCCCGGCGCTGGAGGAGGTGACGCGCAGGACGCTTGGTGTGCCGCTGTTCCAGGAACAGGCCCTGCAGATCGCCATGGTCGGGGCGGGCTACACCGCCGAGGAGGCCGACCAGTTGCGCCGCTCGCTGGCCTCGTTCCGGCGGATGGGCACCATCGGCCAGCACAAGCAGAAGTTCATCGGCGGCATGTTGGCCAATGGCTACAGTCCCGAGGTCGCCGAGCGATGCTTCAGCCAGATCGAAGGGTTCGCCGACTACGGCTTTCCCGAAAGCCATGCGGCCGCCTTTGCGATGCTGACCTATGTGTCCTCATGGCTGAAATGCCACCATCCGGCGATCTTTGCCTGCGCGCTGCTGAATTCGCAGCCGATGGGCTTCTATGCCCCCGCCCAGATCGTGCGCGACGCCCGCGAGCATGGGGTCGAGATCCGCCCCGCCTGCGTGAACCACAGCACCTGGAACAACCGTCTGGAACGGCGCCCGGGCGGAACCCTTGCCCTGCGGCTGGGGTTCCGCCAGATCAAGGGCTTCCGCGAGACGGATGCCGAATTGATCGCCGCCGCGCGCGGCAACGGCTACCCGGACCCCGAAAGCCTTTGGCTGCGGGCAGGCGTCATGCCTTCGGTTCTGGAGCGCCTGGCCGAGGCCGACGCCTTTGCCGGGATGGGTCTGACACGGCGCGACGCCCTCTGGGCGGTCAGGGCGATCCGCGCACCTGCGCCGCTGCCGCTGTTCTCGAACCCGCTGGATGGCGAAGGGCTGCGCGAACCCGCCGTGACGCTGCCTGCCATGCACCTGGGCGAGGAGGTGGTCGAGGATTACGTCTCCATGCGCCTGACGCTGCGCGCCCATCCGATGGAACTGCTGCGCCCTTCCATCACCGGTCTCACGCCCCATTCCGAGCTGTGCCGGACCCCGCTGCGCCATATCTCGGTCTGTGGCCTCGTCATCACCCGCCAGCGCCCCGGAACGGCCTCGGGCGTGGTCTTCCTGACGCTGGAGGACGAAACGGGGGTGTCGAACGTCGTCGTCTGGCCGAAGACCTACGCGCGTTTCCGCCGGATCGTGATGGGCGGGCGGCTGTTGCGCGTGACAGGACGGCTGGAGCGCGAGGGGATCGTCACGCATCTGATCGCCGAGAGGATCGAGGACCTTTCGGACCGCCTGGCCGATCTTGGCCATCCGCTGGAAAGGGCCGTGGGTGTCACCCAGCCGGAAGCCGACGATGCCCCCCGCCCCGCGCGGTATGCCGTCCGCACGCATTACCGGCAAGAACAGGCAAGACGGCTGTTTCCCAGCCGGGACTTCCACTGAGAAGCGCTGACGTCAGGCGCATGGCAGCATTTTTCCTGCCCGCGGCAAACCGGCATGACACCCCACACGCGCGGTCGCGCACATGGCTGTCCGACGGCCGTCTTGGCCACCCACCCGAACCGTCGGCGTTCGTGCGCCGGTACCTGAACGTGACCCGCGCCCCGTCTTCCCTGCGGGGTCTGGGAAAGGCCTTGGGCCAGTTAATTGTCGTGGGCGGCCAGCATTTCCAGCCTGCTACTCGTGGCAAATCCGGACGCCGGATGCCGGAGCGCAAGGGTCGGTCACGATCCCGGCCCCTGCGCCCGGTCGAGCAGCGCCATCCAGGCGCCCATGTAATGCCCGTGGTCGTGAAAGGTGCGGCCTGACACCAGGTTGCCGTCAACCACGCAAGGCGCGTCGACATAGATTCCGCCGCAGACCTCAAGATCGAACCGGCACTTGGCCACCGTCGCCATGCGCCGCCCGGAAACGCAGCCCGCACGGGCGGGAATCTCGACCCCGTGGCAGACGCTGGCCACGGGCTTGTTCTCGGCAAAGAAATGCCGGGTGATGCGGATCAGGTCTTCGTCGTCGCGGATGTATTCCGGCGCGCGCCCGCCGGAAAAGAAAATGCCAAGGTAGCCGGCCGGGTCCACCTCGGCAAAGCTGACATCGGCCGTGATCTGATACCCTTCCCATTCACGGGTGATGGTCCAGCCGGGGCGCACTTCATGCAGGACCATCTGGAAGGCGCGTTTCTCGGGGCCCGCGACCACGGGGGTAAAGCCCCCCTCGATCAGCCGGTAATAGGGGTAAAGCGTATCCACCGTTTCGCTGGCATCGCCCACGATGATCAGAACCTTGCCGCCCGCCATCATCTATCCCCCTGTCATCGCGGCCGCGTGCTGCTGCACCACGGCATCAAAATCCGTGTCCCGCCCGAACCCCAGAGCCAGGGCGCGGGTCACGTCGAAATCGCCGGGCCAACTGCAGACGATGGCCTGTATGCGGGCATCCGGTTCGTGGCGCACCCTTGCGCGCGCCTGCGGTCCGCCGATGCGGCCCAGACTGTCCAGCATCTCGGCGACTGTGACCGACAGGCCCGGAAGGTTGACGGCGCCCCCGATACCGCGTGGCAGCGTGGCGGCGTGGACAAGGTTGCCCACCACCGTATCCGGCGACGAGAGCCAGAGTCGCGTGTCCGTCGGCACCGGGCAGATCGCCTCTGCCCCCGCCATGGGTTCGCGGATGATGCCGCTGGCAAAGGAACTGGCCGCGGCGTTCGGTGTGCCCGGCCGCACCACCACCGTGGGCAGGCGCAACGCCACGCCGTTCACGAAGCCCTTGCGCGCATAGTCGGCGACAAGGAGTTCCCCGATCGCCTTCTGCGCACCGTAGGAGGACGCGGGCAACAGCGCCTGACCATCGGTGACAGTGGCGGGCAGGGCGCCGCCGAAGACGGCCAGCGAACTGGCAAAGATGAACCTGGGCGGCGCGGGCAGGGTGCGCGCGGCTTCCAGCAGCTGCCGTGTGCCGTCCAAGTTGATGCGCATGCCAAGATTGAAATCCGCTTCGGCCTGTCCGCTGACGACGGCGGCCAGATGCCAGATTGCGGTCACGTCACCCGTGACATGCGCTGCCAAGAATGCGGGGTCCGACACATCGCCGGTTTGCGATTCCACCCGCGGATCGGCCAAGGCGCAGGCGCCAAGATCCAGTGACACGATCCGGTCAAAGCCGGGCAGCCCCGCGCGCCCCGAATCCCGCGCGGCAAGCAGCGCGGAAATCAGCCGCGCGCCCAGAAACCCCGCCCCGCCGGTGACGATGATCTTCATGCTCCGACCCCCCCGGCAAAGACCGGATCGTTCTGCAGCCCCATGGGTTCGGGGCGGAAGATGCGGGCGTCCATCATGCGCAGGTTGTCGGATACCTTTGGCCGGAAGGACATTCGGGCCAGCACGTCGCGGTCAAGGTCAACGCCGGGCGCGATCTCGATCAGTTCGAACGCGCCATCCGCGATGCGGAACACCGCGCGTTCGGTGACGAACACCGCCTGCCGCCCCTGTTGCCGCGCAAAGGGGCCCGAGTAGGAAATCTGCTCGATTGTCTGCACGAATTTCGCGTGCTGGCCTTCGCGCAGGATGCGCAGTTTGCCATCCTCGCAGGTCACGTCCAGCCCGCCTGCGGTGAAGGTGCCCGAGAACACGACCTTTTTCGCGTTCTGGCTGATGTTCACGAAGCCGCCGATACCGACGATCTTTCTGCCAAAGCGGCTGATGTTGACGTTTCCCTGCGCGTCCACCTCGACAAAGGACAGGAAGGCACAGTCGATGCCGCCACCGTCGTAGAAATCGAACTGATAGGGCTGGTCCACCGCGGCGGCGTAGTTCTGCGCGGCACCGGAATCGGGGCCTGTCAGGGGCGCACCGCCGATAAAGCCCTGTTCGTTGGTCAGCACGATCCGGTCAAGGATGCGTTCCTCTGCCGCCACGGCCGATATTCCAGTGGACATGCCCGCCCCCAGATTGCAGATGTCGCCGGGTTTCAGTTCCATCGCCGACCGGCGCACCACGATCTTGCGGGGGGTGAAGGGCAGAGGGCGAAAGGCATCCAGCGGCACCCGCAATTCGCCCGCATAGGCGGGGTTGTAATGCGTGGCGTAGGTCTGGCGCTGGTCGGGATCGACCACGACGTAGTCCACGAGGATTCCGGGAATCTTCACAGCCTTGCCCGGCAGGGTGCCGCGCCTGGCCATCCGTTTGACCTGCACGATCACGATGCCGCCGCAGCGCCGCGCGGCCTGTGCGGTGGACAGCATCTCGCCAAGGATCGCCTCTTCCTCCATCGTGATGTTGCCATCCTCATCCGCGGTCGTGCCGCGCAGGATGGCCACATCGATGGGAAAGGGCTTGAACCGCAGCCACTCCTCGCCATCGATGGAGATGAGTTCCACCAGATCCTCCCGCGCCGAGGGGCTTTGCCGGCCGCCCGACTGGCGCGGATCGACGAAGGTGTGCAGACCCGTCTTGGTGATGACGCCGGGCCGCCCGCTGGCGATCTCGCGCATCATCTGCGACAGCACGCCCTGCGGCAGCGTCCAGGCCTCGATCCTGTCCTCAAGCGCCATGTCGATGAACACGGGCGAATCGATCAGTGCCGAGGTGATGACGCGCCGCACCATTCCCGGGCGGGCAAAGTTGGCGGCCCCTTTCGATATGCGGTCGCCGATGCCGACGACATGAATCAGGCAGAGGTCGCGCGGGACGGCTTCGGCCTCGAACCGCTCGCCAAGGGCTGCGATCACCGCTTCGGGCACCGCATGCCCACCGCCCGAACCGCTCACGATGACGCTTGCCCGATCCCGCACGAGTTGCGCGGCATCGGACGCCGAGACGACTTTCATGCTTCAGGCCTCCCGTGCCCGGGCACCGCCGCCTATTGACGCAGTGCCTGACGAACTGTAAACGGTTACAAGTGATCCGAGGGGCCGCATCTTGTCAAGGCCCTGATCCCTTGGAGTGGTTTGCAGATGCCAGGGAGCATGGAAGTGGGCAAGTCTGGCCTGGACATGGTGAACGTCGGCGACACTTTTAAGTTCGCCAAGACGGTTGGCGAGTTTGACGTGTCGATGTTTGCGGGGTTGACGGGCGATTTCAGCGATACGCATATCAATGACCAGTACATGAAGGAGCGCTCGAACCTCGGCGGCCGCATAGCGCACGGCGCATTGCTTGTCGGTTACATGTCAACTGCATCTACCCTCAGCATCGCGCACATCATCCATCTGGACGGGCTGACGGACTTCCCCGTCGGCAGCGGATTCGACCGCATCCGGTTCCTTAAGCCTGTCCTGCTGGGCGACACCGTGACGACCCACTACACGGTGGAGTCGGTGGACAAGGGCGCGGGCAAGAGCACGGCCGACATCCGTGTTGTCAACCAGCACGACGAGATCGTGGCGGTCGGCAAGCATATCATGCGCTGGGCCAGAAAACTGCAGGCCACCAGCCTGCCAAACAGCTGACCATGGCGTTGCAGGGCAAGGGCGCTGTCGCGATCTGGAACGGCATCGCCAACGATGCGGATGCGGAGTTCATCGAATGGCATGTCCGGGAGCACATACCCGAACGTGTCGGCATTCCCGGGTTCGTCAGCGGACGGCGCTATTCCGCGGTTGACGGGCAGCCGGCCTACTTCAACTACTACGAGGTGGAATCGCCGGATGTGCTGCGGTCGGCTGCCTATCTTGCGCGGCTGAACGATCCCTCGCCCTGGACACAGAAAGTGGTGGCGCAGTTCACCGACGTGTCGCGCACCCTGTGCCGCGTCGCCGCCAGCAGCGGCATGGGCATTGGTGTGTTTGCCGAGGTCCTTCGCTTTCCCGTTGTGGCCGACGTCGATGCGGCCGAGGCGTTCGTTTCCGGCCTTGTGGGCGATGCCGCGATCTGCGCCGCGCATCTGTTCCTGCGCGATGAAGGGCCGCCGCAGGTCACCTCGGAAACCAGACTTCGCCGGACGCCCGATGTGACATGGGCCGGAATACTGATTGCCGAGGCTGTCACCGAACCGGCCGCCGCCGCTGTCCGGGCCGGTATGCTGTCCGATACGGCGCTGCGCAAGGCGGGGCTTGGGTTGCCCGCGGGTCGCGGCTTATACCGGCTTGACTACATGATCCGTCATGAGGACGTCGTCGCGCGGCCGCCCCGCAACACACAGAAGGAAATCCAAGCATGAAGTTTGTGCGCTATGGCGAGGCAGGCCAGGAAAAACCCGGAATGCTGGACGCGAACGGCGGCATCCGCGACCTGTCGGGCCTGATTGCGGATATCACCGGTCAGGCGTTCGAGGATGGCTCGATCGCTCGGCTGGCCTCGGTCGATCCGGCCAGCCTGCCGCTGGTGCCGGGCAATCCGCGCCTTGGGCCCTGCGTGGGCAACGTGGCGTCGTTCCACGCGATCGGCCTGAACTATGAGGATCACGCACGCGAGTCGAACGCGCCGATCCCCGAGCAGCCGATCCTCTTCAGCAAGGCGCGATCCTGCATCGTTGGGCCGAACGATGATGTGGTGCTGCCCGAAGGGTCGATGAAAAGCGACTGGGAGGTCGAGATCGCGTTCCTGATCGGCAAACGCGCCTGGCGCGTCAGCCGCGAAGAGGCGGCATCGCATATCGCAGGGTACTTCGTGTGCAACGACGTGTCGGAGCGCGCCTATCAGCTGGAGCAGGGCGGTGGACAATGGGCCAAGGGCAAGGGTTGCCCCACCTTTGGCCCTATCGGGCCCTGGCTGGTGACGCCGGACGAGATCGCGGACGTGCAGAACCTGACGTTGTGGTTGGAGCTGAACGGCCAGCGCATCCAGAACAGCACCACGCGCAACATGATCTTTCCCTGCGACGAGATCGTTTCGCACCTGAGCCAGTTCCTGATCCTCGAAGCAGGCGATATCATCACCACCGGCACGCCGCCCGGTGTGGGACTGGGGATGAAGCCGCCGAAATACCTGAAGAGGGGCGACGTGATGCGCCTGTCGGTCGAAGGGCTGGGCGTGCAGGAACAGCGGGTCGTGTGACCGTCGCCACAGGGTAGGGGGAACGGGCGACCGTGGCCAAGCCGGAGATGCAGAGCCCGCCGATGCGTGCCGCCGAGAATGGCGTGTCGAAACCCGTGGGCCTGCGGCAGGTGGCCAGCATCGCAGGCGTGTCCACCGCCACCGTGTCGCGCGCCATCAATGCACCCGACACGGTGTCGCCCGAACTGCGCGCCCGTATCGACATGGTGATCCGCGATCTCGGCTGGGTGCCCAGCGGCGCGGCCCGGGCGCTGGCCACGCGGCGCACGTTCACCGTGGGCGCGGTGTTCCCGTCGCTGGCGCAGGGCCTGTTTGCCCGCGCCATCGACGGGCTGCAGGACGAACTGAACACGCGCAACTACACGCTTCTGCTGGCGCATTCGCGATACTCGTTCGACGAGGAGCGTCGGCAACTGCTGAAGCTGATCGAACGGGGCGTTGACGGGATCGTGCTGGTCGGGCGCGAACGGCCCGCCGATATCGAGGCGCTGCTGCGCAAGCAGAAGGTGCCCTTCGTCTATACCTTCGTCTTCGACCCCGCAGCCAGCGTGCCCTGTATCGGACCCGACAGCTATAGCGCGCTGTACAAGATGACCGAGTACCTGATCGGACTGGGGCACCGGCGGTTCGGCATGATCGCACAGTCACGCGAAGGCAATGACCGCGCCAAGGCCCGGTGGGATGGCGTGCAGGCCGCATTGGCCGAACACGGCATCGCGATTCCGCGTGCCCACGCGCTGGAAGGCCACTGGAGCATTTCCGAAGGCCGCGCCCTGTTCCGCAAGCTGACAGAACGCAAGCCTCTGCCCACGGTGCTGATCGGCGGCAACCCGTTCCTCGCCGTAGGCGCCTTGCTGGAGGCGCAGGCGCAGGGCATCCGCGTGCCCGAGGACATGTCGATCGTCGCCTATGACGACATCGAGATCATGGAGGAACTGCCCGTTCCCATCACCACCGTGCGCGGCCCCAGCGACGAGGTCGGTCGCCACGCCGCGCGTGTGATCCTGCGGATGATAGAAGGTGCCAGTGACGTGGCGAGCGTGGAACTGCCCTCGCGCTTCATTGTCCGGGCGTCGTCTGGTCCCCCGCCGCAGGGTTAGCGCCCTTTCGCATCCCATGTAACCGCTAAGTCTGCCACGGATGTCAGGCGGTATCATCGCTTGCCGATCGCATCGGAGATCATGCGTCCTGCACTGTCAAACAAGGAATTCTCCACATGGAACCGGCGGAATCTGTTGACAGGGGGGGGTCGTGGCGCTTTTATGTATCCGGTTACATCAGCGATGTGACAGGGAGGTCGGCACGTCCTTGCGGAGTGCGCGAAGGAACCGTTCGGAGGAGAGCTCAATGATGAATTTGACGCGACGCGTGGCGGTCGCTGCGCTTGCCATGTTTGCGGCGGGCGTTTCGGCGCCGGCCCTTGCGCAGGACTGGAAGCCCGAGCAGCCCATCCGCATCATCGTGCCCTGGGCGGCCGGTGGTGCGACTGACTCGATCATCCGCTTCATGGCGGGCGAGTTGCAAAAGGAGATGGGGGCAAACTTTGTCGTCGTGAACCAGACTGGCGCCACGGGCACCGTTGGCACGAAGGGCGCGCTGGATGCGCCCCGCGACGGATATACCTGGACTTCGGGCGGGGTGCAGGATCTGGGCACCTACGGGGTGCAGCAGTTGCTGGATACGAAGATCGAGGACTGGCATCTGTATCTGATCGTGCGCAATGCGCCGGTGCTGACGGTGGGCAACGATACGCCCTTCCAGACGGTGCAGGACGTCGTGGCCTACATGAAGGAGAATCCCGGCAAGCTGACCATCGGCACCTCGGGCATTCCGTCGACCGCGCATTCGGCGATGCAGGCATTTGCCCAGCATGTTGGCGGCGATTTCCGGGCGGTGACCTATGACGGTGATGCACCGACAATGGTGGCCGTGGTCTCGGGCGAGGTGCAGGCAACCACGCAATCTGGCCCCGGTCAGGCCGAGATGATCAAGGGCAAGCGCGTGCGCCCGCTGGCCGTTCTGGCCGATGCGCCGCTGGTGATGGAAGGCTATGGCGCCATCCCGCCGATCACTGATACCTTCCCGGATTTCAACGCCCCGGGCTTGGTGATCCAGGTAGGCATCTTCGTTCCCAAGGGTGTGCCGGATGAGGTCGTGGCCACGCTTGACAAGATCTGGAACGAAAAGATCGCCAATTCAGACGCGGTCAAGGCCTTTGCGGCGGGTCGCGGTTCGATCTTCTCGCCCGCCACTGGCGACAAGGCGATGGAAATGGCGAAGGCGGCCGTTGCCGAAAGCGCCTGGCGCATGTTCGACAGCGGCGTCGCCAAGGTCTCGCCGGATACGCTGGGCATCCCGCGCCCCTGACCGGCGCCCACCCGACAACCGCAGGCGGCGGGCGATGCGTCCGCCGCCTGTGCTTACCGCGAAAGGACCGCCGCCATGCAGAACCCGCGCGAACGCACTGTCGACCGGCTGAGCGGGATCGGCTGGATGATATTCGGCGCGGTCATCGTGGCCCATGCCCTGACGATGGAGACGCGGGACTACCTGGGCGCCACGTTCCAGACCGGCCCTGGCCTTGTGCCTGCAATGATCGGCGGGGCGATTGCCGTTCTGGGCCTGGTGATGACGCTGCGCAGCATGGGTGGCGAGGTCATCGCCTATTTCGATGCAGAGGGTTCGGGCGGCCGCCGCGTGCTGATCGCCCTCGGGCTGATGATGATCTATGGCCTTGGTTTGATCGGGCGGGTTCACTTCGGTGTGGCGACCTTCCTGTTCGTCACGACCTTCGTGTTCGTGTTCAACCTGCCCGTGGGCGGGCAGCGCGCGCTGGCCATCCTGGGTGTCAAGGCCGCGATCGCGGGTGTGCTGGTCGCCGTTGCTGTCAGCTTCGTGTTCCAGACCGTCTTTCTCGTGCGCCTGCCGTAGGATCCGCCGTCATGCTCGACAACCTTGCGATGCTGGGCGACGCCTTCGGGCGGCTGCTGGACCTTCAATCGCTGATGCTGGCCGCGGCAGCCTGTCTGGGCGGCCTGATCATCGGGGCGCTGCCGGGGCTTACCGCCACGATGGGCCTTGCACTGCTGACCACGATGACCATCCAGCTCGAACCGACAGACGCCATCCTCGTGCTGATCTGCACCTATGTGCTGGCGATCTATGGCGGGTCGCGCAGCGCCATCCTGCTGAACATACCCGGCACGCCCTCCAGTGCTGCCACTGCGCTGGATGGCTTTGCGCTGGCACAAAAGGGGTTGGCCGGGCAGGCAATGGGCATCGCCACGATCGGGTCGGCTGTCGGCACGATGGTCGGGCTGATCCTGCTGACATTGATCACCCCGCCCCTGGGCGAATTCGCGCTGTCCTTCGGGGCGTATGAGTTCTTCTGGCTGGCCATCTTTGGCGTCGTGATCTCGGGCAACCTGTCTGGCAATGATCCGGTCAAGGGCTGGATCGCGGGCGCCCTGGGCCTGCTGGTTGCCATGGTGGGGCGCGAGGCGTTCCACGGTTACGAACGCTACACCTTCGGCTTTGTCGAAATGACGGGCGGCATCGCGCTGCTGCCTGCGATGGTCGGCGCCTTCGGGTTTGCCGAGGTGCTCTATGTCATGCGGCGACGGGGCGAGGGGGTGGTGACCGACGCTTCGGACCGCATCGTCCCGCGCTGGCGCGAAATCTTCCGCTATCGCTGGACGGCGCTGCGGTCGGGTGTGATCGGCACCTTCATCGGTCTCCTGCCGGGGGTGGGCGAGGATGTGGGTGCCTGGTCGTCCTATGCGCTGGCCAAGCGGCTCTCGAAGAACCCCGAACAGTACGGCAAGGGGTCGGTCGAGGGGCTGATGGCCGCCGAAACCGGCAACAATGCCGCCGTTCCCGGTGCGATCATCCCGGTGCTGACGCTGGCCATTCCGGGCTCCGGCGTGGCGGCGGTGCTGATGGCAGCCATGATCATCCACGGCGCGCAACCCGGACCGATGATGATGGTGACAACGCCGCAGATGATCTACGATGTGATCGCGATGCTGTTCATCGCCACGATCGGGATCGTGGTGTTCGGCCTTGGCCTGACGCGCACCATGGTGATGATCCTGCGGGTGAAGAACAGTTATCTGATGCCCATCGTGGCGGTGCTGTGCTTTGTCGGTCCCTACGCGATCCAGTCACGGATCTTCGACATCTGGGTGGTCGTGTTCTTTGGCGTCGTGGGATACGGACTGCGGCTTCTGAACTATCCGATGGCGCCGCTGGTTCTGGGCATCGTGTTGGGCGAACTGCTGGACCGCAACCTGCGCCGTGCGATGACGCTGGCGGATGGCGACTATTCCGCGTTCTTCACGCGGCCGATCTCGGCGGTGCTGGTGACGATCATCACGCTGGTGATCCTGTCGCAGGTGCCGTGGGTGAAGCGCAGGCTGGGCCTGCGCGCTCGGCGGCGCATCGGCACGGGGGGCGAATGATGGGGCCGGTGACGGGGGCCACCAGGGTCTGCCTCATGGTCGGCCGGCCGGTCGACAAGGCCCGCACGCCCGCGCTGTTCAACGACTGGGCAGCGCGCGCTGGGCATGATGTGGTCATGGTGGGCGCAGCGGTGGACGAGGCCGGTTTGCCTGCGCTGCTGTCCGTGATGCGGCACTGGCAGGGTTGCGTCGGCGCGGTCGTCACCTATCCGCACAAGCAGGCGGCCTATCCCCTGCTCGATCATGCCGACGGGGCGGCGGCCTTCAACGCGGCCTGCAACGTGATCCGCCGCGAGACCGATGGCCGGCTGACCGGCACCATGACCGATGGCATCGGCTGTGTTTCCGCCATGGCGGGCCATGGTGCGCGCCTCAGGGGGGGCGAACTGCTGCTGATCGGCGCAGGCGGTGCCGGGTCGGCCATCGCGCATGAGGCGGCACGGCGCGGCATCGCGCGGATCGCGGTGCTGGACCTGGACGCGGCACGGCGCGACGTGCTGGTCGCGCGGCTGTCGGCGGCGTTTCCCGCGCTTCGGGTGGCGACCGACGTGCCCGCCGACCTGCGCCCGGACGTCGCCTGCAACGCCACCCCACTGGGCATGAACGGCGAAACGGTGCTGCCATTCGATGTGACCCTGCTGCCCCCCGATTGCCTTGTGGTGGATGTGGTGCCCACGCCTGCGATGACCCCTTGGCTGGTCGCAGCACAGGCACGGGGTTTGCGCGTGCAGACCGGGCCGGAAATGGTGGCCGCGCAGTTCGGCCACGTGGCAGGGCACCTGCTGGGCCTTGACCCCGGCAGCATTGCTGAGGCGCGGTAGGGGGACGCGATGCTTCTGGGGTGCATTGGCGACGATTTCACCGGGTCATCAGACCTCGCCAACACCCTGTCAAAGGGCGGGATGCGCACGGTCCAGTTCAACGGCGTGCCGGCCATGGATGCGGGGCCGTGGGTTGAGGCAGGGGTGGTCGCGCTGAAGACCCGCACGGCACCTGCGGCGGTCGCGGTGGAGCAGTCGTTGGCCGCGCTGAAATGGCTGCGGGGGCAGGGCTGCCGACAGATCCTGTTCAAGTATTGCTCGACCTTTGATTCCACGCCGGAGGGCAACATCGGCCCGGTGCTGGATGCGCTGAGCGACTCGCTGGGGGCGCCCCATGCGATCGTCTGCCCGGCATTTCCGGCCACGGGGCGGTCCATCTATCAGGGCCATCTGTTCGTCGGGGACAGGCTGCTGAGCGAGTCCGGCATGCAGAACCATCCCCTGACACCGATGACCGACCCCGACCTGCGGCGCTGGTTGTCGCGGCAGACAGCGCGGGGTGTGGGCCATGTGCCCCATTCCACCGTGATGGCGGGCCCGGCGGCCATCGCCACGGCCATGCAGGCAGCGGTCGCACAGGGCGCGCGCTATCTGGTCGCGGATGCGATCCACGACGCCGACCTTGTGGCCATCGGCGCCGCTGCTGCGGATGACGTGCTGATCAGCGGCGGGTCGGGCATTGCCCTTGGCTTGCCCGCGAATTTCCGCCGCGCGGGGCTGATGGGGCAGGCGGGCATGGAATGGCAGGGAAGTGCAGGGCCCATGGCCGCGCTGTGCGGGTCATGCTCGGTCGCAAGCCGCCGCCAGATCGCCGAACACCGTGCGCGCCATCCTGCGCGCGAGGTGACGGCGGATGACATCATTGCGGGCACCGCCGATCCGGCTTCCGTGGCCGCGTGGGTGATGGCAGCGCAGGGCGCGGAAGGTCCGCCGCTCGTCTGGTCCTCGGCCGACCCCGAGACAGTCGCCGAAGCACAGGCGCGCCATGGCCGCGACCGCATCGCCCACCAGGTCGAGGCGTTCTTTGCAGCCCTTGCCCGCGAACTTGCGGCACGGGGTGTGAAACGGCTGGTCGTGGCCGGTGGCGAAACCTCGGGCGCGGTAGTGTCGGCACTGGGCATCCCGGCCTTCACCATCGGGCCCGAGATCGACCCCGGTGTGCCTGCCCTGCGGGTGCCTGAAACCGGAATGACGCTGGCTCTGAAGTCGGGCAACTTCGGCGCACCCGATTTCTTTGCAAAGGCCGCCCGCGTTCTGGCTGTAGACACCTCCCCATGACCGAACGATCCCGCCTGCGCGAAAGCATCTGCCGCATCGCCGCGTCGATGTTCGCACGAGGTCTGACAGCCGGAAGCAGCGGCAACATCTCGGCCCGTCTGCCGGACGGAGGATTGCTGGTCACGCCCACAGGGGTATCCTTCGGCGATCTGGACCCCGGGCGTCTGTCGCTCTTCGACGCAAGCGGGCAGTTCGTGTCGGGGGATGCACCGACAAAGGAGATGCCCCTGCATTCGGCCCTTTACGACACGCGTGGGGCAAGGGCGGGGGCCGTTGTGCATTTGCACTCCACCCATTCCGTGGCGGTGTCGGTGATGCCCGACATCGACCCGGACTGCGTGTTCCCGCCCCTGACTGCCTATTCGGTCATGCGTCTGGGGCGGGTCAAGCTCCTGCCCTATTTCATGCCGGGGGACCCGGCGATGGGCGATGCGGTGCGCGGCCTTGCCGGCAAACGCTCGGCCGTCCTGCTGGCGCACCACGGCCCCGTCGTGGCCGCCCGCGATCTGGAGGCGGCGGCCCATGCCATGGAAGAGCTTGAGGAAACCGCGAAACTGATGCTGCTGACACAGGGGCTGCGGCCCCGGGTCCTGTCGCCGGACCAGGTGCGCGGGATTGTCGATCACTTCAACATCGAATGGGATGGGTGATGCGCCTTTCCGCCAACCTCGGGTTCCTGTTCCGCGACCGGTCCCTGCCAGATGCGATCCGCGCCGCTCATGCAGCGGGATTTTCGGCAGTCGAGACGCACTGGCCCTATGATACCGACCCGCAGTCGGTGGCCGCGGCGCTGCGCGACACGGGCCTGCCGCTGCTCGGCATCAATACCGCGCGCGGCAACGTTCAGGCAGGTGACTTCGGCCTGTCCGCCCTGCAGGGGCGCGAGAACGAGGCCCGCGGCGCGATCGATCAGGCGGTGGCATGGGCCGTGGCGTCGCGTGCGCAGAACATCCACGTGATGGCGGGCAAGGCGGCGGGCGAGGCGGCCTTTGCCACCTATGTCGAAAACCTTCACTATGCAGTCGCGCAGGCCGCTCCTCATGGCATCGGTATCCTGATCGAACCCCTCAACCCGCGCGATGCGCCGGGCTACTTCCTGTCCGACCTGCCCGGCGCGCTGCGCGCGGTTGAGGCAACCGATGGCGCGGTACGGGTGATGTTTGATTGCTACCACATGCAGATCGTGCACGGCGATCTTCTGCACCGCGTCCGCGATGCGCTGCCCGCCATCGGCCACATCCAGTTCGCCGCCGTCCCCGACCGGGCCGAACCTGACCATGGCGAGGTGGACTATGCCTGGCTTCTGCCCGCGATTGCGGGGCTTGGCTATGACGGTGCCTTTGGCGCGGAATACACGCCCCTATCCGGATCGTTCGACTGGATGCCGCGCTTCCGGTCCAGTCCGGTTTGACGGGCACAGGCCGGCTCGCAACCGCAGGTAGTTCTTCTCGGAACCGATGCCCCGGATCGGTCGCTCGCTCAGGTCGCCGCTGCCAGTCCGTTCACCATCTCGCGCAGGGCGATCATCCCCGGATCGTCCATGCCCACGGTGCGGTCACCGAAGATGCGGGCGCGGCCCACCTTGCAGGGCTGGTCGCGGAAGGCATCCAGTGCGGTGCCGATGCCCGACAGGGCCGCCGTGGCCATCGCGCCGGGTTCGGTGGTCCCCTCGGCGGCCTCGGCGGCGGATTGAAGCGCATCCAGCACCGTCTTGTCGCCAAGGTTGGCCTTGCTGCGTGCCGACATCGCCTCGCGCCCCGCGATCAGGATCGGGGGCAGGGCGGCCCAGTCCAGCGCGGTCTGCCCGCGCGTGGCCTTGGCCGCCGTCATCAGGCTGGTGGCCAGCAAGGTGCCGAAGCTGCTGCTGGACACCTTGGCCACCCCCTGCGCCATCACCATGAAGGCCTGCCCCAGATCGGGGGGCAGGTCGGGCGCGATGCGGTTCAGTTCGCGGAAGGCCTTGATCAGCGTGATGCCAAGATCGCCGTCGCCCACCTGTCCGTCCAGTTCGGTCAGCATCGCGTGGGTGTCGTCCAGGTGTGCCAGCACGGCGGCAATGCCCGCCTGCAGCGAAGCCGTCGTCATTGCCATGGTCACACCTTCCAGAAGGCGCATTCCGCGGGGGCGGCCAGATAGCCCGCAAGTTCATCATCCAGCGGCAGCAACGAGACCGAGGCGCCCGCCATTTCCATCGAGGTCGCATAGCGCCCCACGATGCGATGGGCGGGCGTGATCCCCGCGGCCTCCAGCCGGTCCGCGATCCGGTTGTACAGAATGAACAACTCCTCGACCGGGGTAGCGCCCAGGCTGTTGACCAGCACCGCCACGCGCGCTCCGCGCGCAAGCGACAGATCGGCCAGGATCGGGTCCAGCATCGCGTCCGCGATCTGGTCGGCTGTCTGCAGCTTGCCGCGCATGACGCCCGGTTCACCGTGGATGCCCATGCCGATCTCCATCTCGTCACCGGCCAGGGTGAAGGTGGGCCTGCCCGCCTGCGGCACGATGCAGGGCGACAGCGCGACGCCCATGCTGCGGCAGCCATCGGCCGCCCTCTGGGCAACCTGCGTGACACCGGCCAGATCCAGCCCCGCCTCGGCCGCCGCCCCCGCGATCTTGAAGGCCAGCACCATGCCCGCCACACCGCGCCGCTTTTCGCGCTCGACCAAGGGGGCGCTCGCCACGTCATCCGCCAGAAGAACGGTGGTGCAGGTGATCCCGTCCATCTCGGCCAGATCGCCCGCCATGTCGAAGTTCATGACGTCGCCGCCATAGTTGCCATACAGGCGCAGCACTCCTGCGCCTGCATCCGCGGCGCGGATCGCTGTGGCCATCTCGTCGGCCGAGGGCGAGGCAAAGACATCGCCGCTGGCCACTGCGTCCAGAAAGCCCGGGCCGACATAGCCCGTGAAAACCGGAAGGTGCCCCGACCCGCCGCCCGACACGATGCCCACCTTGCCGGGCCGGGGGCTGCCCGCGCGCGCGATCACGCGCGTGGTGCCATCCACAAGGCGGTAGTACTGCGGATAGGCTCGGCACAGCCCCGCAAGGGTCTGGTCGGCATAGGTGAAAGGGTCGTTCAGGATCTTTTTCACAGGGCACCCTCCGCCAGTCCGATCAGGCTGCTTTCGACAGGTCCATCGCATTGGCGCGTTTCAGCGCGGCGGCGATGCGGTCAAGCTGTTCATCCGGCACGCGGTTGAAGGGCGCGCGGCAGGGGCCCACGTTGCGGCCCTGCATGTTGATGCAGGCCTTGACGCCCGCGGGCCAGTTGTACCGGCTGATCTGGCTGCACACGTCGGTGATGGCAAAGTGCAACTGCTGCGCATGGGCCACGTCGCCCGACTGCACCGCGTTCCACAGCGCGATGCAATGCGCAGGCAGCAGGGCCGCCGCGCCGGACACCGACCCCGTCGCCCCGATGGCAAGGCCGGGATAGAGCAGCCAGTCGTGCGCCCACGTCACCGAGATCTTTTCGCCGATCGTGTCCAGGAGGGCGGTCAGCGTTTCCAGGCTGCCGCCGATGGATTCCTTGGTGGCGATCAGGCCGGTTTCCTGCTGGTTCGCAGCCATGCGCTGCATCAGGGGCACGGTCACGGGGGCGAAGGTCAGCACATTGTAGACCATCGTGGGCAGCCCCGATTCCTTGTGGATCGTGGCGTAGAAGTCATAGATCCCGTCGTCCGAGCAGATCTGGTAGATCGGCGGCGTCACCATCACCGCCTGTGCGCCCGCGTCGCGCGCCACCTTGGCCTTCTTCACCGCCTCGCGGGTCGAGGTGGTGATGATCCCCGCCATCACCGGCACGCGGCCCGCCGCCGTGTCCTGCGCTGTCTTGACCAGATGGCCAAGGTCTTGTGCGTCCAGTGCGTGTCCCTCGCCCGTCGACCCTCCGACGCAGACGCCGGTCACCCCATGCGCGATGTTGAACTCGATTTCCCGGCGCAGCGCGGGCAGGTCAAGCTCTTCGTCCTTGGTGAAGGGCGAGACGACCGGCGGGAATATTCCAACGACGTCTTCCTTGGTCAAAAGCCTGGCCATGTCATCTCCTGCAGGTGTTTTCGGGCAGGAACAGTGCTGTCCCGATGTCGATCAATACCTGTCATATGTTCGCATAGTGGTCAACTGGATCGAAATGACAATATAGGAATCCCCATTTTGGACATCGGCAATGCATATCGGCGCGATTTTCGGGGGCATGCGCGGCTCCGGCCTTGCAAGTCCGCAATGGAAGTGACTCTTTGTCGTCGTGCGGGTCCAGACGGTGCAGCGATGAGTGCGGACAACCTGAAGAGTCTGGTCAAGATGATGGCGATCCTTGACTGCTTTTCGACCGTGGAGCGCAAGCTTTCCGCCGCCGAGATCGCGATGCGCACCGGCATACCACGCGGCACGGTGCATCGGATCATGCGAACCATGCGCGATCTGGGACTCGTCGATCAGGAACGCGACCGCGACCAGTACCGGCTGGGGATGAAGCTGTTCGAACTGGGCACCACGGTTCTTGCCAACATGGACCTGCACCGCGAGGCGAATGCGTCCGTCGAGGCGCTGACGCGCGCCAGCGGCGAGACCGTGCATCTGTCGGTGTTCGACGGCAAAAGCTCGACCGTCATCAACCGGACCGACCCTGACGGCACCCGCGTGAACACGCTGTTCGTGCTGGAATCCTCACCCGCCCATGCGACCGCATCCGGCAAGGTGGCTCTGGCGCACCAGCCCCCTGCGGCGATCGAGCGCTTCATTGCGCGGGGTCTGCCGCGCCTTGCGCCGAACACCATCACCGATCCGGCAGGACTGCGTGACGACCTGACCCGCATCCGCGAACGCGGCTACGCAATCGACAACGAAGAACTGGCACCCAACACGAAATGTGTCGCTGCGCCCATCCGCAACGCCACCGGCAGCGTCTTTGCCGCGATCAGCGTCAGCGGGCAGGCGCGACGCTTCACGCCCGACCGCATCGCGGCCTATGCCGATCTGGTGCGCCATCATGCGCAGACCATTTCCCTGCAGCTGGGCTATCGGCCCGAAACGGTGCGACCCTAGCCTGCTTCGGCGCGCAAGTGCCGTTCCAGTCCCTTGAGCAGGCCATGCGCGCGCCGCTGTCGGCTGTGGAAGTCCATGGTCAGCGGGTCGGGCGCGATTTCGGCGCCGCGGCTGACCATCGCCGACGCTGCGTCCTCAAGGCTTGTCCGATGCCCCGAGGCCACCGCCCCCAGCATCGCGGCCCCCAGCAGCACGGGTTCGGGTGAGGCGGACAGAGCGACACGGCAGCGCGTCGCGTCCGACAGGATGCGGCGCAGCAGGGCACTGCGCGCGGCCCCGCCGGACAGAACGATGGTGTCGATGGCCTGCCCGTGGCCGCGCAGCCGTTCGACAATATCGACCGTGCCCTGACACAGACCCCGCAGCGTCGCCACGAACAGGTCCACAAGGCTCTCGATGCCGGTCTCCAGCCGCAGGCCCGCGATGACGGCGGTGGCATGGGGATCGGCCTCTGGCGACCTGTTGCCCAGAAATTCGGGCAGGACATGCAGGCCCGGCGCGATCTGCGCCGCCGCTTCAACCGATCCGGCGCGTGCCACCGCCAAAGCCTCCAGGTACTCGGGCAGGGACCGTTCCGCGGCAGCCTGCGACGCCGGGGCGCTCGCTGGGTGCATCGCCAGCACGTGATCCAGCGCCGCGCCATACGCGGATTGCCCGCCTTCATTCAGCCACCAGCCGGGCAGCATGGCCCCGCTGTAGGGTCCCCAGACCCCGGGTACGAAACTGGCCTCGCGCGTTACCGTCATCGTGCAGGCCGAGGTGCCCGCGATCAATGCCATCTCACGCGAAGGATCGGCCCCGCCCGCCCCGATGGACCCCACACCGCCGCTGTGCGCGTCGATCAGGGCGGCCCCGACGGCCGTGCCGGGCCGCAGCCCAAGGTCCCGTGCGGCGGCTTCGGTCAGGCCGGACCCCCGCGCGCTGCCGATGTCGGCCACCCGCTCGCCAATGCGGGCGAACCCCTCATCCGCCAGGGTGCCCAGCCCGATGGCGCGGAAATAGGCGTCATCCCAGCGGTTCTCGTGGCCAAGATAGGTCCACTTGCAGACCACCGTGCAGGCTGACCGCGCGGCATCGCCCGTCGCCCGCCATGTCAGGTAATCGGGCAGGTCCAGAAACAGCCCCGCCTGCGCGAAGGTCTGCGGTCGGTGCCGGGCCAGCCAGAGGAGTTTCGGCGTCTGCATCTCGGGCGAGATGGTGCCGCCCACATAGCGCAGCACATCGTGGCCGCCCGCGTTGATCTCGGCCGCTTCGGATGTCGCGCGGTGGTCCATCCAGACAATGACGTTGCGGTCCGGATCCTCGGACGGGCCGACGGCCATCGGCAATCCCTCCCGGTCCACCACCACCATCGAACAGGTGGCGTCAAATCCGATCCCGGCTACCTGCTCGGGCTCCGTCCCCGCTGCCGCCACCGCGCCCGCGACCGATGCACGGACGGCGGCCCAGATGTCGGCCGACGATTGCTCGACAATGCCGCCCGCGTCCCTCCAGATGCGGATGGGATGGGCGGTGTGGCCCAGCAGGGTGCCCGCCGCATCGAACACGCCGGCCCGCACGCTACCCGTGCCCACGTCTACCCCGATGAACAGGGGCGCGGTCATTGCAGCGGTGTCCCGTCGGCGCGCGTACCGCACAGCGATACGGTCAGTCCCAGATCATGCGCCAGCATCGCCTTGGACAGCATCGCGGCATCGGCGGCGGCGGCATCGGTGGCATAGACGACCTGGATGTGGTTCGCCTTGTGCCGCGCCATCATCTGGTCGCGCGTCACGCCATGCAGAACCCCGTGCATCAGCGGCCATTCCGCATTGGTCAGCGACCAGCGGCGATTCGTTTCGGCCTGCGGCAAGGAAACCGCGCTGCCGCGGCCAAGGTCCATGTGCAGCCGCCCCTCCATCACGAAGATGCGCGACCAGACGGTCTCACCCGGGCGGGCCACGCCGCGCAGGGTGCCGCCGCCCTTGCGAAAGAACATCGCGGGCTGGCGCAACGAATCCGATCCCTTGTAGCCCCCCGCATGATGCGCGGGCGGGGCGGCGCCCGAGATTTCCAGAACCCATACATACTCGGCCACCGTGCCCGTCGGGTCCTCGTCCCCCCAGCGCAGGTCGTGAAGCGTCGTTTCCACGGGCTGCCCCATGGCGCGGTGGATGCGGTTGGTGAACAGTGCGTCGAGCCCTGCGCATTCGTCCACTTCGTTGAAATGCGGGATCGCCTGACCGTCGCGGATCGGGCGGCCGTCCGATCCGGCAACGGGCGGGCGGTCGTCGTTGTTCAGCAGCCCCTCCACCAGGTCCGAGGCGGGCAGCAGGTCCTTCAGCCCCTGCTGGTACTGGATGCCGATGGTTTCGCAGCCGAACTGTTCCGCCATGCGCACGGCCGCCACATACATCCGGCACTGGTCCAGCACCTGCGGCAGCGTCAGTTCCGTTGCCTCGTCGGTGCCCAGATGAAAGGTCATGCCCCGCGCCAACAGCCAGTCGTACGCCGCCCGCGCCTCGGTCATGGGAACCTCGGTCGTGGCGTGATAGAGCGACGACTGCGACAGCCGCTCCTTGAACACGCCGAGCGGGAACAGAAGCTCATCGGGAATGATGGCGTTGTACATGCCCATGCAGCCTTCGTCGAAGATGCCCATGATCGACCGGTTGCGGCGCAGGTCTGCGGCGATGCCCTTCGCAGTTGCCGCCAGGTCGGCGGGAACGCGCGCGGGGTCGAACGGTGCGACATGGCGCGCATCATGGGTGACGGTCCCGGTATCCAGCCATTCCTTCAGGCGGGTCAGGAACCAGTCATCGGTGAAATCCGCGCTCCACAGGGTGGAATAGCGCACCCCGGCCTTGGTCAACGATCCGTTCAGGTTCAAGAGCCCCACCAGCCCCGGCCAGGTGCCCGACCAGTTCGCCACCGTCAGGATCGGGCCGCGATGGCCGATCAGCCCGCCCAGGATGTTCTGCGAATACTGCCAGACCGCCTCGGCCACGATCAGGGGGGCGCCGGGGTCGATGTCGCGGAACGCAGCGATCCCTTCGGCCTGCGTGGCGATGAAGCCATGGCCAAGATCGGGCTTTACCGGGTGCCCGCGACGCACGGTTGCGCCAAAGCGGGCGAGCGCGCGGGCCAGTCCGGCCTCCATCTCTTGCTGGGCGGGCCAGCATTTGACATTGGCGCTTTCCCGCAGGTCGCCGCTGGCCACCACCACGATGTCACGAAGCATCGGTCGTTCCCTCCCCCAGATTCTCGGTCCCGCGCGGGCCGCCTTTTGCCGATCCTGCAACGTGGACGGCCCCAAGGCCAGCGGCCTGCCGCCGTTCGGGTGTCAGCCGCCTGCCGCCACGAAGGCATCCGCTGCCATGGCCAGATCGGGCGCCGTGGCCAGATCGACGGGCGTCAACGGCGGGCGCACGGCGGCCATTCGCGCATCCCCGCGTGCCCGCGCCGTCAGCGCCTTGACGGTGGGCACCACGGGGTGCCGCCCGATGCAGGCGTAAAGATGGCACATCGCATGAAACAGCGGGGTTTCGCTGGCCCCTGCCGCCACCACCGCCGCCATCTGGCGCGGCGCAATGTTGCCAAGGCCTGAAATCGCGCCCGCTCCGCCCGCGGCGATGGCGCGGGGCAGGTAGATCTCGTTGCCCACGAAGATGTCCAGATCCGGAAAGGCTGACAGGCTGGCCTCGACATGGTCCCACGCGGGCACGCTGTCCTTCAGCCCCCTGATGACGGGGCCGTACTGCGCGACCAGGCGTCTGATCACATCCTGCGCGATGGCCACCGACACCAGCCCCGGAATGTCATACAGCATCAACCGCAACCGCGCGTCATCCGCGCCGTCGATGGCGGCGGCAATGAACCGGTAAAGCCCTTCGTCCGACACGCCCTTGAAGAAGAACGGCGGCAACAGAAGCTGCCGCACGCAGCCCGAAGCCAGGGCATGGCGCGACAGGGCCACCACGTCGGGCAGGGCGGCTGCGCCGGTGCCCAGCATGATCCGGTCGGGGGCGATGCCGCCGGCCAGCAAAGCCTCCAGCCCTGCCTTCCGTTCGGCGACCGAGAAGGACTGCGCCTCGCCCAATGTGCCGAACAGCACCACCCCCGCCGCCCCCTGCAAGAGGACCTCCTGCGCCAGACTGACCAGCGCACCCATGTCGAGGGTGCCCTCAAGGGTCAGGGGGGTGATCAGCGGAACGTGCAGAACGGGCGTTTTCGTCATGGTGGCCTCTGCGTTGGGGGGCACGGCGGCGCCGGTCGTTCGGTGCCCGGGGATCATTCCGGCTGCATCTGCCCAGCCGGGGTGGCGGCCACCATCAGGTCGGTCGAAACCGTGGCCAGGTCCGGTGCGACACCGATCGGAAAGGCAATCTGGTCAATCACGTCGCGCTGCAGATCGACGCCAGGCACGATCTCGGTCAGCACAAGGCCGCCGGGTGTGACCGCAAAGATGCCCCGGTCGGTGACGATGGTGGCACGCTTGCCGTTGGCGATGCCCAGCCGCGCGTTGAAGGTGATCTGTTCGACATTCTGCACGAAGCGCCGGATGCCGCCTTCGCGGATGATGCGCAGCCCCGAGGGGCCGTGCGTTTCCTCCAGCCCGCCAGTCGTCAGCGTGCCGCAGAACATCAGGTCGCGCACGCCATGCACGATGTTGATGAACCCGCCACAGCCCGGCAGCATGCCCGAGAACCGGCTGACGTTGATGTTGCCCGTCGCGTCGACCTCGCCAAACGACAGGATCGACACGTCAGGGCCACCGCCCTCGTAGAACTGGAACACCTCGTTCTGGTCGAGGATGATCTCGGGGTTGCGCGACACGCCGCCGACCTGCGGCCAGCCGCCGACCGGGCCCTGTTCGACGGTGAAATACAGATCGTCGCGCCCCATCGCACGGGCCAGTTCGGGTACCTCGTACATGGGCAGGCCCGCGCCAAGGTTGACCATGGCGCCTTGCGGCAAACGGTTGACGGCGAGGCGCGCGATGACATCGCGCGGCAGGTTGCGGCCTGATGGCGGTGGCAGGTCATGCCTGGCGGCACCGGTCAGGATCGGGTCCTGCTCGTCCTCCCAGGCATCAGGCTGAACAACGACCGCATCCACAAGCCGACCGGGAATCCGGCCCATGCGCGGGTGGATCTGGCCGACCGGGGTGATCCTGTTGACCTCGGCAATCACCTTGCCGCCCGACTGGAATGCGGCCATGGCAAGCTCGATCGTGCCATGATCGAAGGCTTCGCGATCATAGTAGAGATTGCCGCGTTCGTCTGCCGCGCTGGCCTTGATCAGGGCCACGTCGATGGGAAGGCGGGGGTAGTAGATCATTTCCTCGCCTTCCAGCGTGGTGATCCGGCAGATGTCCTGCGTCGCGGCGGCGTTCACCTTGCCGCCGCCCCGCCGGGGATCGACGAAGGTTCCGATCCCCACGGGCGTGGCAAATCCACGCCGTCCGGCGGCGGTGGCGCGCAGCAACTGGATCAGGCTGCCCATCGGCAGGTTGTAGGCGGCGGCCCCGTTCGTGTTGATGATGACGTTCAGCGCGTTCGATGAAGCACGGCTGAAGCTGGAGGTGATGACCCGGGCCATCAGCCCTTCGCGTGCCAGCAGGTTAAGGCCGCTTGCCGCTCCGCCCTTTCCGCCACGGCTGCGCTCGATCATCGCGATCGTCACCACGGTCAGGGCGCGCGGTGTCCCATGGCGGGCAAAGCGTTCGGCCACCGCCGCGATCAGCGACTCCGGCACAACGCGGTAGCCGCCTCCCGATACCGCAAGCGTCGCCCCGTCCGGCACAAGTCCTGCCGCGTCCTGCCTGCTGATCACCCGCACTGCCATCCTCCAGACCCCGCATTGATGCAGGACAGGGTATTTGAAAGCGCTATCACGAACAAGTAGGGACACGCGGTCGTTGTGAGGCACGCAGCCGAGCCGTGCCGCGCGCATTCCCGTGGCGAACGCATTTAAATCAAGGTCTCAATCCGATGGCGACATGGGCCGGACTGGTTCGTCCGATCCGGTGCGGTCAGCGATCTGCCGCATCTCAGGATGTAAAGGCTTACATTTTTCTTTTCTTCTCGCGCCGGTTATGGCAGGACCAGACAGAATGCCAGCCTGGCCACGACCTGCGGGGAGCTCATGACCAACCCTTTCCAGTCCGGGATCATTCCGGCGCCGATCATGCCCTTCACCGAAAGCGCGGCCGTCGACTGGCGCACGATGGAACGCTACGTCGGCCAGATGGCCGGGTCGGGAATCAGCGCGCTGGCGATGAACATGGCTGCGGCCGAGGCGACGGCGCTGGACCATTCCGAACAGCTCGAGGCGCTCCGCCGCACGAAGACGGTTCTGGCCGGGTCGGTGCCTCTGGTGTCGGGGCTGATCGCGGGCCATACGGCGGGGGCGGTCGATCATGCCCGCCGCCTGGTCGATGCGGGGGCCGAGGCGCTGGTGGTCTTTCCGCCGCTGCCCACCTTCCTGTCCAGACCGCTGCCCGCGCAGATTGTGGCCGACTACCACGCGGCGGTGATGCAGGCCGTGGATGTGCCGATCATCGCCTTCCAGACGGCCAACGCCAGCTACCCGGTGGGCACGATCCGCGCGCTTGCTGCTCTTGGCCGTGTGGTCGCAATCAAGGACGCGGCCTTCGACATCGACCGCACCTGGGAGATCGTCGAGGAAGCGGGCGAAACCGAAGGCCGCATCGCCGTGCTGACCGGAAACGACACCTTCGTGCTCGAGGCGCTCTTGATGGGATGCCAGGGCGCGCTGATCGGTCTGGCGGGGGCCTTCACCGCGGAGATCGTGAAGATGCAAAGGCTTGCATCGGCCGGCAAGGCGACCGAGGCCTATGCGATCTGGAACGTGCTTGCACCGATCGCGCGGGTCTGCTGGTCGAACCCGCTGCGCGATTACCGGCCGCGCATGAAATACCTGCTGATGAAGCAGGGGATCATCCCCACCGACGTGACGCGCGCGCCACAGACACGGATTTCCGACCATGACCGCGCAAGGATCGACGCCCTGTTCGACCGTCACGGGCTGGATCAGCCCCGCTATCGCCCGCAGGGCTGATCCACCCCTTGCGCCGCAACCAAGGTTCTGACGCCATGCACCCGAAAGAACATCACGCCGACAAGGTCATCCTGGAACACCCCGCGCCGCATGTGGCGCTGATCCGGTTCAACCGGCCCGAAAAGAAGAACGCGCTGCACAGTTCGATGGTGATCGAACTGGGCCGCCTGATGCAGGAGCTTGAGGCAGACGACAGCATCCGCTGCGTCGTGCTGACCGGCACCGAGGCATGCTTTGCCGCCGGGGCCGACATCAGGGAGATGGTGACCTTCGGGCCGCCCGCCACCTCGAACAACCCCCGTCGCGTGGCCGCCTGGCGCGCGATCGAGGCGTTCCCGAAACCGCTGATCGCCGCGGTGAACGGCATCGCCTTCGGCGCGGGCAACGAACTGGCGATGGTCTGCGATTTCATAATCGCGGGCGAGAACGCCGAATTCGGCCAGCCCGAGGTCAAGATCGGCGGCATGGCAGGTGATGGCGGCACCCAGCGCCTGCCACGCAAGATCGGCGGCAATGTCGCCTCCTGGATGCTGTTCACCGGTATCCCCATCGGGGTGGAGCGGGCCTATCAGTTGGGGCTGGTGGTGGAAATCTGCCCGGTGGCACAGACCGTTTCGCGTGCCGTGGAAATCGCCGGGGTCATCGCGGAACGCGCGCCCGTGGCCGTGCGCAACACCAAGGCCTGCATCCGCACCGCCGTGGGCGCCACGCTGGAGAATGGAATCGCCTTCGAACGTGACGCGATCTGGCGCAACAGCATGACCGAGGACCGGCAGGAAGGCATGACCGCCTTCACCGAAAAGCGCCCGCCGGTGTTCAAGGGGCGCTGATACCCCCCGGCTGAACAAAGGCCGCGCCCCGGCGATAGGGTCTGATCCCGGCAAAGACGCGGCCTGTCGTCGCACAGGCCCCTGCCGCATGGTCGCGCAGGCGGGGCAGGGCGGGGTCCGTCACGTCGTCCACCTCGATCACCACACCCGCGTGCAGGATGCGGCAGCGCAGGGTGGCCAGATGCGGGGCGATGCGGCGCAACGCCGCCTCTACCCCTTCGACAAAGCCCATGTCGGCGGGGGTGATGGCAATGCCGGTTTCCACCCGGCTGGCAAGACAGGGTTGCGCGGGCAGGTCAGACAGGTCGGCCAGGCCCAGTCGCGCGGCGATGGCCCGCAGGGTGGCCTTGTCGATCCCCGCCTCGATCAGCGGATGCACCACGCGGCGTTCCTGCGCGGCCATCAGACCGGGGCGATAATCGCCCAGATCATCCAGATTGGCGCCCGAGGCGATGCGCCGGTCGGTCAGACCCCCGATGCGGTCATACAGGTTCGACTTGCAGAAATAGCAGCGGTTGACCGGGTTGGTCAGATAGCGGGGGTCGGCGAATTCGCCCGCATCCGCCAGCGTCAGCCGCCAGCCCGCGCGGGCCGCATGGTCACGAACCCGGCCCGTGGCCTCGGCGGGCACCGCCGGAGAAACGGCATGGACCATCACGGCATCGATGCATGTGTGCGCCACATGCGCCAGCGTCATGCTGTCCACCCCGCCCGACACCGCAATCGCCAGCCGCCCGTGGCCGGTCAGCACAGATTGCAGCCGGAGCAGGGCGTCATTCATCCTTGTCGTCCGCAGTTTCGGCGGCACGCGCGGTGGCGCGCCTGTTTGCAAGACCGGGCATGGGGGCCAGATCATCCGCCTCGGCCTTCGTGGTGCGGGTGCCGCCCGGGCGGGTGGCGTGCTTGACGCGCAGACCAGCGGCGGTTGCCTGTTCGCGGGCCAGGGTCAGCCGCGCCTCGGATCGGACGCGCAGGCCAAGGGTGGAGGTCTCCGAAAATATCAGCGTGGCCAGGCCCTCGCGCGATCCGGGGGTCGCAAGGATCTCGAAACGGGTGAACGGGCGCCCCTTCTTCCCCTGCAGGGTCTGCGAGGTCAGGTCAATCACGCCCGCGCCCGCGCGCAGGTGGTGGGTGGCATGGCCGATCTCCTCGCCTGTCATGTCGTCGATATCGAAGGTGACGATCTCGACCATGTCGCGCGCGGTATCCGGGGCCGGGGCAAACACCGACACGCGCAGGACGTTCGGCAGGTCTGCCAGATCGCGCGTCCCTGCCCCCGTGCCACTGGCGACCAGCGCACCGAGGGCACCGGGTCCGCCCGGCTGGCACAGGTGGCGCAGGATGGCGGCCCCCGTGGGGGTGACCCGTTCCCCCGTCGTCCCGTCATCGCGCCACGCGAATCCCGGCAGGATGGCCAGCGTGGCGGGGGCGGGCACAGGCAGCATTCCATGTGCTGCGCGCACCAGGCCGCCCCCGCGCGGCAGGTCAGACACCGTCCAGCGCACGGGCGACAGGGCGGCGGCGATGCTGCCCGCCGCCACCACATCCATCAGCGAATCCCAGTCGCCAACCTCATGGAAATGCACGTCATCCACGGCGACGCCATGGATATGCGCCTCGGCCCGGGCCAGGATCGTCAGGATCGCCAGCGCGTGATCGGCGG
Source organism: Paracoccaceae bacterium (assembly GCA_019454225.1). NCBI lineage: Bacteria > Pseudomonadati > Pseudomonadota > Alphaproteobacteria > Rhodobacterales > Paracoccaceae > Paracoccaceae bacterium. The sequence continues at coordinate 170,212 of CP075370.1, read as the reverse complement.
TGCCGGGCGACAGCGGCGCCCCCGCGATCAGGGCGCACAGGTCGCTGTACCGTGCGCCGTGGTGGTGGTGTTCGTCGTGGTGATGGTGCTGGCCCGCCGCACCCGGCTCCAGCCCGAACCGCAGGCACCGCATCCCGGCCGAAAATCCGGGCGTCAGCCGGGCGGTCCCCGTGCCCTGTGGCAGCACCGCCGCCACATCGGCCATGACCTGCGCGGTCAGGTCGGGAAATGCGTCCAGCAGGGCGGCCACGAACATGTCGCCCGCCACGCCCCCCACCGCATCCAGGTGGATGATCATTGTGCCCGGCCCCATCGGCAAATCCCCCCCGCGTCAGACCGGCTTCAGCTGAACCTGAATGGTCTTGAGTTCGGTGAACTCGTCAATGGCGTTGCGCCCCCTTTCGCTGCCCAGGCCACTGTCGCGATGGCCGACGATCGGCAGTTCCGGCACGCCCGCCAGATAGGTGTTCACCTCGATGCTGCCCGCGTCCAGCCGCCGGGCGATCTGCAGCGCCTTGTGGATGTCGGTGGTCCAGACGCCTGCGGCCAGACCATAGCGCGTGCCGTTCGCGATCCCGATGGCCTCGGAAACGTCGTCGAACGTCATCACCGACAGAACGGGGCCAAAGATCTCGTCCTGCGCGATGCTCATGTCCGGGCGCACGCCGGTAAAGATGGCGGGGGCGACGAAATGGCCGGGCAGGGCCGGGGCGGCCTCCATCGACCAGCACGCCGCCCCATCCGCCTGCCCCTGCGCGACATAGCCCGTCACGCGGGACTTCTGCTGTGCGCTGACCAAGGGCCCCATGGTCGTGTCGGGGTCAAGCGGGTCGCCCACGCGCAGGCGTTCCACATGCGTCTGCACCGCCGCGCAGAACGCCTCTGCGATGCCGCGTTCCACCACCAGTCGCGTGCCGCCCACGCAGGCCTGCCCTGCGTTGCGCGTGGCCCCCAGCGCCACCTTCTCTGCCGCAAGGTCCAGATCCGCATCGGCACAGACGATCTGCGCGCTCTTGCCCCCCAGTTCCAGCGACACCTTCTTCAGCCGCTCGCCCGCCCGCGCCGCGATCAGGCGCCCCACGGCGGTCGACCCGGTAAAGGATACCATGTCCACCTCGGGCGCGGTCACCAGCCCCTCGCCCAGATCCGCCCCGGTGCCTGCGATGATGTTGACCACGCCTGCGGGGATTCCCGCCTCCAGCAGCAGTTCCCCCAACCGCAGGGCAGAACCCGAGGTCAGCTCGCTCGGCTTGACCACCGCCGAGCAGCCGACGGCAAGCGCGAAGGGCAGTTTCTGGCTGTTGATCATCAGGGGATAGTTCCAGGGCGTGATCATGCTGACCACACCCGCCGGATAGCGCATCACGAACCCGAGCGCGTCGTTGCCGAAGCTGTCATAGGCATCGCCATAGCTGTGGCGCGCCATGGTTGCCGCATATTCCCAATGCGCGATGGTGCCATTGATCTCGCGGTCCACCAGGCCGATGGGCTTGCCGACCTCCAGGCATTCGATCTCGCGCAGTTCCACCCGGTGCCTGTCGATCAGCCCCGCCACGCGCAGCAGGATGCGCGCGCGGTCGGCAGAGGCGATCCCGGCCCAGACGCCCGCATCGAACGACCGCCGCGCGGCGGACAGCGCATCGCGCAGGTCCTGCGCGGTGGCCTTGGGGTACAGGCTGACAGGGGTCAGGTGGGCGGGATTTTCGCGGCCGATCACCTCGCGGTCCCGCGCGGGGATCAGGCGGCCGTCGATCAGCGCCGCGTATTCGCGGGGGCGCGCGGGCAGTTTCAGGTGCCCCGGTCCGGTGGAATGCTGCATGTCCGCTCCTCTCAAGCCGGGTCTATGCCTGCCGTTCGGCAAGGATCAGGTCGGAAATCCGTTCCGCCACCATGATGGTGGGCAGGTTGGTGTTGCCGCTGGGAATGGTCGGAAAGACCGAGGCATCGACGACCCTCAACCCCTCGACCCCGTGGACGCGGCCATCGGGGGCGGTCACCGCCAGGGGGTCATCCTCGGCTCCCATCCGGCAGGAACATGACGCATGCCAGACCCCCACGGCAGCCCGGCGGATGAACGCCTCCAGTGCGCCATCGTCCTGCATCAGCACCTCGATGGGATCGCCTTCGACGATCAGGTGGCGGAACAGCAGGTGGCGCAGCGCGGCGGGGCCGTCAAGCATCCGCGCCAGCAGCCCGGTCAGCACCTTGTTGCGCAGGCTCAGCGCGCCCACCTGCCGGACCTTGTCGCTATAGCTGGCCGGAAAGGTGTCGCTGACCACGTCCTGCATCCCGGGGCCAAGGACAATCGCCGCCAGCCGCCGATAGGCCGCCATCATCCGGTCCAGATCGCGCCGGTCGGACAACAGCTGAAAGTCGATCACCGGCTGGCTGCGCCAGTCGGCATCGCGCAGCCGCACGGTGCCCGCCTCCGAATAGGTCTTGTTCACCCAGATGTTGACCGTGGCCAGCTGGCTGCCCACGTCGTGCCAGGCCGACTTCGACGCGATCGAGGCTGCCATGTCGCCCCGCGGCGTGCCGGGCAGGCCCGAGGAAAACCGCAACCCCAGCATCAGGTGCCGCCGCGTGCGCCCGTTGATGCGCGCCTTCGGCTTGATGAAGCTGGCCACCGCCACGGACGGGTGATCCATCAGCCGCCGACCCACCCCCGGCCTGTCGGCCAGCACCACGATGCCAAGATCCCGCAGGTCCTGCGCCGGGCCGATCCCTGCGCGCAACAGATGCGCGGGCGACTGCAGCGCCCCGCAGGACAGGATGACCTCGGCCCCCTTGTGGACGCGCTCGGCGCCATCCGCGCCGACGGCCGCCACGCCCATGCAGCGCCGCCCGTCGAACAGCAGGCGTGTCACCTGCGTGCCGGTCAGGATGGTCAGGTTCGGCCGCGCCCTCACCCGGTATCCCAGATAGCCGATGGCCGTGGATACCCGGCGGTCATAGAGGTTCGAGATCGCCACCGGATAGAAGCCATCGACGAATTCGCCGTTCTGGTCGGGCACATGGGCGAACCCCGCCCGCCCGAAAGCACGTGCCATGGCAAGGGCGTGTTCGGGCCACAGATCCTCGCCGATCCGCGATATGGCGATGGGCCCGTCCTGACCATGCAGGGGGCCGTCAAAATCGACGTCCCGTTCCAGTTTCCGGAAATAGGGCAGGACGTTTTCCCAGGTCCAGCCGGTGGCGCCGCGGGCGTGCCATTCGTCATAGTCATGCGGGGCGCCCCGGTTGGCAAGCTGCCCGTTGATCGACGACCCTCCGCCAAGCACCCGTGCCTGTTCGTATGTCCGCAGCGGGGGGCGATGGTCCGGCCGATTGGCCGGGATGACCTCCGTGCTGGCCTTCAGGTCGTTCCACAGGAACCGCGCATTCAGGTAGGCAAGCCCCGCAAAACTGTCGAGGATCGGTGGCGGCACGCGGCCCGGGGGCGTGTCCTGCCCGGCCTCGATCACCAGAACGCGGATACGGGGGTTCGCGCTCAGCCGGTTGGCCAGCACGCATCCGGCGGTGCCGCCGCCCACGATGATGACATCCTGCGCGGGTTCGGTGCCGGAATGTGCCGCGTCATGCATGGTCGGGGGCCCAGCCATCATATCCGACATGATCCGACCGGATCGGCAGCGATACCGTTTCGCCCGTCTCGGCCGCATGGAACAAGGCGGTGATCAGTTCCAGCGAACGCCGCGCATCCTCAAGGCTGACGGCAAAGGGTCGGCCCGAGGCAAGCGCATCGCAGAAATCACCGAACTGCCCTGCAAAGTCGGCCGGGCCGATGGGCGCCTCGGCCATGATGCGGTCCGCCTCGGCCTGCAGGTCGGGCGTGCGCGCAGCTACCGTCCAGGGATCGGCCCCGGGTTTCGGGGCCTCGGCATCGAAGCACTGGCGCTCGACCACGAAGTTCTCGAGGCAAAGCCGGATGCGGGTGACCGGCCGGGCGGACCCCAGCGTTGCAGCAAGCGATGCCAGCGACCCGTCGGCCATCCGAAGGCTTGCCACCGCGCAATCCTCGACCTCGATGCGGTTGACGCGGGTGGCCTTGAACCCCTTCACCTCGGCCGCCGGACCCATCAGCCACAGGAACAGGTCATGGATGTGGATCGCCTGCGTCAGCAGCACGCCACCCAGTTCCGTGGCGAACCGGCCACGCCACGGCACGGCGTAATAGTCGGCCCCGCGCAGCCAGGCGGTTTCGACCGAGGAAAGATAGGCCCGGCCCCCAAGGCCCGACCGCAGAAGGTGCCGCACCTTCGCGATCCCGTCGGCAAAGCGGTACTGGAAGATCGGCATGACACGCCGGCCGGATGCCGCTTCCGCCCCGATGATCTCGTCCATCAGGCGCAGCGAACTGGTGAAGGGCTTCTCGCAGATCACGTGCTTTCCTGCCGCGAGACCCGCCATCACCATCGCATGATGCAGCGAGGGTGGCGTGCAGATGCTGATCACGTCCAGGTCCTCGGCCAGCATGGCCGCAAGATCGGTGCTGACGGTCGCAATGCGGTGGCGCGCGGCAAAGTCCCGGGCACGGGCGGGATCGGCGTCGCAGCAGGCGACGACCGCCAGGCGTTCGGGCAACCGGGCAAAGCCCCGCTCCATCTGGCTGCCCGCCACCCACCCGCAACCGACGATGCCGACACGCAATGCGCCGGAACCACCCCGGTAGCTTCCGTTGCTTTCCATCATGGCTTCAATGCTCAGGCGGTTTCGTCGCGTTCGTAGACACGGCTCAGAAGCGTTCCATCGGCGTCAAAGCGCAGGTCCTGCAGCGGCCCTTCGGAGACATAGAGTGCGCTCTTGCGGACCTCTTCCAGCAATGGCGCCGACAGAAGCACCTCGCCCAGATGCAGCGTCGATGCGATGATGCACAGCCCCGTGGACGCATCATCGGCTGACCAGGACGTCGAGACGAGTGCGCGCATCACGTCAAGATCGTTGGCCAGCACGATCGGAAACCGCGATTTCTCGACCATGGTCGAGGTCAGCGAGTTCATGTAGATCTGCCTCAGGTCGATGGCCGAGGCCACCGCGACAGTTGTGAAGTCGGCCAGTCCGATGCCCAGCCCGTTGCCTCCGGTGGCCTTCGACAGCCCAAGCACCGCGATCCGCGACACGAAGGGCGGCGGGTTGGGGATCGACCGCAGGTCGGCACGCCCTGTCACGGCGTGATCCATGCCCGCGCCCGAGATTTCCTTGCCGATCCGCTCCACGGCCAGCGCGTCGATATGGTCGAAGGGCAGCCGCGCGACAAAGGTCTTTGCCAGCTTCAGCAGCCTTTCGTCCGATGCGAAGAACTGTTCGGGGTCCACCCCCTCGACCGCCACGAGTTCCTTTTCCGCGTTCTCGACCAGCGCGATGCCAAGGGCGACAGGCGACTTCTCGATCGCGATCCGCGCCAGCGCGGGCAGGGTGACATTCATCGCCCGCGGGCCGGTGCGATGGACCGACCGCGCGCCCTCTGCCTTGCCAAGACCGACCGCCATCATCTTGACCAGCCCGCTTTCGATCGGACGGTCGAACGTGGTGTGCGACTTGACGCGGTTGATGACGATCACGGCATCGGCGGCGGCCGCGTGGCGGTCGAACTTGCACCGCGCGCCCTCGTCGGTCACCCCGTAGTCCACCACGTCCATGGTGGCGCGGATCTCGACGCCAAGTGCCGCCTCGGTCAGCCCGAGGCTGGCCAGAACCGCCACCTGCCCCTCGGCGGTGCCGCCGCCGTGGCTGCCCATCGCAGGAACCACAAAGGGATCGTGGCCCATGGTCTTGACCGTGTCGATCGTGGCCCGGGCCACCGTCGCAATGTGCGAGATCCCGCGACTGCCCAGCGCAACCGCGACGCTGCTGCCCGGGGCAAGCCTGGCCATGCGTTCCGAGGATCGCACCGCGGCGCTGGCGGCCTTCGCGACATCGGCGACAGGATTGCCCTTCTTGTGCTGAAGCCTGACGCGCGCAACCCTCGGAAGCACGACGGAGTCGAGAAGCGGAAAGCGCAGCGCGGGAAATACTGGCGAAGCCACCTCACTCTCCTCGCATGCCGGATTCCCGCGGCCTGGCGCGCAGGAAGTTGAAATCGCAGCCGTCCTCGGCCTGCAACACCTCGTCGAAGTAGAGCTTGGCATAGCCGCGCGCCACGTTCACATGCGCGGGCGGCGACCACGCCGCCCGGCGGGCCAGCAGTTCGGCGTCATCGACCAGCAGCGAGATCGATCCCGCCCCGACGTCCAGCGCGATCATGTCGCCATCGCGCACCAGCCCCAGCGGGCCGCCTGTTGCCGCCTCGGGCGAGACATGCAGGACGATGGCGCCAAACGCGGTGCCGCTCATCCTGGCGTCGGAAATGCGCACCATGTCCCTGACCCCGGCCACCGCGAGTTTCTTCGGAATGGGAATATAGCCCGCCTCGGGCATTCCGGGCGCACCTTTCGGGCCGGCGTTCTGCAGCACGAGGATGTCATCGGCCGTCACGTCGAGCGCCGGGTCGTCCAGCCGCGCGGCCATGTCGGCCAGCGACGTGAACACCACCGCGCGCCCGGTGTGGCGCAGCAGCGACGGCGTGGCCGCAGCCTGCTTGATGATCGCTCCGTTGGGGGCAAGGTTGCCGCGCAACAGGCGGATGCCCCCGCCCGAATGGATCGGGTCCGACATCGGGCGCACCGCATCCTGCGGCCACGACGGTGGCTGTGCGTCGATGTCCTCGCCCAGGGTGCGGCCAGTCACGGTCAGGCACTGCCGGTCGATCAGGTCGCCGATCTCGCGCAGCACGGTGACCAGACCACCGGCGCGGAACAGATCCTCCATGTAGTGCTGACCCGAGGGCTTGAGATCCACCAGCACGGGCGTCTCGGCCCCCAGCCTGTCGAGTTCCTCAAGGTCGAGGTCGAACCCCAGCCGTCCCGCAATGGCCGCCAGATGCACGACGCCGTTGGTCGATCCGCCCACCGCCTGCAACACTCGCAGCGCGTTGCGCATCGAGGCGCGCGTCATGATCTGCGTGGGGCGCAACCCCTCGGCCGCCATCGCCACCGCGCGGGCCCCGGTCGCCTCGGCATGGCGCATCCGGTCGGCATGGACGGCGGGAATGGCGGCCCCCCCCGGCAGCATCATGCCCATCGCCTCGGCCACCAGCGCCATGGTGCTGGCGGTGCCCATGACCATGCAGGTGCCGGGGCCGGGCGCGAGCTTGGCGCTGATCTCCTCGATCTCGGCCGCCTCGATGGTGCCCGCACGGTGCTGCCCCCACAGGCGGCGGCAATCGGTGCAGGCGCCAAGGCGCTCGCCCTTGTGGCTGCCGGTGATCATCGGGCCCGTCACGGTCAGGATCGCGGGCACGTCCGCACTGGCCGCACCCATCAGAAGGGCGGGAACCGTCTTGTCGCAGCCGCCGATCAGCACCACGGCATCCATCGGCTGCGCGCGCACCATTTCCTCGACGTCCATCGCCATCAGGTTGCGCAGATACATGCTGGTCGGATGGGAAAACGCCTCATGCATCGAGATCACCGGAAACTCGATCGGCAGGCCGCCCGCCAGCATCACCCCGCGCTTGAGCGCCTCGATCATGTCGGGCACATTGCGGTGACATGCGTTGTAGCCGGAGAACGTGTTGGTGATGCCGATGATCGGGCGGTCAAGCGCGTCGTCCGAATACCCCATGGCCTTGATGAAGGCCTTGCGCAGGAACAGCGAAAAGCCGGCATCGCCATACCCGGCCAGCCCCTTGCGCATGCCTGTCTTTCGATCGTCCATGTCTGGTTCCCGGTGGCGCCACTTGACGTAAGCGCTTACAACGCTGGTGACGATATGATAAACTCCTGACCATGTCCATTGCAGATGAACCGGATTTCCGCGTCAACCGCCGGTGGCCGGGTCACCCGCGCGGCGCCGGGGATGCAGAAGGAGACGCGGCATGAGTGATCACCGGCTCGACTTCGGGCGCGAGGACCGGACCGGGGTTCCCGAGGTGGTTCTGGCCTCAGGGAAGACCGCAGAGCAGATCGCCCGGATTGTCGAGACGGTTCTTGACGCCGACGGGCGCATGCTGATCACCCGCCTTGATCCCGCGAAGGCCGGGGCGCTGCATCGCTTCGGCACACACCTCCGGTTCGATCCGGAATCGCACACGGCCGAGATCGGCACACCCCCGGCCGTTGCCTCCCGTCCCTCGGTTGCGGTGGTGGCGGCCGGAACCTCCGACCTCCGGGTGGCGCGCGAGGCGGTGCGGTCACTGGCCTTCCTGGGCGAGGGCGCCCTGCTTGTCGCCGATGTCGGGGTGGCGGGCCTCTGGCGGCTGACCGAACGGCTTGACGCGATACGGTCCTGCCCGGTGGCAATCGCGGTTGCCGGGATGGAGGGCGCACTGTTCAGCGTGCTTGCCGGTCTGGTCCGGGCTCCGGTCATCGCGGTGCCGACCTCGGTGGGCTATGGCGTGGCCGAGGGCGGGCGCGCGGCGCTGTCCTCGGCCCTGGCGTCCTGTGCGCCGGGGGTGGTGGTGGTGAACATCGACAACGGCTTCGGCGCGGCGGCGGCCGCGGTGAAGATCCTGAATGCCGCGCGTCCGGCCGCCGGATGACGCGCCCGTCGGCCCCCTGCTTTCCGCATCGTTCGAAATTCGTTAGGCTTTGCCCCGCGTGATTTGTGGAGACCGTGCTTGAACAAGGACACCGTGGACGCACCTGGACCGAAGCGATCGCGCTCCCGTCGTTCCGTCCAGTCGGCGGTCAAGCTTGAGGATGTCGCCCGGCTGGCCCGGGTTTCGACCGCCACGGCATCGCGGGTCATCAACACGCCCGGCGCGGTGACGGAAAAGACCCGGGCAAGGGTCGAAAAGGCGATTGCCGAACTGGGCTGGATTCCCCATGGCGCGGCGCAGGCTCTGGCCAGCCTGCGCACCCGGACGGTGGGCGCCCTGATCCCGACGCTGGGGCACCAGACCATCGCCACCATGCTGGAATCCTTGCAGCAATCGCTGGGGCAGGCGGGCTATACCCTGCTTCTGGGAAGGCCGGATGCCGCCCGGGACCGCACCGTCGTTCAGGTCTCGAAGATGATCCAGAACGGCGTCGAATGCCTTGTCCTGATGGGTGAGGATCATCCGCCCGAGCTGTTCGCGATGCTGGAACAGCGGCGCATCTTCCACGTGATCGCCTATACGACCGGGGGGCTCGGCCACACCAACTGCATCGGAATCGACAATTACGACGAGATGTCGAAGATGGTGAAGTATCTGCTGGGTCTGGGGCACCGGTCCTTTGGCGTGATCGCCGCCAACTATGACCATAACGACCGTATCCGCATGCGCATCAACGCCATCCGCGATACCCTGGCCGAAGAAGGCATCGCCGTCAGGCCGCAGCATTTCAAGGTGGTCCCGCAATGGACCATCGGTTGCGGCCGCGACGGCATGCGGGCGATCATCGACGAAGACTCCCGCCCCACCGCCGTCATCTGCACGAACGACTACCTCGCCTCGGGCGCTGTGATCGAGGCGCGCGCGGCGGGGCTTTCGGTGCCCGGTGACATCAGCGTCTCGGGCTTCGACGACAACGAACTGGCGTCCCATATCGACCCGCCGCTGACCACCGTGCATGTCCCTGCGGTCGAGATGGGCAAGACCATCGCGGAATACGTGATCTTCGTGCTCGACGGGGGCGAGGCTCCGCTGCCGATCCGGCTGGACGCGCAACTGGTGATCCGCCAGTCCACCGCCCCTCCGAAAGCCTGACCTGGCCACCTCACCGCACCCCGCCGGGGCTCGGCCCTCCGCCCGCCTGTAAGCGCTATCAGCCCGCCGTTTCCCTACACCGCCGGTGCCGCGACGGGCACGAAGTCGCCGCCCGACCCAAGGCTGTGCTGCGCGGCCGTCGCCACGCAGACCAGATGCAGCCCAAGCCCGAGCCGCGACTGCGCCTCGTCCCGCGCCCCGGCGATTTCCCGCAGCAGCAGCGACGCGGCCCTGCCCAGCGTCGCCTTGCGGTCATAGGCCAGCCCCGGCAGTTCGACGGACGCGCCGTTGCCGAACCGGTAGCGTTCCGCCAGCCTGACCCCGTGGTCGCGCAGGTTCAGGTCCAGGGTCGAGGTGCCGCCACCCTGATGGCGGCAGGAAAAGGCATAGGTGCCATCGGGCGCGCTGCTTGCCGCGATCTCGGCCACCGGTCCCAGCACCGAAACCAGAACCGACCACCCGTGCGGGGCCGCATCCCACAGCGCGCCATGTTCCTGCTGGCGCCACTCCGACCCGGCATAGGGCCCCTGGATCAGCGCGTCCGACCGGAAACCGGCCTCGCCCCATGTCGGCGCCAGCGCGCGGGCGCGGACCACGAATTCCGACATCTCGTCCACGAACATCCGCGTCAGAAAACAGATACCGGCGACGCGGTGTTCCGCCAGGGCGCGCAGGATCGTCACGGCACTGTCGATGGAATCGCCAAGCGGTTTTTCCATCAGCACATGCCTGCCGCGCGCGATGGCGGCGGGGGCAAGCGTCGCCTGCACCGCGGGCGGCACCGCAAAGGACACTGCATCGACATGGTCCAGCATCTGTTCGAAGCTGGCGAATGCCCGAACCCCGACCCTGTCCGCCAGCGCGGCGGTGCGGTCGGGCGTCCGGCCCCAGATGCCGACCAGTTCCAGGCCGGGGTTGGCCATCAGGCCGGGCAGATGCACCTGCTCCGCCCAGAACGCGGTCCCGCACAGGCCAAATCTCGGGGTCATGGGTTGCGTCCTTCTTCGCGGAACAGGGATCGGCGGCGTCTGCCCCGGCCATCACCCGAAGGCGATGGACGGAAGCCAGGTGACAAGGAACGGGATGAGCATGATCAGCACGTTGACCGCGATCAGCGCCAGCACGAAGGGCAGGATGGCGCGCGACGCCTCGGCCACCGAGATCCGGGCGATGCCCGCCGCGATGAACAGCAGCGTCCCGACCGGCGGCGTCACCCCGCCGATCAGGCAGGCCACAACGATGACGATGCCGGAATGCACCGGATCATAGCCAAGCGCCGCGCAGACGGCGGCAAGCGGTGCGGCGAACATGATCAGCACCGCCGTCGCATCGATGAACAGCGTCAGGAACAGCAGCGCCGCGATGACCAGCAGCATCTGAACCTCGGGGACCGGGCTGACCGACGACAGCATGTCGATCAGCGTCGTCTGGAACCGCGCGCGCGTCAGGAGGTTCGCAAAGACCGTCGATGCGGCCAGGATCATCATCACCATCGCGGTGGTGTATCCGGCGCTCAGGAACGCCGCGCGGATGCCGGCCCAGGTAAAGCTGCGGTAGACGAAGGTCCCGACCAGCAGGATGGTGACAACCGCCACGACCCCGGCCTCGGTCGGGGTGAAGAACCCCCCGACGATGCCGCCGATGATGACCACCGGCACAAGCATGGCGGGGCCCGCGTCGCGCAGGATTGCCGGCAGGGTGCCCCAGTCGCGCGGCTTGGCGTCGGCGTCATAGCCGATCCCCAGGCGCACCGCCTGGAAATGCGCGACCAGCATCAGCGCCAGTCCGATCAGGACGCCGGGGATCACGCCGCCAAGGAACATCCGTCCGGTGGAAACGCCGGTCAGGTAGCCGTAGATGATCATCAGCGTGCTGGGCGGAATGATCGAGCCGATCACCGACGAGGCAGCGGTCACCGCCGCCGAATAGCCCGCCGGATACCCCTGCGCCTTCATCGCCGGGATCATCATGGACCCCGTGGCGGCCGCGTCCGCCACGGCCGAACCGGTGACCCCGCCGAACAGCATCGACGCCACGATGTTCACATGCGCCAGCCCCGCACGCATCCGCCCCACCATGAAGGCCGCCAGTGCCGCAATGCGGTCGGTCAGCTGGCAGGCCCCGGCCAGCGTGCCGGTCAGCACGAAGAACGGAATCGCCATCAGCGGAAAGGAATCGATCCCGCCGAACATGCGGCTGACCACCAGGCTCAGCGGGATGTTGCCCTGCAGGATGATCGGCACCAGCGCGCCAAGGCCGATGGCAAAGGCGATCGGGACCCCAAGGACGAGCAGGATCAGGAACGAACTGAAAAGGACGCCGACCATGTGGCTTGTATCCGTGCAGGAGAAGGGAGGACCGCGACAGACCCGCGCATCAGTCCGCGAACGATTTCATCGCGGTCGATGTGCCCGTCGCCTCCAGATAGACAAGCCGCGCGGTCTCGAACAGCATGATCGCGGCACCGACCGGAATCGCGGCATAGGCATAGGTCATCGGCATCTGCAGCGAGGCGGACTGCTGCGCGTAGTTCGAAATCGCAAGCTGGGTGCCGTAGAACACCAGCACGCCCTGGAACACCATCATCAGCAGATAGGAGAAGATGAAGAACGCCCGGCGCAGCGCCTCGGGCAGCGCCATCGCCACCATGTCGACGCTCAGGTGGATGCCGTAGCGGACACCAAGGCCCGCCGCCAGGAACACCACCCAGATGCTGACGTAGCGCGTGATCTCCTCGGCCCAGAAGATGCCGCCGAACCCGGGAATGAACCGGATCATCGCCGACGAGAATGTCAGCCCGACCATGATGCACAGGCCCAGGATGATCAAAGTCTCGATGGTCAGGATATACAGCTTCGTCATGTCCGGCCCTTGCGGCTGGACCGCCTGACGCGCGCAGGTCGCGGAAGGACGGTCCAGGAATATCATGCAGCCATGTGGCGGGCCTGAACCCGGAAACCGCGTCCAGGCCCGCCGATCATGGCGTCAGTTCGCAGCTGTCGCCAGCATCTTCTGGTAGACCGCGTAGACGTCATCGCCCTTGCTCTTGATGTAGCCGTCCATCGCGGCCAGCACCGGCGTGCTGAACGGCGCGGTGTCGACCTCGATGATCTCCACTCCGCCATCGCGCATCGTCTGCATCGCGGCCTCATCGGCCGCCTTGTGCAGCGACAGCTGGAACGCCGCCGCTTCCTGCGCCGCGTCCAGGATGATCTGCTGGTGTTCGGCGCTCAGCCCGTCCCACCATGCCTTGTTCGCGACCATGGGCTGCGGATAGAAGTTGTGCTTCGTCAGGGTCAGATACTTGGCCTTCTCGAAGAACTTCTGCGACACGATGGTTTCCGAGGTGCCCTCGACCGCGTCGATCACGCCCGATTCCAGCGAGGTATAGACCTCGCCAAGGCTGATCGCCGTGGGCGTGGCGCCCCAGTTCTGGGCCAGGGCCACGAACAGCGGCGTCTGCGGGATGCGCAGCTTCAGCCCCGCCATGTCCGAATACTGGCGCACCGGCCTGGTCGACAGCAGGTTGCGCGGGCCCTGATACATGTAGCCGACAAGATGAAAGCCCTGCGGTTCCATGAAGGCATTCAGGTCGGGCGCGATCGCCGCCACCACCTTGGCCAGCTCTTCCACGTTCTCGTAGGTGTAGAAGGCCTCCATCACCTCGATCTGGGGCACGAAAGACCCTGTGCCCGGCAGCCCGCTGAGCACCATTTCCAGGCCGCCCGCGCGGGTCATCTCGGCCATCTCGCGCTCCGAGCCAAGCTCTTCGGCATAGAACACCTCGACGTCGATGGCGCCGCCGGATTTCTCCTCGACGATGCGCTCGAACTCGGCGCTTCCCTTCGAGATCGTGTGCGTGGTCTGGTACACTGTCCCGACGCGCAGCGTCACATCGGCCGCGAACCCGGCAACGGCAGAAAGCGCGAGCGCCGAAGCGGCACCTGCGACGATGGTAGAGAACTTCATGTTTTCCTCCTTTGGCACACTGCGCCGTGTTTTTCTTTCGACCCTGAAGTCGACGCACCTTCCAATCGAAGGCATCCGCAAGCTGCCGCCCCGGACTCCCCGACAGTCTTCACGCTCCTCCCGGCAGAAGCGCATTCTGTAATCGCTTACATACTTGCCGAGTCCGGATGGCCGGGTCAATCCCCATTCGATTGACACAATAGGTTTTGCGCCCAAGATAGCGCTTCCACAATGTTCGGAATGCGGAACAAGCTGCCCATGAAGTAACACACCGGCCGTGCGATGGCAAAGCCGGCCCGGGGCTAGCGGATCGACGCGGCGATGTGGTCTGCGTTGCGAAAGGCCAGGGCCATCACCGTCAGCACCGGGTTGAAGGCGCCGTTCGTGGGGTGCAGCGCGGCATCGCAGACGAACAGGTTGTCATGCCCCCAGACCCGCCCGAAGGAATCGGTGACCGAGGTCGCGGGGTCGCGGCCCATCCGGCAGGTGCCCGCCTGGTGCTGGTATCCCGACAGCCGCCGGGGCGGCATCGCCCGCCAGGTCCGCACCGCCCCCGCCGCCCTGACCCAGTCCTCCGCCCGGTCGATGACGAACGCGGCCGTCCGCATGGTCTCGGCATGGACCACCCCGGACAGCCGCGCCACCGGCATCCCCCCCGCATCGCGCAGCCCGGGGTCCAGCGTCACGCGGCAGGAAGGGTCGGGGATCTCGTGCACCGGTCCCTTCACCTGCAACACGCGGCGATAGGCGTGGCGCATGAAATCCTTGGCCTCCTGGCCCCAGCGCCGCTGCTCCGGCGGCAGGGCCGTGGCATGAAAGATCGCGGGCGGCATGATGAAGTCATCGGCCAGCATCGCACCGCCCACGATCCCGCGGTTGCCATGCACATAGGCGGCCGTGGCAATGCTGACGCCGGGGCCCCGGCTGTCATGCACCGGCCTGTCGAACAGGCCGAACACCGTGGGGTAAAGGTGCCCCTGCAGGTTGCGCCCCACAAGGTCCGCGCCGTTGCCCAGCCCCGCCGGTTCCCGCCCGCTGGCCGAGGCCAGCAGCAGCCGCGCGCTTTCGATGGCGCCCGCCGACAGAACCACGGCCCGCGCCCGCACCACCTGCCGCACCATATCGCCGTCCGGCCCGGGCCTGCGCAGGCGCACCCCCGTCACCCGGCCGGCGCTGTCGGTTTCCACGGCCTCGGCGGTGCAATCCGTGACCAGCGTGCAGCGGCCGGTGGCCAGGGCGCGGGGAATCACCGTGTTCTGCGTGCCGTTGCGCGCATCGGTCGGGCAGGGAAAGCCCACGCAGCTGCCGCACTGGATGCAGGCCCCGCGCCCGTCGCGCGGTCGCGTGTTCACCAGCAGGGGCGGCGCGAAGGTCGCGATCCCCAGCCGGTCTGCCCCCGCGCGCAGCAGGTCGCCCGCCGCATGGCGCGGCACCGGCGGCAGCGGATAGCCCCGTGCGCCCGGGGCCTGCCCGTCACTGCCCGAGGGTTCGCCCGCCACGCCGATCTCCCATTCCGCGCGGGCATAGCCAGCCGCCAGGTCCTCGATCCCGATGGGCCAGTCGGTCAGCGACGAACCCTCCGGCACGCCATAGCGCGATGCCATGCGGAAATCGTCGGGGTGAAACCGCCAGGCCAGCCCGCCATAGACCAGCGTCCCGCTGCCCACGCAGGCCGCGTTGTTGTGATATCCGAACGCATGCGGCGCCATGACATGCGCCACCCCTTCGGGATCGACCAGGACGCGCGGCGATCCCACCGGCCCCGGGCCGGTGTTCGTCCCATAGACCGAAAGGCGGTGATTGCGCAGATGGTCGCGGTGGCCGCTGTCGGCATGGCTGCGCGCCAGTCCGCGTTCGATCAGCAGCACGGATTTCCCCGCCTCGGCCAGCACGCAGGCCGCAACCCCGCCGCCCGCCCCCGCGCCGACCACGATGACGTCGAATTCGGTCATCTCCAGGGGGCCGGGCATCGGGCGGGGCGGCGTCCCCCGAGCCGGGCCGGATGGTCCCTCGGGCATCCCGTGGCGATAACCCAGCCAGTCCCAGGACGCGGCGCCCCGGTTGCCGCCGTTGTCCGGGTCGGCATAGACGCCAAGGCACACGATCTCGACCAGCCGCAGGAACCAGCCCTCGCGCGCGATGCCTTCCAGCAGCGCATCGCGCGCGCCCGCGTCCAGATCGGCAAAGGCCGCGCCATGCGACAGCCGCGCATCGCGGTCCAGCGCGTCCAGCCCGGGGCACAGGCCCGCGGCCGCAGCCGGATCGCCGTCGAGAATGCCGCGCGCATGGTCATCGGCGCCCAGCGCCAGGGCGCCCGCGTCGCGGTCCTGCGGCACGATCCGGTCGATCACCGCGCGAAACGTCCGGTCCTGCGTCGGGGTCATCGTGCTGCATCCTCGCTGCCCGGTCCGCGCGGCATGCCAGCCCGCGCCGGCCTTATGTGGAACCGCTTACAGCAGGGTGACCATGCCCCACCCACCTGTCAAGCCGGTCATCCTGCGGCACCAGTCGCCATGCTCACCGGCGTTTCCGGGTCATCGCGCCACGCGCACCAGGCATCACCCCTGCGCCGCCGCACCGGCGCAGCCCGCTGCCTCCATCCTTGTGTTAAGCGCTTACATCACTATGATGCCCGCCGATCCCCGCAACAACCGGACCCCTTCCATGCCCGACTCCGCCCCCCTCAATCACCGCATCGCGCGCGTCGATGTGCATCTTGTATCGAAGAACGTCGCGGGGGGCTTTGCCGATGCCACGCGCACCGTGGAATGCGTGGGCTTCACCGTCGTCCGCGTCACCACCGACCAGGGGCTCGAAGGCATCGGGCTGACCTATCACGAAGTCGGCGGCGAGGCGACGCGCAGCCTGATCCTGAACAACATCGCCCCCCGCATCCACGGCCGCGACCCGCTGGAAACCGAGGTGATCTGGAACGAGCTGTTCCACTACCTGCGCGGCGTGGGGCGCAAGGGGCTGACCTTCGCGGCGCTCAGCGCGGTGGACCTGGCGCTGTGGGATCTGAAGGGCAAGATCCTCGGCCTGCCGCTCTACCGCCTGATGGGGGGCAACCGCACCCGGGTGCCGGTCTATGCCAGCGGCGGCTGGACCTCCTACAGCGACGATGAACTCGTGGCCGAAATGCAGGACATGGTGGCGCAGGGCTACACGCACATCAAGTTCAAGGTCGGCGTCGACGGCGCCACCAACCTGCGCCGCGATGCGATCCGCGTGCGCAAGGTGCGCGATGCCGTGGGGCCCGACATCCGGCTCCTGCTGGATGCCAACAACTGCTGGGATGCCGCAACGGCGGTCAAGTTCGCCAACACCGTCCGCGAATGCGACATCTTCCTGTTCGAGGAACCCGTGCTGGCCGACGACATCCCCGGCCTCGCCCGGTTCAGGCGCGGCACCGACATTCCGCTGGCGACCGGCGAACATGAATACACCCGCTACGGCGCGCGCGACCTGATCCTCGCCGAGGCGGCCGACATCGTGCAGCTCGACGGGGCGCGGGCGGGCGGATATACCGAGATGGTCAAGGTCGCGGCGCTGACCCAGGCATGGAACCTGAAGTTCGCGCCTCACGCGATGGAACACATGCACCTGCATCTGGTCAGCGCCACGCCGAACGCGCTGTTCCTCGAACGCCTGCGCCTGTTCGAGGATATCACCGCCCATGTGTTCAGGGATGCGCCCCTGCCCGTGGATGGCCACATGACCATCCGCGACCTGCCGGGCCACGGCCTGACGCTGGACATGGATTTCATCCGCGACGCCGACGAGGCCCGCTAGCCTGCGGCGGCGCGGCTCAGTCGCGCAGCAGTTCGTTGATCGAGGTCTTCGACCGCGTCTGCGCGTCCACCTTCTTCACGATCACCGCGCAGTACAGGCTGACCCCGCCCTTCGACGGCATCGACCCCGCCACCACCACCGACCCCGCGGGAACCTCGCCATACATCACCTCGCCGGTTTCCCGGTCGACGATCTTGGTCGACTTGCCGATGAACACGCCCATTCCGAGGACCGAGCCCTCGCGGATGATGCAGCCCTCCACCACCTCCGACCGCGCGCCGATGAAGCAGTTGTCCTCGATGATCGTCGGCCCCGCCTGCATCGGCTCCAGCACGCCGCCGATCCCCACGCCGCCCGACAGATGCACATTCTTGCCGATCTGCGCGCAGGACCCCACCGTGGCCCAGCCGTCGACCATCGACCCCTCGTCGACATAGGCGCCCACGTTCACGAACGACGGCATCAGCACCACGTTCCGACCGATGAACGCCGATCGCCGCACGATGCTGCCGGGAACCGCGCGGAACCCCGCCTCGCGCCACTGGTTCGCGCCCCAGCCCTGCCACTTCGACGGCACCTTGTCCCACCAGTTCGACCCGCCGTTGCTGCCCGAAATCTCGTGCATGTCGGTCAGCCGGAACGACAGCAGCACCGCCTTCTTCGCCCACTGGTTCACATGCCAGTCGTTGCCGCGCTTTTCGGCCACCCGCAGGCTGCCGCTGTCCAGCGCCGCCAGCGTCGCCTCGATGGCGTCGCGCGCCTCGCCCACCGTCGCCGGGCTGATTCCCTCCCGCGCGTCCCAGGCGGTTTCGATGGCGGCTTCCAGGGCGGCGTGGCTCATGGTGTCGGTCCTTGTCTGGCGGGTCGGGCAGGCCCGGCCCCTATACTTCGCCCACCCCCGCCGCGCAATGCGGGCCGGGGCGGGGCGGCCCTGCCGCCGCTGGCCTTGCCGTGACCGGGACGCTAGGGATGGGGACGACAGGGCAATCCAGAGGGGCCGAACCGATGAAGGACGAACCGCGCAGCCACCCCTTCCGCGACAGCGTCGAGGACATGGAGGCGGCCGACCGCATCCCCGATACCCCGCAGACCCGCGCCCCCGCCTATCGCCTGGCCTTCGCCGACGCCGATTTCATGACGCGCGAGGAACTGCGGCCGGTCCGGCTGCAACTCGAACTCCTGAAGCCGCAGATGGTGATGGACGAACGCGGCATCGAAAGCACCATCGTGCTGTTCGGCGGTGCCCGCATCCCCGCGCCCGAACGGGCCGAAACGGCGCGCACCCCGGTGCTGGCGGGCCTGTCGCGCTACTACGAACAGGCCCGGCGCTTCGCCCGCATCATGACCGAGCGCAGCATGCAGAGCTATGGGCGCGAAAATGTCATCGTCACCGGCGGCGGCCCGGGGGTGATGGAGGCCGGCAACCGCGGCGCGCACGAGGCGGGCGGACAGTCGATCGGGCTGAACATCGTGCTGCCGCACGAACAGGCGCCGAACGGCTATGTCACCCCCGACCTCTGCTTCAACTTCCACTACTTCGCCATCCGCAAGATGCATTTCCTGATGCGGGCGCGGGCGGTCTGCGTGTTCCCGGGCGGCTTCGGCACGCTGGACGAGATGTTCGAAAGCCTCACGCTGATCCAGACGGGCCGGATGCGCCCGGTGCCCTTCGTGCTGTTCGGCAAGGACTGGTGGGAAGGCATCATCAACTGGCAGGCCCTGGCCGAGGCCGGAACCATCGCGCCGGAAGACCTGCGCCTCTTCCGCTATGTCGAGACCGCCGAGGAGGCGGTGGCGGCAATCGACGGGTGGGACTAGGGCGCGCGCCGTCCGGCCTGCCACCGCCCGCACCGGGCACAGGGGTCCCGGGGTGATCGACCGCATCCGCCGCAGGCTGGGTGACATCCCCCCGGCCCCGATTCGCCCCTTGTGCCCGACAGCCCCCGGGCTGCCATCTGTCTGGCCGTCTGCCAGACGCGGGCCAGACGCATGCCAGACCGTTAACCTCCCCGAAACCTGCAGATTGCCACAGCGGTCTCAGGGGGTTGGCCGGGCCACCGGCGCCCGTTCCCACCCCTCCAGGAACTCCACCCCCCCGCACCCCGCGAACCGTGCCAGCCGGTCGAGTTCCGCCTCCAGCCTCGCGCGGCGGGCCTTGGTCAGCCTGACCCCGGCTTCGGGCCAGAATCCCTTGATTCGCAACGCCCCCGCGTCGCGGAAGGCCTTGGCGTCGAGGCGGCCGACCAGCCTGTCGCCCTCCAGCACCGGGAACACGTAATAGCCGAACTGGCGCTTGGCCTCGGGCACGAACACCTCGATCCGGTAGCGGAACCCGAACAGCCGTTCCGCCCGGTCCCGGTCGCGCAGGGCAGGGTCGAACGGCGACAGCACCCGCAGCCGGGCCGGCGGTTCCGGCACCCCCTCCTCCCAGGCACCCGGCCGCATCACATGCCGCCGCAACCGGCCGTCGGCATCCTGAACCTGAACCTCCGCCACCTCGCCCCGCGCCAACGCCCCCTGCACCCAGCCGCGCGCCTGATCCGGCGTTGCCAGCGCCCAATAGGCGGCAAGCTCCCCCGATGTCGCAAAACCCAGCCTGTCCAATGCCTTGGCGCAAGCCCAGTCGACCGTTTCCGGTTCGGTGGTCACCTGTCGGAAAAGGGGGGCGGGGATCACCCGTTCGGTCAGGTCATAGATCTTGCGGAACCCGTCGCGCCGGGTGACGGCGATCTGTCCGGTGTGCCACAGCCATTCCAGCGCGGCCTTCGAGGGATGCCAATCCCACCAGCCGCCTTTTGACCGTGCCTCATCCTCGCCCACATCCGCAGTGCCCACCGGCCCGTCGCGGGCGATGCGGTCGAGGATGGTGTCGAACTGCCGCTCGTGATCGTCCGACCCCAGCCAGTCGCGCCAGCGACCGGCCCGCGTCTCGGCATGGCGGCGGAACCGGTGGCGCCAGTGCGGAAAGGTCTCGACCGGCAGGATCGAGGCGTCATGCGTCCAGTGTTCCCAAAGCCGCCGCCGCGCCAGCAACCGCTCCAGCGCCTCGGGCCGGTATGCGGGACGGCGCGCGAACAGGATCATCTGATGCGCCCGCGCGACGGTGTTGATGCTGTCGACCTGCACAAAGCCGATGCGGTCGATCAGCCCCGCCAGATCATCGCCCCGGCCCGGCCCGCTGGCCTCGGACAGGGCGTGGCGGTGCAGGAAAAGGCGGCGCGCGGCGGCGTTGGAAAGGACGGGCAGGGCCATGCCGTCACAAGAACAAAACAGGACCGGATGGTCAAGGGGCGGTCAGGCCTGCGCCGCGATGCCGGTTTTTTCGCGCCGTCCCCGCTCGGTCGCCGACTTCAGCTGCCCGCAGGCCGCCATGATGTCCTCGCCCCTGGGCGTCCGGATGGGGCTGGCGTAGCCCGCCTTGTAGACGATGTCGGCGAAGGCCTCGATCCGTTCCCAATCCGACCGCCGATAGGGGGCGCCGGGCCATTCGTTGAAGGGAATCAGGTTGATCTTGGCGGGAATGCCCGCAATCAGCCGCACCAGCCGCCGGGCGTCGGCGTCGCTGTCGTTCACGTCCCTGAGCATCACGTATTCGAAGGTGATGCGCTCCGAGTTCGACAGCTTCGGATAGTCGCGCAGCGCGTTCAGCAGGGTCTCGATGTTCCACCGCTTGTTGATCGGCACCAGCCGATCGCGCACCTCGTCGGTGGTGGCGTGGAACGAGATGGCCAGCTGGCAGCCGATCTCCTCGGCCGTCCGGGCGATTTCGGGCACCACGCCGCTGGTGGACAGGGTGATCCGCCGCCGCCCGAGCGCGATCCCCTCGCCGTCCATCACCACCCGCATCGCATCGCGGACCGCGTCGAAATTGTACAGGGGCTCGCCCATCCCCATCAGCACGATGTTCGACACCAGCCGGTCGCCCGTGCTGCCCTGTCCGGGTTCGGGCCACTCGCCCAGATCGTCGCGCGCCAGCATCACCTGGCCGACGATCTCCCCGGCGGTCAGGTTCCGCACCAGTTTCTGCGTGCCGGTATGACAGAACGAACACGTCAGCGTGCAGCCGACCTGGGACGAAATGCACAGCGTGCCGCGCCCTTCCTCGGGGATGTAGACGGTTTCCACCTCATGCCCGCCCGCGATGCGGACCAGATACTTGCGCGTGCCATCGGCGCTGACCTGGCGCGACACGACCTCGGGGACCGCGATCTCGAACCGCTCCGCCAGAAGCGCACGATAGTCCTTGGCAAGGTTCGTCATCCGCGCAAAGTCGCGCACGCCCCAGTGATAGATCCACTGCCAGATCTGCCCGACCCGCATCTTCGCCTGCCGCTCCGGCGTTCCCGCCGCGATCAGCGCATCGCGCAACTGGTCGCGCGTCAGGCCGACGATGTTCGTCCGCCCGCCCTCGGGCAGCCTGCGGGGGATGGTCAGCACGTCCTGGGTAATCGGCGCAACGGGGGCGGTCATGGGCAAGCGTCCTGCAACGGAAGCGCCGGATATAGGGGATTCGCGCGCGAAAGGCAAAACCGCCGTCGGCTGTGCCTCCGGAAATGTCGGCGGCACCTGGCCGCCGTGCGCCTGGCCTACTTGCAGCGGTTCTCGGCCTCGGTCATCGCGGCGGTGAAGCCCTGCAGGCTGAACGTGTCCTTTGTCTCGGTTCCGCGGGACGATCGCGCGGTGATCACCGCACTGGCGCCCGCCCGCATCGCTGCCAGCAGCGCGGCGTCATCCTCGGTGCTTCCCGGCCAGGCCCATTCGCCCTCGGCGACCAGGTCGAAGTTGCGGCCCTCGATTGCCACGCGCACCGGCGTTCCGCCGGCAAAGGCATAGCCGCCGGTGAACGAAATCTCGCCCCGCGCGCCCGATCCGGGCCGGAAGGTCACGAACAGCAGGATGTCGCCGCGCCGCACGCTGACGGCACGCCCGTCGCGCGTGTTCACGGTTTCCTTGGGCTTCGAGACACCCCAGCATTCCTTCGGGTCGGGCCAGACACAGACGCTCCAGTCCGTCTTGGCCGAAACGCATTCGGTTTCGCCGCCGGCCTGCTGTGCCATCGCAGCACCCGCCGTCAG
This sequence comes from Paracoccaceae bacterium, assembly GCA_019454225.1. Lineage (NCBI taxonomy): Bacteria > Pseudomonadati > Pseudomonadota > Alphaproteobacteria > Rhodobacterales > Paracoccaceae > Paracoccaceae bacterium. The sequence goes on along the minus strand of CP075370.1, from coordinate 147,646 downwards.
CCCCAGTGCGGCGCCAAACAGCGCCCCCGCGATCCGCATCGTCATTGGTCCATCGCCTCCGCCGTCGCCATGCCGCAGCATCCGGCCGGTTTTCCCCGCGCCTTTTCGTGCTGGCAATGGCCTGCCCAACCTTGCTAACCCTTTACCGCAAGAGGGGCGGTCTGCAAAACCCCCATGGGCGGGAAATCGCGCAGGCGTGACGGTTTCCATCAAGAAACAGGGGGTGACGATGGGCGCGGTGGCAATGGCAGAGCTTTGGCGGGGCGGGCGGCTCGAAAGCCTGCATGCAGGCCATGCCGTGATTTGCGGCCCCGGCGGCGAGGTGATCGAGGCCTGGGGCGATCCGGCGACGGTGATCTTCCCCCGGTCGTCCTGCAAGATGGTCCAGGCCCTGCCGCTGCTTGAAAGCGGCGCGGGCGACATGCTGACCGACCGGCAGGTGGCCCTGGCCTGCGCCAGCCACCAGGGCGCGCACCTGCATGTCGATGCGGTGACCCGCTGGCTGGCCGATCTGGGCATGTCCGACGCCGATCTGCGCTGCGGCGCGCACGAACCCGGCGACCGCGCCGAACGGGACCGTCTGATCCGCGCCCACCAGGCGCCCTGCCAGATCCACAACAACTGTTCGGGCAAGCACGCGGGCTTCCTGACGCTGACCCGTGCCATGGGTGCCGGGCCGGAATATGTCGACCCCGACCACCCCGTTCAGCGCGCGGTCCGTCAGGCGACCGAGGAGGTTGCCGGCGAAACCTCGCCCGGCTTCGGGATCGATGGCTGTTCCGCACCCAATTTCGCGGTGACGGTGGCGGGGTTGGCCCGGTCGATGGCGGCCTTCGCCAATGCCACCGGCGGCGGGGATGCGCGCGACCGGGCGATGCATCGCCTCGCGCGGGCGATGGCCACCCATCCCGAGATGGTGGCGGGCGAGGGACGCGCCTGCACCGAGCTGATGCGCGCGATGGGCGGTCGGGTCGCGCTCAAGACCGGGGCCGAGGCGGTCTTTGTCGCCATCGTCCCCGAGCGTCGCCTCGGCATCGCGCTGAAGGTCGTCGATGGGGGCACGCGGGCTGCGGAGCTTGCGGTTGCTGCGCTGCTGGTGCGGCTCGGCGTGCTCGATGCCGATCATCCGGCCACGCGCAAGCGGCTGGATGCGGTGCAGAGCAACTGGCGCGGCACCGAAACCGGCGTGCTGCGCGCTGCCCCGGGATTCCCGGCCTGATCCGTTCCGGGCGCCGCCCGGCATGACGGCGGCACGGTACCGAGGGATCGGCCCGGCAATCCGGGCTGGGTGGGGGCTATGAACCCGAACCACCGGGCCGACCGTCCTCGATGCCCCGGGTATCGCCACCCTTCGCGGCGGCATTCGGGCGCGATCCGGCCGGTTTCGGGGTCTTTGCAGGGCTGAATTCGGGCGTCCGCGACCGCTTGATTTGCCGGGGCGCAAATGTCACCGTTCCGTCATGTCTGTACTGCCTCCGGCCACCCCCTTTGCCGCCGCCATGCCCGAGACGGTCAGCTTCGACCGCCGCGAACTCGCGGCGATCCTGACGGTCTATGGCCGCATGGTCGCCTGCGGCGAATGGCGCGACTACGGCATCTCCTGTCTGCGGGACATGGCGGTGTTCTCGGTCTTCCGCAGGACGGCAGAGCATCCGCTCTACCGGATCGAAAAGCGCCCCCGCCTGCGTGCGCGACAGGGCATGTATGCGGTGGTGGGGATGGACGGCCAGGTGCTGCGGCGCGGCCACGACCTGGCGGCGGTGCTGAAGGTTCTGGAACGGCGCCTGATCCGTTCGGTCGACTGAGCCGTTGACGCCCCCTGCGAGGCGCGGCACGCTCGGGCCATGGATGCGATCAACCTCACCGACAAGCTCGCGGCCTTCGATGGTCACTGGTCGCCCAGGATTGTGGGCGCCTTCAACGGCCATGACCTGATGGTGGTCAAGGTGCTGGGCGAATTCGTCTGGCACGACCACCCCGATACCGACGACTTCTTCATGGTGCTGTCCGGCGAGCTGGCGATCGACCTGCCCGGCCATACCGTGACGCTGCGCCCGGGCGAGGTATTCGTGGTGCCGAAGGGCATGCAGCACCGGCCCCGGGCCGAGGTTGAGACGCATCTGCTGCTGATCGAGCCTGCCGGAACGCCCAACACCGGCGATCCGGCCACGGCGGCGGTCAAGACCCGCATCTGACCGACATGCACCCCGGGCCGCGGAACCTGATCACCGATGTCGAGGGACTGCGTGTCGGCAATGCCCAGGACGCGGTCCTGCGCTCGGGCGTCACGGTGCTGACGGCCGACCGCCCCTTTACCGCTGCCGTTCACGTCATGGGCGGCGCCCCCGGCACCCGCGAAACCGATCTTCTGGCCCCCGACCGGCTGGTCGGGGCGGTGGATGCCCTTGTCCTGTCGGGCGGGTCGGCCTTTGGCCTTGCGGCCTGCGACGGGGTGATGGCGGGGCTCGCGGCGATCGGCCGCGGCTTTGCCGTCGGGCCGGCGCGCGTGCCCATCGTGCCCGGCGCCATCGTCTTCGACCTGCTGAACGGCGGCGCCAAGGACTGGCGCGACAATCCCTATCCGGCGCTTGGCCGGGCGGCCCTGGCGGCGGCGGGCGAGGGGTTCGCGCTCGGCTCGGCCGGTGCGGGCCTCGGCGCGATGACCGGGCGGTGGAAAGGCGGACTCGGCTCGGCCTCCGCGGTCCTGGCAACGGGGCACGTGGTCGGCGCATTGGTTGTGGTGAACGCGCTCGGTTCGGCCACGGTGGGCGATGGCCCGCATTTCCACGCCGCCCCTTGGGAGATCGGCAACGAATTCGGCGGCCTCGGCCTGCCGGCAGCCTTTCCCGCCACCGACGAGCCACCGCCCCGCAAGCGTCTGGGCGAGGCGACCACCATCGCCGTCGTGGCCACCGATGCCGCGCTGACCAAGGCCCAGGCACAGCGGATGGCGGTGGCCGCACACGACGGCATGGCGCGCGCCCTGGTGCCCAGCCACACGCCGCTTGACGGCGACCTCGTGTTCGCCGCCGCGACCGGCGCGCGGCCCCTGTCGGATCCGCTGGCCGATACCTTTGCGCTCGGCCATGCCGCGGCCTGCGTCCTGGCCCGGGCCATCGCCCGGGCGGTCTATCTGGCCGAACCCCGCGCGGACGACCTGCAACCGGCCTGGGCCGCGCGCTTCGAGGGGTTGGCAGCGGCGCGGCCCCCCGCCTAGGGTGTCGCGCCCAACAAGGAGTGCGCCATGACCCCCCCAAAGGCCGTGATCTTCGACATCGGCAACGTGCTGGTGGAGTGGAATCCCCATCGTGTCTACGAGGCACGTCTGGGCCCGGCCGAAAGCGCGCGGCTGTTCGCCGAGGTCGATATCCACGGCATGAACCTTTCGGTCGATGCGGGTGCGCCCTTCCGCGCATCGGTCGAGGCGCTGGCTGCCCGCCACCCCGAATGGGCCGAGCAGATCCGCTGGTGGCATGACGACTGGAACCAGATGTTCTGGCCGCCGATCGACCGCTCGATCCGCCTGCTGCGGGCGCTGCGGGCGCGGGGCGTGCCGGTATTTGCCCTGACGAACTTCGGCGACGAGACCTTCGCGGCCGCGCAGGCCGGCCACCCCGTCCTGTCGGAATTCGACCGCGCCTATGTCTCGGCCCGCCTGCGCCTGCTGAAACCCGATCCGGCGATCTACGCGGCGGTCGAGGCCGATTGCGGCATCGCGCCCGCCGACCTTATCTTTGCCGACGACAAGGCCGAGAATGTGGCTGCCGCCGAGGCGCGCGGCTGGCGCGGCCATCTGTTCGACGGCCCCGAGGGCTGGGCCGCGCGCCTGGTCGCCGAGGGCCTGCTGACCGAGGGAGAGGCCGCATGACCTTTGCGATCATCGGACCCGAGATCGAGGCCCGCCTGACCTGGGCCGGGCTTTGCGATGCGATCGAGGCCGGGCACCGGCTGCCCCGCGCCGAGATCGGTGACACGCTGCTCTATCGTGGCAGCGACACGCTGCTGAACCGGGCGGCCTGGATCGACGGGCTGGGCCAGCTCGTGAAATGCGCGACGATCTTTCCGGGCAACGCGGCACTGGGCAAGCCCACGGTGAACGGGGCCGTGACGCTCTATGACGACCGGACGGGTGAACTTGCGGCCGTGGTCGATTTCCACCTTGTGACGAAGTGGAAGACGGCGGGCGACAGCCTGCTTTCGGCGCGGCGGCTGGCGCGCAGGGACAGCCGGTCGATCCTGCTGGTCGGAGCGGGCACGGTGGCGCGGTCGATGGTCGCGGCCTATGGCTCGGCCTTTCCCGGGGCCCGCTTTGCGGTCTGGAACCGGAACGAGGCCCGCGCGCAGGCGATGGCGGCGTCGCTGCCCGGGCTGGAGGTTGTCACGGATCTGGCCGCGGCGGTGGCCGGTGCCGACATCATCTGCACCGCCACCATGGCCAGCGAACCCGTCATCCGGGGCGAATGGCTGCGGCCCGGCCAGCACCTCGACCTGATCGGCGCCTACACGCCCGCGATGCGCGAGGTGGATGACGCGGCGATGGCCCGCGCCCGTGTCTTTGTCGACGCCCGGGCAACCACCCTGCATCACATCGGCGAACTCATGGCACCGATCGCCTCGGGTGCAATCACCGAGGGCGACGTGATCGCCGATTTCTATGATGACCCGGCCGCATTCACCCGCCGCTCGGACGACGAGATCACCATCGCCAAGAACGGCGGCGGCGCGCATCTGGACCTGATGACGGCAACCTACATCGCCCGCGCCTTCGCAGGCGGCTGACCGGCTGACCGGCGGTCCTGGGGACGCCGTCGACGTGGTTACCGGGGTATCGGGATGATTGGTCGGAGCGAGAGGATTCGAACCTCCGACCCCCTGCTCCCGAAGCAGGTGCGCTACCAGGCTGCGCTACGCTCCGACCGTGGGCGGGGCTGTATCCCCAAGCCGCGGGCTTTGCAAGGGTTCAGTCGCGCCGCCCCGACCGGCCCATCAGCGTGCTGACGCGCGGCCAGATGCCGGTTTCCGGGCGCGACTGCGTCTGCAGAACGGGGGTGTTCTTCGACACTTTCGCGCGGCCTTCGCGCAGCACGATATAGACCCCCGAGGCGATGATCACCGCCGCCCCGACCAGCGTCCAGGTGTCGGGGGATTCGTCGAAGATCAGCGCGCCGAAGATCGCGGCCCAGATCATCTGCGAATACTGCATCGGCGCCACCACCACGGCGGGTGCCGCCCGATAGGCCGCGATGACGAACAGCATGGCCACGAAGCCGAACAGCGCGATGATCCCCACCATGCCCAGATGCTCGACCGGCATGGGGTGGTAGACGAACGGCAGCGCCATCCCCAGCACGACGAAGTTCGCAAGCATCGGGTAGAGCAGCAGCACCGCCGACCGTTCCTCGGACCCGATCTTTCGCACGATCACCGAGGCAAGCGACGAACAGACCGCCGCCGTCAGCGCCGCCGCATGGCCAAGACTGAGCGGTTCGGCCCCCGGGCGCAGCACGATCAGCACGCCGCACATGCCCACCAGCACCGCGACTCCGCGACGGACCCCGACCCTTTCGCCGAGGATCGGAATGGCAAGAACGGTGATCAGCAGCGGCGCCGCAAACAGGATCGCGTAGGTCTGCGCCAGCGGCAGCACCGAGAATGCATAGAAGGCGGTCACACCGGTCACCACCGCGGCAGCGGTGCGCAGCGCCGTCCACCACGGATGGTTGGGCCGCAGGTTGCCGTCGGTCCGGTCGCGGATCAGCATCAGCATCACCAGCGGAAAGCCGAACATGACCGAGAAGAAGATGATCTGTATCGCGTGATACTGGCCGCCGAGGAACTTCACCACGACATCATGGGTGGAGAAGATGGCGAACGAGATCAGCGCGAAGGCCGCGCCCCTGACCGTGCTGCCGCCCATCGAACGGGCCCTCGCCTTGCTGCTGCCTTGTCACGGGTGCGGCCCCGTGGCCGCACCAGCCCGACACTTGCCAGAAACGCCGCCGGTGCTCAACCCGGACGGCGGACGCGGCGCGGCCTGTCAGAGGCTCGCGTCAAGGGCCGCGACGATCGCGTCGCCCATCTGGATGGTCGACACCGGAACGCCGTCCGCCGGGCCCATCAGGTCGGCGGTGCGCAGGCCGTCGGCCAGCACCTTTTCCACCGCCTTCTCGACCCGCTCCGCCTCGGCCCCCATGTCGAACGAATAGCGCAGCGCCATCGCAAAGCTGAGGATGCAGGCGATCGGGTTTGCCTTGCCCTGGCCGGCGATGTCGGGGGCCGATCCGTGGACGGGTTCGTACAGGGCCTTCGGACGGCCGTTCGCCATCGGCGCCCCGAGGCTGGCCGAGGGCAGCATGCCCAGGCTGCCGGTCAGCATCGCGGCCAGGTCCGACAGCACGTCGCCGAACAGGTTGTCGGTGACGATGACGTCGAACTGCTTGGGCCAGCGTGTCAGCTGCATGGCGCCCGCGTCGGCATACATGTGCGACAACTGGACGTCGGGGTATTCCTTGTCATGGATCTCCTGCACCACCTCGCGCCACAGGATGCCCGATTCCATCACGTTGGCCTTCTCCATCGAGCAGACCTTGTTCGACCGCCGCCGCGCCAGTTCGAAGGCCGAACGCGCCACGCGGGCGATCTCGGATTCGGTGTATCGCTGGGTGTTGATGCCGACCCGCTCGTTGCCTTCGACGAAGATGCCACGCGGCTCGCCGAAATAGACGCCACTGGTCAGTTCGCGGATGATCACGATGTCGAGGCCCGCCACCACCTCTTTCTTCAGGGACGAGAAATCCGCCAGCGCGTCGAAGCACTGGGCCGGGCGGAGGTTGGAATAGAGGTCCATCTCCTTGCGCAGGCGCAGCAGGCCCCGCTCGGGCTTCACGCTGAAGTCGAGCGTGTCGTACTTCGGCCCGCCCACCGCGCCCAGCAGCACCGCGTCCACCGCCTGAGCGCGGGCCATCGTCGCGTCGGTCAGGGGCGTGCCATGGGCATCGTAGGCGCAACCGCCGACCAGGCCTTCCTCGACATCGAAGGTGATGCCGCGCCGGGCACCCATCCAGCCGATGATCTTCTTCACCTCGGCCATGACTTCGGGGCCGATGCCGTCGCCGGCGAGGATGAGGAGGGAGGGATTGGCCATGGCGGGCTCCTGACTGGGGGACGGACGCGGCGTAGCGGGCCGCGGCGGCGGGGTCAAGCGGCGGCGGGGCGTCCCATCGTGGGACAGGAATCCGGTTCAATGATTCCAGCGGCTTGCGCGCGCGGATTTACCGTTCGTTCATTTCCGGGCCGGGTGAGCCCATGCGCATTGTCCCGGCATCCCGCGCCGACCGTCGCCCGGCCTGGTCCCGGCCCAGTTCGACCCAGACCGGCCGGTGACGCCCTGCCGTGGCAAGCGTTTCGGCCAGGGGGTCGCCCCCGGGCGGCCAGAGCACGCCTGCCGCGGTCACCCGCAGGTCGGCCGAGGGCAGGACATAGGTGACACGCAGGGCGCCCGGATAGCCGCGGGCGCGGCCAAAGTCCGCGGTGTCCTGCGCGGTGTCGCCCGCGTGGTCGGGCTCGGACCGGCCGGAGGTGCCCAGGGGCGCGGGGTCTTGCAGGGCGGGATGGGCCAGCAGGGCGCGGATGGCGTCCTTGTCGCCGTCGCCATCAAGCGGATCGGCATTGGCATTGCCGAGGATCACGAACGGCGGCGGTGGCGGCGCGAAGGGCAGCGCACCGTCGAGAAGGCGCAGCCAGAACGCCGTTTCGTCATGGTTGCGGGCGCGGTTGCGCCGATCGAAGGCGGGCGGTGCCGCGTGAAACGCCAGCAGGCGCAGCCGCCCGCCGTCGGGACGCACCAGCGGAACCTCCCAGAACCTGGTGGTGGCCAGGCGCTGCATGGCGCGGGCCTCGGGTGTCATGCCCTCGGGCAGCGCGGCGCCGGGCAGGTCGGCCCAGAGAAAACCGGTCCAGTCGCGCACCTCGTCCGCCGCGACCGGCAGGCGCGACAGGATCGCCATGCCGCCCTGTCCGGCATAGGCGCCAAACCCCTGCGCGTCGCCGGGCTCGCCGGTGCGGCCGTTGCCGTCCAGATCAAGCCCGGTGGGCACGCCCCGGTTCGGCGGCAGGGCGAAGCGATGGGGGTAGGGGGCACCCGCCCCGGCCAGGCGGTCGGCCAGCGCCGCCAGCGTGACCAGCCGGGGGTCGAAGTCGACGTCGAGCAGCAGGATCGCATCGGCACCGGTGGCCGCGATGGCCGCGATGGCAGCTTCGGTGGCCGGGCTGCGGCCGGTCGTCAGTTCGTGCAGAAGCAGGCCGGGGCCCTTGCGGGACATCTCGGTGTGATAGGCGGCGATGCGCAGGGTTTCGGCCGCCGCCGGTCCGGCGGCCAGCGCCAGCGCCGCCAGCGCGGCGATCAGGCCGCGACGTAGCCGGGCGCGGTGGGCGACACGCCCTGGCGCCGCCGCTCGCGGATCATCGCGGCGACGCGCGCCATGGCGATGCCGCGCATGAACAGCGAGGCAGGCAGGAAGGCCCATGCGGCGATCATCCAGACAAGGGTTTGCGGTGCGGACATGTCGATGGCGCCAAGGCCCATGCCCCCGGCCTTGACCACGGCGGGGATCACGAAGGGCAGCAGGAACCCGAGCGCCAGGTTGATGCGGGCGTCGCGTTCCAGCCGCGCCACGACGTCGCCGCCCGCCGTGGGGTCGAAGGTGGGCAGGTTGACCCAGACGTTGAACGCCCCCTTGCCGAAAGGCCAGGCGTTCAGCCGCAGCACCGCGACAAAGGCCACCAGCGACAGAAGCGCGATCATGTAGGCCGCCCCGGCGGCGGCGCGCACCATCGGCGCCACCTCGGGCGGGGCACCGTGCGACAGCAGGATGGTGACCAGCCGGACCGGGCTGTAGGGGAAATCGAGCGCCAGGCCGCAAAGCTGCGCGATCACCCCCAGCAGCGCGCCCAGCGTCGATGCGGTGCCGGAATCGCGCAGCGCCAGCGACAGCACGAAGACCATGGCGAACAGCATGCCGTAGCGGATGCGGTTGTAGGGCGGGGCATCGCGGAACTCGACCAGGACGGGGTAGGACGCGGAATACTCGATGAAGGTCAGCGCGCCCGCGATCACCGCGACCAGCGCGGCCATCTGCCGACCATCGGCCCCGGTGCCGGGCAGCAGCACCGAGGGCATGGCGATCAGCACCATGACCAGAATTGCCCGCACGGCTGCGCCTGCCACCTGGCTCAGCATCGCCACCCATTCCTCGCCCGGACCGGGGACGATGCGTAGCCGCCCCGTTGTTCCGATGTTGATCCGCCATTTGTGGCGGGCTGCCTCAATCTTGCCCAATTGTTGCCTTCTTTCCGGAACGGTCGCAACAGTCCCGGAAACAAAGCCTTGGATTTGTGGCGGTTTCGCGGTGAATGTGTCGCGAAGTTGCATCAATCCTGCGGGAAAAAACGGGCCGCGCCCGCCGTTCGGGCGAGCGCGGCACAAGATGTTGACAGGTCGGCGGCCGTCAGGCCCAGGGCATCAGGGTGGCGGCCCGTGCCTCGTAGGCGTCGATCGCCGCGCCCTTTTCCATCGTCAGGCCGATGTCATCGAGGCCGTTCATCATGCAGTGCTTCTTGAACGGGTCGACGTCGAAGGCGAAGGTCGTGCCATCGGCGGCCGTGACGGTCTGGGCCTCAAGGTCCACGGTGATGCGGGCATTCGCCCCCTTCGTCGCGTCGTCCATCAGGTGGTCCACCGCCTCTTTCGGCAGGATCACCGGCAGGATGCCGTTCTTGAAGCAGTTCTGGTAGAAGATGTCGGCAAAGCTGGTCGAGATCACGCAGCGGATGCCAAAATCCAGGAGCGCCCAGGGCGCGTGTTCGCGCGACGACCCGCAGCCGAAGTTGTCGCCCGCCACGATGATCTCGGCCTGCCGGTATTGCGGCTGGTTCAGCACGAAATCGGGGTTCTCGGTGCCGTCCTGGGCATAGCGCATCTCGTCGAACAGGTTCTTGCCCAGGCCCGACCGCTGGATGGTCTTCAGGAACTGCTTGGGGATGATCATGTCGGTGTCGATGTTGACCAAGGGCATGGGCGCCGCGATGCCGGTCAGGGTGGTGAATTTGTCCATGGTTTTATTCTCCCGTCATTTCTGACATGTGCTGAAGCAGGATTGCGCAGTCTGGGCTATCAAGAACCACGGTTTCGCGATCCGAGTCACGGTCTTGTGCGTTCTCGGCAATGCTCAAGACGCACTGGTCTTGTTCTTCGTTCCACAGCCTCGTCCAGAAGGTCTTTGGTTTGTTCACGTACCTTATCTCATTTCGACTTTCTGGGATGAAAATTTCAAACGAGTCTTCTTCTTCTACCGAAAGTACGACATTTGAGATTGGTGTTCGCAGGTCAAACTCATATGTTTGAACATGATTTTCGCTTACCTTCGTTGCATAGATTGAGAATGCATCTCGCAAACCCAATGGTCGCAATCCATCATTCAGCAAGCTGACTTCGACTATTGGAAGTTCATTCCGAGTTTTAACATACGCGGCATTCACCGTGACACTTCTTAGATCCCCGTCAGACCAAACTAGGCCCAGGGCCCCAAAGCCTAGTGCCGCAACACCAGCAAGCGGTGTCAGGGTTTTGATCCAATACCCTGTCGGCGTTGCTGCGCTGTGACATGCCGGGCACCAAATCGCGTCCTTATGAATAGGCGTCAGACACTGAAAGCATGCGGGCAATGAATCTTCCTCAGAGCCCATGAGCTCTGAGGAATGACGATTCACATGTTGTTTCGTCAAGAAACGGCGCAAGAAGTGGAATACCATGATTCCTATCCTTGGAACTTGCTACATCATTTCCCTTACGTCCGTCAGCCGCCCGGTGATTGCGGCCGCCGCCGCCATGGCGGGGCTCAGCAGGTGGGTGCGGCCGCCGCGGCCCTGGCGGCCCTCGAAGTTGCGGTTCGACGTGGCCGCGCAGCGCTCGCCGGGCGACAGCTGGTCGGGGTTCATCGCAAGGCACATCGAGCAGCCCGCCAGACGCCATTCGAAGCCCGCGTCGATGAAGATCTGCGCCAGCCCCTCTTCCTCGGCCTGGGCGCGCACGAGGCCCGAGCCGGGAACGACCATCGCGCGCTTCACGGCGATCTTCCTGCCCTTCAGGATCGCGGCGGCGGCGCGCAGGTCCTCGATCCGGCCATTCGTGCAGGAGCCGATGAAGACGGTGTCGATCGCGATCTCGCTGAGCTTCTGGCCGGGTTTCAGGCCCATGTAGTCAAGGCTGCGCTTCACCGCCTCGACCTTGCCGCCGGTGAAGTCCTCGGGCGCGGGCACGGTGCCGGTGATCGGCAGCACGTCCTCGGGGCTGGTGCCCCAGGTCACGACCGGGGCGATATCCTCGGCCCGGATCGTCACCACCTTGTCGAAATGCGCGCCCTCGTCGGTAAAGAGGGTTTTCCACCAGGCCAGCGCGGCCTCCCACTTGGCGCCCTTGGGCGCGTGGGGGCGCCCCATCACATAGGCATAGGTCTTTTCGTCCGGCGCGATCAGGCCCGCCCGCGCGCCGCCCTCGATCGCCATGTTGCAGACGGTCATGCGGCCCTCGATGGAAAGCTCGCGGATCGCATGGCCGCAGTATTCGATCACATGGCCGGTGCCGCCCGCCGTGCCGGTATGGCCGATCACGGACAGGGTGATGTCCTTGGCGGTGACGCCGGGGCGCAGCGACCCGGTGATCTCGACCTTCATGTTCTTCGATTTCTTCTGGATCAGCGTCTGGGTGGCCAGAACATGCTCCACCTCGGACGTGCCGATGCCATGCGCCAGCGCGCCGAAGGCGCCGTGGGTCGCGGTGTGGCTGTCGCCGCAGACCACCGTCATCCCCGGCAGCGTCCAGCCCTGTTCGGGGCCGACGATATGCACGATGCCCTGCCGGATGTCCGACACCGGGTAATAGTGGATGCCGAAGTCACGCGCGTTCCTGTCCAGCGCCTCGACCTGGATGCGGCTTTCCTCGTTCTCGATCACCGTGTCGCGGCCGGCCGTGGTGGGCACGTTGTGGTCGGGCACCGCGATGGTCTTTTCCGGCGCGCGCACCTTGCGGCCGGTCATCCGCAGGCCCTCGAAGGCCTGCGGGCTGGTCACCTCATGCACCAGGTGGCGGTCGATATACAGCAGGCAGGTGCCGTCATCGGACTCGTGCACCACATGGGCGTCCCAGATCTTGTCATAGAGCGTTTTCGGAGCGGTCATGGCTCGGTTCCCGTCAGGAATGGCTGTGAATGGCAGGCAGGCGGGCGAACCCGCAACGGCAGCTCAGCGAAGTCGCGCGAGCACCGACCGACCCTCGCGGACGAAGCGCCAGGGCAGGCGGGCATGGTCGGCCATGTCGAAGAAGCGGATCATGCCCGCGTGATACGCGCGAATCCCCCGCAGGGCAAGGCGGTCGCCACCCATGGTTGAGGTCGGCCGGTGCAGGTGATAGGCTCAGGCCTGACCGGGCGCCGGGGACAAAGCGGCGCCGACCATTGGAGGACGATGTCCTGTCGCATTCAGATCCGTCGACCGGGCTTCCGGTCGGACCCCGCGCCACCCGCGTGACCATGACCGCAGAGCATACGTCCGAACAGGTCCTTGCCGCCGTGATGGCCTCGCTCGACGACGACAAGGCCGAGGATGTCGTGCAGATCGACCTGCGGGGCCGGTCCGACATGGCCGACTACATGGTGATCTGCCAGGGCCGCTCGTCGCGGCAGGTGGCGGCCATCGCGGAAAAGCTGGCCGACCGGCTGAAACAGGGATTCGGCATCCTGTCCAAGATGGAAGGCAAGGAGGCCGGGGACTGGGTGCTGATCGACACCGGCGATGTCATCGTGCATGTCTTCCGCCCCGAGGTCCGCGAGTTCTACCAGCTTGAGAAGATGTGGCTGCCGGCCGCGCTGCAAAGGCCGCAGCGCGCCTGATGCGGGTGCATATCTGCGCGGTGGGGCGGTTGCGCCCCGGGCCCGAGCGGACATTGCTTGACGACTATCTCGACCGCTTCGGCAAGACCGGGCGCGCGCTGGGCCTTGGCCCCGCCACCCTGCACGAGGTCGAGGACCGGCGGGGCGGCGGCATGGCGGCCGAGGGCGCGCTGCTGGCCCGCGCGGTTCCGCCCGGCGCGGCGGTGGTGGCGCTGGACGAACGCGGCCGCACCATGGCCAGCCCCGAATTCGCGGCGCTGCTGGCGGGCTGGCGCGATGCCGGGCGCGGCGATGCCGCGCTGCTGATCGGCGGGGCCGACGGGCTTGACCCCGCGCTGCGCGTCCGCGCCGATCTGGTGCTGTCCTTCGGCGCGATGGTCTGGCCGCACATGCTGGTGCGGGTGATGCTGGCGGAACAACTGTATCGCGCGGCGACGATCCTCGCCGGGTCGCCCTATCACCGGGCCTGATCGCGGGACTGCATGGCGGCGGACCCCTAGCCCTTTCGGATGGCTTGACCTATCCATGTTGCAGCCCCGACCCTTGCGACCGGATGCAGCGCCATGCAGGACCTTCCCGTCTTTCCCGACCTTCGCGGCGCCTCGGTCTTCGTGACCGGCGGCGGGTCGGGAATCGGCGCGGCCCTGACCGAGGCGTTCCTGCGCCAGGGGGCGCGGGTGGCGTTCTGTCAGCGCAGCGATCCGGCAGCCTTCTGCGATGCCATGGCGGCGGCCACCGGAAGCCGCCCGCTGGGGATTGCCTGCGACATCACCGACACCGCGGCCCTGCGCGCGACGCTCGACCGCGCGGCCGCGGCCCACGGGCCGGTCACCGTGCTGGTCAACAACGCCGCCGACGACCTGCGGATGGAGACGCTGTCGATCACGCCCGAGCAGTGGGACGCCAGCCAGGCGGTGAACCTGCGGGCCTATTTCTTTGCGGCGCAGGCGGTGATTCCGGGCATGATCGCGGCGGGCGGCGGGGCGATCGTGAACTTTTCCTCGATCAGCTACATGATGGCCGATACCGGCTATCTGCCCTACATGGCCGCCAATGCCGCGATCACCGGCATGACCCGCAGCCTCGCCCGCGAATTCGGGCCAAGGGGGGTGCGGGTCAACGCGCTGGCCCCGGGCTGGGTGCTGACCGAGAAACAGCGGCGGCTCTGGGCCACGCCCGACGCGGTGGCCGGATTCCTGAAACGCCAGTGCATCCCCGAAAGCCTGGCGCCCGACGATGTGGCCGGGGGATGCCTGTTCCTGGCCAGCCGCGCATCCCGCATGATGACCGGGCAATGCATGGTGATCGACGGTGGCGTGGTGGTGACCGGATGACGGGGCAGGCAGGAACCGGCCCCGAATGGCTGGCGGTGGACTGGGGCACGTCGCACCTGCGCGTCTGGGCGATGCAGGGCAGCACCGTGCTGGACGAGGCCGCCAGCGCCGACGGCATGGGCGGCCTTGCGCCCGATGGCTTCGAACCGGCGCTGCTGCGCCTGGTCGCGCCCTGGCTGGGCGACGGGCCGGTCGATGTGCGGCTCTGCGGCATGGCAGGCAGCCGCCAGGGCTGGCACGAGGCACCCTATCGCGCGGTGCCCTGCGCCCCGCTTGACCCCGACGCGCTGGTCGCCGTTCCGGTGCGCGACGCCCGCCTGCGGGTGACGCTGGTGCCGGGGCTGATGCAGGCCGCGCCGCCCGATGTGATGCGGGGCGAGGAAACCCAGATCGCCGGGGCGCTGTCCCTGCTGCCCGGATTCGACGGCGTGTTCTGCCTGCCCGGCACGCACAACAAATGGGCCCATGTCTCGGCGGCCGAGGTGGTCAGCTTCCAGACCGTGATGACGGGGGAACTGTTCGCGCTGCTGTCGGGCCAGTCGGTGCTGCGCCACAGCCTTGGCGGCGCCGGTGACGCGACGGCCGACCAGACCGATGCGGCCTTCGACGCGGCGCTGGCCGACGCCATGGCGCATCCGGGTCGCGTGACCGCGCGGCTGTTCGGCCTTAGGGCCGAGGCGCTGCTGTCCGGGCTTGACCCGGCGGTGGCGCGGGCGCGGCTGTCGGGACTGCTGATCGGGCTTGACCTTGCGGCATCGCGCCCCTGGTGGCTGGGTCAGCCCGTGGTGATCCTGGGCGATGACCGGCTCGCGGCGCTCTATGCCCGCGCGCTGGCGGCGCAGGGCAACGCGCCGCGCCGCCTGCCGGTGCGTCAGGCCACGCTGGCCGGTCTTGCCGCCGCCCGAACCCCTGCAAGGACCTGGCCATGACGCATCGCCCCCTGATTGCCATCCTGCGCGGCCTGACCCCGCCCGAGGCGCTGCCGATCGGCCGCGCCCTGATCGGTGCGGGCATCACCCGCATCGAGGTGCCGCTGAACTCGCCCCATCCGATGACGTCGATCGCCGCCATGGTCCGGGCCTTCCCGGGGACGCAGATCGGCGCGGGGACCGTGCTGACCACGGCCGAGGTGGCCGAGGTGGCCGATGCCGGGGGCACGCTGGTGGTGTCGCCCAACACCGACCCCGCCGTGATCGCCGCAACCCGCGCCCGGGGCATGGAAAGCTGGCCCGGTGCCATGACGCCGACCGAATGCTTCGCCGCCATCGCGGCCGGGGCGACGGGGCTGAAGCTGTTTCCCGCCAGCCTGATCGGGCCGGACGGCCTGCGCGCGCTGCGCGCCGTGCTGCCGCCGGGGCTGCCGGTCTATGCGGTGGGCGGCGCCGGGGCTGCGAACTTTGCCGAATGGCGCCGCGCGGGCGCCGATGGCGCGGGCATCGGCACCGCGCTCTACACACCCGGCATGACGGCGGACGAGGTCGGCACCCGCGCCCGCGCGCTGGTGGCGGCATGGGAGGCAGCATGATCTTTGACGCAAGAGCCTGCACGCTGGGCGAGGGCCCGCTGTGGCACCCGCGCCGCGAACAGCTGTTCTGGTTCGACATCACCGGGCGCCGCCTGCTGACCCGCAAGGGCGAGGAGGCGCAGGAATGGCACTTTCCCGACATGGTCTCGGCCGCCGGATGGACCGGGCCGGACGGCCTGCTCATCGCCTCCGAGCGTGAACTGTTCCAGTTCGATATCGAAAGCGGCATGCGCGTGCACCTGTGCCCGCTCGACGCGGGCAATCCGGCCACGCGGTCGAACGACGGGCGCGCCGACCCGCAGGGCGGATTCTGGATCGGCACGATGGGCAAGGCGGCCGAGCCCGGGCTGGGCGCGATCTGGCGCTGGCACCGCGGCACGCTGCGGCGGCTCTATCCCGACATCAGCATCTCGAACGCCATCGCCTTCGCCCCCGACGGCCGCACCGCAACCTTTGCCGACACCGCGCGCGGCAAGGTCTGGCGCGTCGCGCTGGATGCCGAGGGTTGGCCCCAGGGTACGCCCGAGGTGTTCCTGGACCTGACGGCCGAGGGGCTGAACCCCGATGGCGCGGTGTTCGATGCCGACGGCCGGTTCTGGCTGGCCGAATGGGGCGCGGCGCGGGTGGCGGCCTATGGCCCCGACGGCGCGCGCCTGTCGACCGTCGCCTTCGATGCCCCGCACACCTCCTGCCCGGCCTTCGGGGGCACCACGCTCTATTGCACCACCGCGCTTCAGGGCATGTCCGCCGCCGCCCGCGCCGCCCATCCCGACGCGGGCGCCACCTTTGCCGCGACCAACGTCGCCCGTGGCCTGCCGGAACACCGGGTCCTGCTGTGAAGCGGTCGCTGGGCGTCTGCTATTACCCCGAGCACTGGCCCGAAGGCATGTGGGCCGCCGATGCCGCGCGGATGCGCCGCGTCGGCCTGTCCCGGGTGCGGATCGGCGAATTCGCCTGGTCACGGATCGAGCCGGAACCCGGGCGTCTGGAACTCGGCTGGCTCGACCGCGCCATCGCCACGCTGGGCGACCACGGCCTGAAGGTGGTTCTGGGCACGCCCACCGCCGCGCCGCCGCGCTGGATGCTCGACCGGCATCCCGACATGCTGCCAGTGGACCGCGACGGGCGCCAGAGGGGGTTCGGCAGCCGCCGCCACTATGATTTCAGCCATCCGGGCTATCTGGCCGAATGTGAACGGATCGTCACGATCCTGGCTGAACGCTACGGTGGCAACCCCCATGTCGCGGCCTGGCAGGTCGACAACGAATACGGCTGCCATGACACCACGCTGTCCTGGTCGGACGCGGCGCGCAGCGCGTTCCGCGACTGGCTGGCGCTGCGCTACGGGTCGGTGCAGGCGCTCAACCAGGCCTGGGGCAATGTGTTCTGGTCGATGGACTATCGCGGCTTTGACGACATCGGCCTGCCGAACCAGGCCGTGACCCAGTCCAACCCGGCGCACTGGCTGGATTTCCGGCGCTTCGCCTCGGACCGGGTGGCGGCGTTCAGCCGCGCCCAGGTCGCCGCGATCCGCCGCCATTCGTCCGCGCCGGTCGCCCACAACTACATGGGCGGCATCACCGATTTCGACCATTACGCCACCGGTGCCGATCTCGACATCGCCGGATGGGACAGCTATCCGCTGGGTTTCCTGTCCGACCGCGTTCCGGCGGATGCCGAACACAAACGGATGTTCGCCCGGCAGGGTGACCCCGACTATCAGGCGTTTCACCACGATCTCTACCGGTCGGTCGGTCGGGGCCGGTGGTGGGTGATGGAACAGCAGCCCGGCCCGGTGAACTGGGCGCCGCACAACCCCGACCCGCTGCCGGGCATGGTCCGCCTCTGGGCGTGGGAGGCCTTTGCCCACGGCGCCGAGACGGTGTGCTGGTTCCGCTGGCGCCAGTTGCCCTTCGGCCAGGAACAGCATCACGCGGGCCTGTTGCGCCCCGACGATGCCCCCGCCCCCGCCCGGCACGAGGCGGGCAAGGTCGCGCGCGAACTGGCCGACGCGCCCGAGGTTCCCGCGCCGCCCCCCGCGCCGGTGGCGATCGTCTTCGACTATGCCTCGGCCTGGGCGTGGCAGGCGCTGCCGCAGGGCGCGGGGTTCGACTATTTCGGGCTGGTCTTTTCGATCTACCGTGCGCTGCGGCGTCTTGGCCTGAACATCGACATCCTGCCCCCCGACACCGCCAGCCTCGCGGGCCGCAGGCTGGTGCTGGTTCCGGCGCTGGCCACGCTGTCGGCGCCGCTCCGCGCGGCGCTGGCGGCGCATGACGGCATCGCGATGCTGGGGCCGCGCAGCAACGCCTGCACCGAACACCTTGCGATCCCCGTGCCCCTGCCGCCCGCGATCCCGGGCCTCGACTGCACGGTGGCCCGGGTGGAAAGCCTGCCACCCGACCTGCCCGTGCCGCTGGCGCGCGGCGGGGCCTTCCACCACTGGCGCGAGAAGGTCGAAGGCGCCCCGGTGATCGAGAAAACCGCCGATGGCTGGCCCGCCCTGGTCGGCGACCGCCTGCGCTATCTGGCCGGCTGGCCGGATGACGCGGCGCTGCACCGCATCTTGCGCGCGACCTGTGCCGAGGTTGCGCTGCCGGTGATGGACCTGCCGCCCGCGCTGCGCACCCGCAGCGACGGGCGCCACCGGTTCTGGTTCAACCATGGGCCCGAACCGGTCGCCCATGGCGGCATCGGCATTCCGCCTGCCGGGGTCCTGCGCGAACCGCTCTGACCACCGGCGCGCGCGGCCTGTCGGTACAGGTGTCGGTACAGATGCCATACGCCTGCCAGACGCGCGCGGTACGGATGCCGGACGCTTATTTCACCCGTCACAATTCCGCATTTGACGCCGCCCGCGCCCGGGTCCACCTTCCGCGCCGCGCCCGGAGGATGCCATGACCAAAGCCCCCCTGTTCACCCCAGTCCTGATCGCGGGCAGCGTGATCCTGATGCTGGGCTTTGCGATCCGCGCCAGCTTCGGTGTGTTCCAGATCCCGATTGCGAGCGAATTCAACTGGTTGCGGTCTGACTTTTCGCTGGCGATCGCGATCCAGAATCTCGCCTGGGGGATCGGGCAGCCGATCTTCGGGGCGCTGGCCGAACGCTTCGGTGACCGCCGCGCCATCGTCGCCGGCGCGCTGATGTATGCCGCGGGCCTGGTGCTCAGCTCGTTCGCCGTCACCCCGGGGCAGCATCAACTTCTTGAAATCCTTGTAGGATTCGGCATCGCCGGAACCGGATTCGGGGTGATCCTGGCGGTGGTCGGCCGCGCCGCGGCACCGGAACACCGGTCGATGACCCTGGGCCTGGCCACCGCCGCCGGTTCCGCAGGCCAGGTGATCGGCGCACCTACGGCAGAATTTCTATTGCAATCAATGCCATGGCAGTCAGTGTTCCTGGTCTTTGCGGCCGTCATCCTGGCCTCGCTGATGCTCTTGCCCCTGATGCGCTCGCCCGCCCCGGCCTCGAAGGCGGAACTGCAGGAAAGCCTGGGCCAGGTGCTGGTCCGGGCCCTGCGCGATCCGTCCTATACATTGATTTTCCTTGGATTTTTCTCCTGCGGCTATCAGCTTGCCTTCATCACCGCGCATTTTCCCGCCTTCGTCACGGAACGCTGCGCCGTGCCCGACCCCGGCGGAATGCTGGCGGGCCTTGGCATCTCGACCACATCGGCGGTCGGCGCCCTGTCCATCGCGGTGATCGGCATGGCCAACATCGGCGGCACGATCCTGGCCGGGTATCTGGGCAAGACCTACACCAAAAAGTATTTGCTGGCAGGCATTTACACGGCGCGCACGGTGGTCGCGGCGGTGTTCATCCTGATGCCGATGACCCCGGCTTCGGTGCTGATCTTCTCGGCGGCGATGGGGTCGCTCTGGCTGGCCACGGTGCCGCTGACGTCGGGTCTTGTCGCGCATATCTGGGGCCTGCGCTATATGGGCACGCTCTACGGCCTGGTGTTCTTCAGCCACCAGCTTGGCGGCTTTCTGGGTGTCTGGCTGGGCGGAAAAATGTATGACATGACAGGGGATTACACGCTGGTGTGGTGGGTTGGCGTGGCGGTTGGCGCGTTCTCGGCCATCGTCCACCTGCCGGTCCGCGAACACCGCCCGGCCGCGGTTCCCGCATGATCGCGGGCATCGCCGCGCTCGTCGCGGCCTATGTCCTGTCGCAGTTCTACCGGGCGTTTCTCGCCGTGATGGCCCCGGCGCTGACCGCGGACCTCGGCGCCACGGCCGAGGATCTGGCGGGGGCGTCGGGCGTCTGGTTCCTCGCCTTCGCCGCGATGCAGCTTCCCGTCGGATGGGCGTTGGACCGCGTGGGCCCCCGCCGGACCGCGGCGGCGCTCCTGGCGGCGGGCGGCGCGGGCGGGGCGTTCCTGATGGCGGCGGCCGGTTCGGTGATGCATGTCAACCTGGCCATGGCGCTGATCGGGATCGGATGCTCACCCGTTCTCATGGCGAGTTACTACGTGTTTGCAAGAACTTACCCCGCTGCGATCTTCGGGACGCTGGCCGGGGCCACGATCGGGGTGGGATCGCTCGGCAATATCGCGGCCTCGCTGCCGCTGGCACTTGCGGTCGAGGCGATGGGCTGGCGCGGCGCGATGGCGGCGCTCGGGGCGGTGACACTGGCGGTCGCCGCGCTGGTGGCGGCGGTCCTGTGCGACCCGCCGCAGGCCAACGGCGCGGCGCAGGGCTCGCTGCGCGACATCCTGCGGATTCCGGCGCTGTGGCTGATCCTGCCCATTGCCGCCGTCAACTACCTGCCCGCGGCCGGGTTGCGGGGGCTGTGGGTGGGGCCATGGTATGGCGACGTGTTCGGGGCGGACGCCGCGGGCATCGGGCAGGTCACGCTGTTCATGGGGCTGGCCATGGTGGCGGGGAATTTTGCCTATGGCCCGCTGGATCGCATGCTCGGAACGCGCAAGTGGCTGATATTCGGCGGAAACGCCGTCACTGCCGCCTGCCTGTTCGCGCTGTGGGCGCTGCCCCCGGACTGGTGGACGGGCGCCATCCTGCTGATGGCGGTCGGGTTCTTCGGGGCGTCCTTCCCGATGGTCATGGCCCATGGGCGGGCGTTCTTTCCGCCGCATCTGGTGGGGCGGGGGGTCAGTTTCCTGAACCTCTTTGCCCTTGGCAGCGTCGGGATCGCGCAGTTCGCGACCGGCCGCCTGCATGCCGCAATTCCGCCCGATCCGGCCCAGGCGCCCTATGCCGCGCTGTTCCTGGCCTTCGGGCTGGTGCTGGTGGCGGGCCTTGTGCCCTATCTGCTCGCGCCCGACCGCACCGACTGACCCTTTCCCCCGCGTTTCGCATGGGCTAAGGGGGCGCGTCACACCTAGGAGGCCGAAATGGGCTATCGTGTCGTCGTCGCGGGCGCCACCGGGAACGTGGGCCGCGAAATGCTGAACATCCTCGCCGAGCGGGAATTTCCCGTGGACGAGATCGTGGCGCTTGCCTCGCGCAGGTCGCTGGGAACCGAGGTCAGCTTTGGCGACAAGACGTTGAAGACGAAGGATCTTGACACGTTCGATTTCGCCGGCTGGGACATCGCGCTGTTCGCCATCGGGTCGGATGCCACCAAGATCTATGCGCCCAAGGCAGCGGCATCGGGCTGCGTGGTGATCGACAACTCGTCGCTCTACCGCTACGACCCGGCGATCCCGCTGGTGGTGCCCGAGGTCAATGCCGAGGCGGTGGACGGCTACAAGAACCGGATGATCATCGCGAACCCCAACTGCTCGACCGCGCAGATGGTGGTGGCGCTGAAGCCGCTGCATGACCGGGCGCGGATCAAGCGGGTGGTGGTTTCGACCTACCAATCCGTCTCTGGCGCCGGGAAGGAGGGGATGGACGAGCTGTGGAACCAGACCAAGGCCATCTACAACCCGACCGACGACGTGCCGCCCAAGAAGTTCCAGAAGCAGATCGCCTTCAACGTCATCCCGCAGATCGACGTCTTTCTTGATGACGGGTTCACCAAGGAAGAATGGAAGATGGTCGCCGAGACGAAGAAGATCCTCGATCCCAGGATCAAGGTCACCGCGACCTGCGTGCGGGTGCCGGTGTTCGTGGGCCACAGCGAGGCGATCAACATCGAGTTCGAGGAGTTCCTCGACTGGCAGGAGGCGCAGGACATCCTGCGCGAGGCGCCGGGCATCATGCTGGTCGACAAGCGCGAGCCGGGTGGCTACGTGACGCCCATCGAATGCGTGGGCGACTATGCCACCTATGTGTCGCGCGTCCGGCAGGACAGCACGATCGACAACGGGATCAGCCTTTGGTGTGTCAGCGACAACCTGCGCAAGGGCGCGGCCCTGAATGCCGTGCAGATTGCCGAGGTTCTGGGCAACCGCTGCCTGAAGAAGGGCTGACAGGCCCCGAAGGGCCGGGCATCACCAGCTGTCCGGCCCCTTGTCCGAGAAGCGCCGCGCCAGGAAGTCGATGAAGGCACGCACCTTGGGCTGGGTGAACCTGCCCGGGGGATAGACCGCATAGATCCCCAGAATCTCGACCGGAAGGCCGGGAATCGCCTCTTCCACCTGGCCCGCGCGCATCGCCTCGGCGTAGAGGAACGACGGCAGGTAGGCGATCCCCAGACCCGACACCGCGGCATTCAGCAGCGACTGCCCGTCGTTCACCGTCAGCCATCCGGCCGTGCGCACCTGCCGCTTTTCCCCGGAGGGGGTGGGGATGCGCCAGACGTTGCCGTTTGCCTGGTTCGAATAGTGCAGAAGCTTGTGGTCGTTCAGGTCGTCGATCTTCATCGGACGGCCGAACTTCTGGAAATAGGCGGGCGAAGCAATCATCCGCTTGGCGGTCTCGGTCAGCTTGCGGGCGCGCAGCGACGAATCCTCCAGCTCACCCACCCGGATTGCCAGGTCGAAGCCCTCGCTGATCAGTTCCACATAGCGGTTGTTCAGGACCATGTTGACGGTGATGTCGGGGTACTCCAGCAGGAAATCCCCGAGGATCGGCGACAGCAGGTTAACCCCGAAATCCGTGGCCACCGACAGCCGCAGAAGGCCCGACGGTGCGGACTGCATCGAGGTGACAAGCGCGTCTGCCTCGCCCGCGTCGTTCAGGACGCGGCGGGCGCGGTCGTAGTAGGCCAGCCCGATCTCGGTGGGTGACACGCGCCGCGTCGTGCGGTTCAGAAGCCGCGCGCCCAGTCGCGCCTCGAGCGCGGATACATGTTTGGACACGGCAGACTTGGAGATGCCCATCTTCTTGGCCGCGTCGGTAAAGCCGCCCTGGTCCACCACGGTGGCGAAGGCTTCCATTTCTGTCAGTCGGTCCATTGTCGTCCCCAGGCAGCAGCGTGCAGCAGTTGCCAGTGTTCTGCCCGTCAAATCAGGCAGGATGACGGCGATGAAGCGACGATGGCAGGGAAATGTCGTGGATCGTTCAGGATGGGGAAACGGCAGTGGCTGCGCTGAAAGGTGCCGAGGTGGCGGGCGGCCAGCGGCGGAAAAAGGATGCCGCAAGCGCGTAGGCGGAATAATGTTCCATTTCATTCATGCGATCGGCAGGTTCGGGCGCCTGTCTGGGTGATATCCGCGCGGCAGGTAGGAATCTTTCCTGCGCCGATCTATGTGGATCGGGCAGGCGACACAGCCTGCGGCAAACTGAGGAGACCCGAAATGATCA
This sequence comes from Paracoccaceae bacterium, assembly GCA_019454225.1. Taxonomy (NCBI): domain Bacteria; kingdom Pseudomonadati; phylum Pseudomonadota; class Alphaproteobacteria; order Rhodobacterales; family Paracoccaceae; species Paracoccaceae bacterium. Next base: position 124,188 of record CP075370.1, on the reverse strand, counting down.
CCCGGACGCTTACCCTTGCGGCGACGCTGTCGGCGCTCGCCATCGGTCCGCTGATGGCACAGGCGGTGACACTTCCCCCCGATCCGGACGGCAACGGCACCTGGTCGGCCGAGGAACTGCGGGCCGTCGTGCCGGACCTGACCGACGAGGGGTTCGCCGCCATCGATGCGGACGGCGACGGCGAGGTGAACCCCGACGAGCTTCAGGCCGGCGTTGCCGCGGGCCTCATCATGCTTCCGAACTGACCCTGTGCGGGCGGTGCCAGGGCTGCGGCACCGCCCGCGCGATCAACCTATCAGCCGTGCCATGCGCATCGCGACGGTGGCGTCGCCCGACAGCTTGAGCTTGCCGGTCGCCATGGCGATCATCGGGTTCAACTTGCCTGTCAGCAGCTTGACGAGGTTCTCCTCGGAAAGCCGCAGGGTGCAGTCGGCCGGGCGATCCTCGGTCGTGGCGCCGCCATCGGCCAGCACGATCACCCGCCCGTCGCCGCAATCGAACTTCAGCGAGCCCTCGAAGGGGTTGCTGGCCAGCTTGCGGGTGATGCGTTCGGCGATGTCGTGCAGGGTCATGGCAGGCCTCCTCGGTCGACCGAGGCATGGCGCGGCGGAGGCCACGACGCAACCGCGCCGTGGCGTCAATCGGTTTCCGGCCGCTGGCCGGGCGTGCCGCCTAGCCCTTCACACGCGCGTTCCGGGCCGCGATCAACCGCAGGCGCAGGGCGTTGAGCCGGATGAAGCCGGCCGCGTCCTTCTGGTCGTAGGCGCCCGCGTCCTCTTCGAAGGTCACGTGCTTTTCGCTGTAGAGCGAATGCCGCGACCACCGTGCCACCGTCCGCGCCGACCCCTTGTACAGCTTGACGCGCACCGTGCCGGTCACATGCTCCTGGCTCTTGTCGATCAGGGCCTGCAGCATCTCGCGTTCGGGGCTGAACCAGAAGCCGTTGTAGATCAGTTCCGCATAGCGCGGCATGATCGAATCCTTCAGGTGCCCGGCGCCCGCATCCAGCGTGATCTGTTCGATGCCGCGATGCGCTTCGAGCAGGATCGTGCCGCCGGGCGTTTCGTAGATCCCGCGCGACTTCATGCCGACGAAGCGGTTCTCGACCAGATCGAGCACGCCCACCCCGTGTTTCGCACCCAGCTCGTTCAGCCGTGTCAGAAGCGCCGCGGGTGACAGCGCCTCGCCGTTCACGGCCACGGCATCGCCGCGCTCAAATGTGATCTCGACCATCTCGGGCGCATCGGGTGCGTCCTCGGGCCGGATGACGCGCTGGCAGACATAATCGGGCGCTTCCTGCGCGGGATCCTCCAGCACCTTGCCCTCTGACGACGTGTGCAGAAGGTTCGCATCGACCGAGAACGGAGCCTCGCCCCGCTTGTCCTTGGCGATCGGGATCTGGTTCGCCTCGGCAAAGGCCAGCAGGCTGGTGCGGCTGGACAGGTTCCATTCGCGCCAGGGCGCGATCACGCGGATGGCGGGGTCCAGTGCCGCAGTGGACAGCTCGAACCGCACCTGGTCATTGCCCTTGCCGGTCGCACCATGGGCCACGGCGTCGGCCCCCGTCTCATGCGCGATGCGGACGAGATGCTGCGCGATCAGCGGCCGGGCAATCGAGGTTCCGAGAAGATACAGCCCTTCATACAGCGCGTTCGCGCGGAACATCGGGAACACGAAGTCGCGCACGAACTCCTCGCGCACGTCGACGATGTGGATGTTCTCGGGCTTGATGCCGAGCAGCAGCGCCTTGGCCCGCGCAGGTTCCAGTTCCTCGCCCTGGCCCAGGTCGGCGGTGAAGGTGATCACCTCGCAGCCGTATTCGGTCTGGAGCCATTTCAGGATGATCGAGGTGTCGAGACCCCCGGAATAGGCGAGAACGACTTTCTTCGGTGCGGACATGACGGGCTCCCCTGACCTTGTATTGCCTGCGCGTTACAGGGAAGGTGCGGCAAGGGCAAGAATGCAGCGGAGGGCTTCCGCGGGCATGGCGGGCGGGAAGGTGCGATGCGGTTGACGCGGGCGATCGTGATGGCGGCAGTGCGTGACATCCTCGGCAGTTTCGGGGTGGCGCCGCGCATCCCGGCGTTGCATGCGTGGTCGGAGGGCAGGCCGGATGGCGGCATGACCGGGGGCCGTCGATGACCGATTTCGCCGCCTCTGCCCGTGCCGCGACGACCGCCCTGCGTGCCCTGTTCGAGCCCACGCCGCTGCAGCGCAACGATCACCTGTCGGACCGCTTCGGCGCCGACATCTGGCTGAAGCGCGAGGACCTGTCGCCGGTGCGCAGCTACAAGCTGCGTGGCGCCTTCAACGCGATGCGCAAGCGCGTGCCGGGACTGGGGCATTTTGTGGCGGCAAGTGCCGGCAACCATGCGCAGGGTGTGGCCTATGCCTGCCGCCATTTCGGGGTGCGCGGCACCATCTTCATGCCGGTGACCACGCCGCAGCAGAAGATCGACAAGACGCGGATATTCGGCGGCGAGGCCGTCACCATTCGCCTGACCGGCGACTACTTCGACCAGACGCTGACCGCCGCGCAGGCGTTCTGCCGCGATGAAGGTGCGCATTTCCTGTCACCCTTCGATGACCCCGACGTGATCGAGGGACAGGCCAGTGTCGGTGTCGAGATGGTGGACCAGCTGGGCGGCCCCCCCGATCTGGTGATCCTGCCGGTGGGCGGCGGTGGCCTTGCATCGGGGGTGACCGGCTATCTGCGCGCGGTCTCGCCTGCCACCGCGTTCCGCTTTGTCGAACCGCTGGGCGGTGCCAGCCTGACGGCAGCCCTTGCGGCGGGCGGCCCGGTCACGCTGCCGCGCGTCAACAGCTTTGTCGATGGCGCCGCCGTGGCGCGGCTGGGTGCCAGCACCTACGCGATGCTCGATTGGGTCGCCGCGCGGGATGTCCTGCTGGCGCCCGAGGACCGGATCTGCGTCACCATGCTGGCCATGCTGAATGTCGAGGGGATCGTGCTGGAACCGGCCGGCGCCCTTTCGGTGGACGTGCTGCCCGACCTTGCCGAGGTGATTCGGGGCAGGCGCGTGGTGTGCGTGACCTCGGGCGGGAATTTCGACTTCGAGCGGTTGCCCGAGGTGAAGGAGCGCGCCCAGCGGTATCAGGGACTGAAGAAGTACTTCATCCTGCGGATGCCGCAGCGGCCCGGGGCGCTGCGGGAATTCCTGTTCATGCTGGGGCCCGACGACGACATCGCGCGATTCGAGTACCTGAAGAAATCGGCGCGCAACTTCGGCTCGGTCCTCATCGGGATCGAGACGAAGGACGCCGCCCAGTTCCCGCAGCTGATGCGCCGGATGGATGAGGCCGGGTTCACCTGGCGCGACATCACGGGGGACGAGACGCTGGCAGAATTTCTGATCTGACCTGCCGTCAGGCCGCCGCCCGTTTCGAAATGCCCGACAGGAACAGGTCCTTCGACTGCCGGTAGCATTCCACCACCGCATCCAGATCGGCGGTATACGGGCTGCGTTCGCCCGCCGCGCACAACTGCGCCAGATAGGTGAAGCCCAGGTTCAGCGCCGCACCCTTGAGGAAATGCAGCTCGCCCTCGACGCTGTCGGGCAGCGTCTCGGGCAGGCGGGCGGCCACGCCGTCCGCCTCATCCAGGAACAGCGCCACCACCTCGGTCACCGCGTCGGTTCCGATTTCGGCTGTCAGCTCCTCAAGTCTCGACCAATCGATCATCGCCAGCACCCCTTGCCGTCGCCCCGTTCCCCGACCCCATGACATGGCATCGGGCTTAATGTCCCGTAACCCCCGGACTGTTCTTCACGCCGCATTTTAGGCTTCACCCTCTCTTAATCCCGGCGGGGGATACGCTGTCGCGCGACAGGAGGTTCCCTTGCGTCAATCGTTCGCCCCCTTCTTGATGCCGGATCCGGCGCGACCGCCTGTTTCCCCGCGTCACATTCTGGTTGTCGATGACAGCAAGGCGCAGCGATGTGTTCTTTCTGTGGCGCTGATGCGCGGCGGCTATCGGGTGACCGAGGCGGCATCAGGCGAGGAGGCGCTGGCGCTCTGCGCCGCGCAGGAATTCGACATGGTGATATCCGACTGGGTGATGCCCGGCATGTCGGGGCTGGACTTCGTGCGGGCGTTCCGGGCGCTGCCGCAGCGGCGATATGGCTATGTCATTCTGCTGACATCCAAATCGGAGAAGGCCGAGGTTGCCGACGGGCTGGATGGCGGCGCCGACGATTTCCTGTCGAAGCCCGTGAACCCCGGCGAGCTGCGGGCGCGGCTCCGTGCCGGCGAGCGCGTCATCGGCATGCAGGCCGAACTGCTGGAAAAGAACCGGCTGGTCGGAGCGACGCTGGCGGAACTGCAGGCCGTCTATGATTCGCTGGACCGCGACCTGGTCGAGGCGCGCAAGCTGCAGGACACGCTGGTGCGCGAACGGCAGCGTGACTTCGGGCGTGGGCAGGCAACCGCGCTGCTGCGCCCGTCCGGCCGTGTCGGGGGCGATCTGGTCGGGTTCTTTCCGATCAACGCGCGGCAGGTCGCGCTCTATTCCGTCGACGTGTCCGGCCATGGCATCGCCTCGGCGATGATGACCGCGCGGCTGGCGGGACTGCTGTCGGGGTCATCGCCGGAACAGAACATCGCGCTGACCACGGCACGGGACGGCCGGCGGGTTGCCTGGCCGCCCGAGGAGGTCGCGCTGCGCTTCAACCGCATGATGATCGAGGATTTCAGGGTCGACCAGTATTTCACGCTCGCCTATGCCGAGGTCGACCTTGCAACCGGCCGCGTCCGGCTGGTGCAGGCGGGCCATCCGCATCCCGCCATCCTGCGCGCCGATGGTCAGGTCGAGTTCCTGGGCGAGGGCGGATTGCCCATCGGCCTGATCCCCGCTGCGACATGGACCGGGGTCGAGGCGTATCTGCAGCCGGGTGACCGCCTGTTCCTGATGTCGGACGGGGTGACGGAATGTCCGGGGCCAGAGGGGGATTTCGGACAGGCGGGGCTGGCGGCCTTCCTGCGCGATCATCGGGCCCTGCCCGACGATGCCCTGATCGAGGCGCTGGTCTGGACCCTGTCGCGCCATGCGGGTCAGGACGAGTTTCCCGACGATGTGTCGGGCGCGCTGTTCCGATACTCCGGCTGACCGGCCTCAGCCGCCCGCGGCACGCGCCAGCATCGCCCGGTCGCCCGGGTTGCCCAGCAGCGTCAGCGCCTCGGCGACCGGCAGCCAGACCGCCGTGTGCCCGGCCTCGGTCGGTGGTCCGACGCGGCGCAGCGGGCGGGCCAGATAGACGGTGCAGACCTTTTCGGCCCACAGGTCATACTCCGGCATGTAGGTGAACCGCCGGAAGGCGCCCAGACGGCGCAGGCCGCCAATGTGCCACCCGGTTTCCTCGTAGACCTCGCGGTGCAGTGCGGCGACGGGCTGTTCGCCGGCGTCGATTCCGCCGCCGGGAAGCTGGAACTCCGGCTGCGGTTCCGCCTGGTGGGTCGCCAGTATGCTGTCACCGCGCAGCAGGATCGCGTAGACACCAGGGCGCCTGCGATAGTGTCGCGTGGCCCGGACTGCCTCGCCGTAACGTCGGATCATGCCCTTGGTCCCGTGGTTGCCGTACCTATATGAACGCGGTATGCCCGGAGGCAGCCTCCGGGAAAACCCCCCAACACACTGGCTTCGGGACACCCCGCATGACTCTTGGTTCTCAGATTGCATGGGACGATACCGTCCTGCCCTTCCAGCTTGACCGGTCCGACATCCGCGGCCGCGTGGCGCGGCTTGACGGAACGCTGGAGGATGTGCTGCGCCAGCACCGCTATCCGCCACAGATCGAGGCGCTGGTCGCGGAAGCGGCGCTTCTGACCGCGCTCATCGGCCAGTCGATCAAACTGCGGTGGAAGCTGTCGCTGCAGGTGCGCGGCAACGGTCCGGCGCGCATCATCGCGACCGACTACTACGGTCCCGATGCCGACGGTGCCCCCGCGCGCATTCGTGCCTATGCCAGCTTCGATCCCGCACGCCTTGACCCGGCGGCCGATCCGTTCAGCCAGATCGGCGAAGGCTACTTCGCCATCCTGATCGACCAGGGTGAGGGCATGGCGCCCTACCAGGGCATCACACCGATCGCGGGCGGGTCGCTTTCCGCCTGCGCCGAGACCTATTTCGCGCAGTCCGAACAGCTGCCGACGCGCTTTGCGCTGTCCTTCGGCAGAAGCACGCTGCCGGGCCAGGTGGCGCAGTGGCGTGCGGGCGGCGTGATGTTGCAGTCGATGCCCCGGGTCGGCGGCGTCGCCGCCGAGGCGGGATCGGGCGAGGGCGGGCTGCTGCACCATGCCGATATCCTGTCCGGGGACGCGGGCGAGGACTGGTCGCGCGCCAACATGCTTCTCGATACCGCCGAGGAGATCGAACTGGTCGGGCCGTCGGTCGCGCCCACCGAACTGCTGGTCCGGCTGTTCCACGAGGAGGAGCCGCGCGTCTTCGATGCGCAGCCCATCCGTTTCGGGTGTTCCTGCTCGGAAGACCGGGTGCGGCAGTCGCTGTCGATCTACTCGGCCAAGGACATCCGCCACATGACCACGCCCGAGGGCCGCGTTACCGCCGATTGCCAGTTCTGCGGCGCGCATTACGACATGGACCCCGAGACGCTGGGCTTCGAGGCCAAGAAGGCGGTGGGGGATGGGGCCTGAGGGCTTGCGCCGGGCCTTTGACCGGCCCCTGTCCGCATCGTCGGATTTCGACCTGAACCCGGGGGTGATCCTGCCGCCGGGCCGGGTTCTGCGGCCTGCCGCCGTTCTGGTGGCGGTGCAGGGCGACCGGGTGATCCTGACCAAGCGGTCCTCGGCGCTGAAGCACCACCCGGGCCAGATCGCCTTTCCGGGGGGCAAGCTGGAGCCGGGCGAGACGCCCGAGGACGCCGCGCTGCGCGAGGCGGCCGAGGAGATCGGCCTGCCCCGCGGGCTGGTCGAGGTGCTGGGTCACCTTCCGCCGCACGAGACGGTCACCGGGTTCAGCGTGCTGCCGATCCTGGCGCATGTCCGGGGCGATTTCGACCCGACCCCGGAACAGGGCGAGGTGGACGAGATCTTCACCGTTCCGCTGCACCATGTCACCGACCCGGCGCAGTTCCGCATCGAACGCCGCCGCTGGCGGGGCGAATGGCGGCGCTACTACACGGTGCCATGGGGACCCTACTACATCTGGGGCGCCACCGCGCGGATACTCCGGGGGCTTGCCGAACGGCTGGCGCCATGATCGTCACCGGCGACTGGCTGACCCGGGCCGAAACCCGGGCGGTGTTCGCCGCGCTCGCGGCAGATGGTGCGCAGGTGCTGGCGGTGGGCGGCTGCGTGCGCAATGCCCTGTTGGGCCAGCCGGTGCATGACGTGGATATCGCGACCGGCGCCCGTCCCGAGGTGGTGACACGGCTGGCCGAGCGCGCCGGGCTGCGCGTGGTGCCCACCGGCATCGACCATGGCACGGTGACGGTCGTTTCGGGCGGCATCGCCCATGAGGTCACGACGTTCCGCCGCGACATCGAAACCGACGGTCGGCGCGCGGTGGTCGCCTTTTCCGACCGCATCGGCGACGATGCCGCCCGGCGCGACTTCACGATGAACGCGCTTTACTGCACGGCGGGCGGCGCGGTGATCGACCCCCTGCACGGCCTGCAGGACGTGATGGCGGGCCGCGTGCGTTTCGTCGGCGATCCGCAGGCGCGGATTGCCGAGGACTATCTGCGCATCCTGCGGTTCTTCCGCTTTCACGCCTGGTATGGGCGCGACGGACTTGATCCCGACGGGCTGGCGGCCTGCGCCGCACTTGCCGATGGCATCGACAGGCTGTCGCGCGAAAGGCTCGGGGCCGAGATGCGAAGGCTGCTGTCGGCCCCCGATCCGGCGCCCGCCGTCGCCGCGATGGCGGCGGCGGGGGTTCTGGCGCGCGTTCTGCCGGGGGCGGATGCGCGCGCCTTGCCGGTGCTGGTGCATCTGGAGGGCGACGCGACGATCCGCTGGCTGCGGCGGCTCGCGGCGCTCGGTGGCGAGGGCGTCGACACCGCGCTGCGCCTCAGCCGGGCCGAGGCTGCGGCGCTGGATGCGCTGCGTGACGGTGCGGCCGGCGGGCAGGGCGCGGCGGTCCTGGGGTACCGGCTGGGTGCGGGTGACGCGGCCGACGCCCTGCTGCTGCGCGCCGCCCTGACGGGAATGCCGCTGCCGCCCGGGTGGCAGCCAGAGATCGCCCGCGGCGCCGCCGCGCGGTTTCCCGTGCGGGCGGCCGATCTGATGCCGGCGCTGTCCGGCCCTGCCATCGGCGACCGGCTGCGCCTGCTCGAGGATCGCTGGATCGCCTCGGATTTCCGCCTGACGCGCGACGAATTGCTTTCCTGATGGTTTCCCTCGCCCCTGCTTCGGGCTATATGCCCGAGGCAACCGGACGGAAAGCCGCAGCCATGTTCCGCTTTTTCGAAGGGCTGGTGGACCCCTACCAACCCTGGCCGGCCACCGACACGCCACCCCGGCGGCTCTGGCCGTTCCTCAAGGACTACGTGATCCCGTTCCGCAAGGTCTTTGCGGTCACGGGGCTGCTGTCGGTTGTCGTGGCGGCGGGCGACGTGGCGCTGATCTGGTATGTGGGGCGGCTGGTCGACGTGCTGGCGGCTGGCGAGCCGGCACAGGTCTGGGCCGAATACGGAACCGAGGTGCTGCTGGTCGCCGCCGCGATCCTGATCCTGCGGCCGATCCTGGCAGGCGCCGATGTGGCCTTGCTGCACAACACCATCCTGCCCAACTTCGGCACGATGATTCGCTGGCGCGCGCACAACCACGTGCTGCGCCAGCCGGTCGGCTGGTTCGAAAGCGATTTTGCGGGCCGCATCGCCAACCGCATCATGCAGACCCCCCCGGCGGCCGGCGACGCGGTGTTCCAGACCTTCGACGCGGTCGCCTTCGGCATCGTCACCGTGATCGGCGCGGGCATCATGCTGGGCGATGCCGACCCCCGGCTGATGCTGCCGCTGGTGGTCTGGTTCGGCCTCTACATCGCGCTCGTCCGCTGGACGATCCGTCACGCCGGCCCGGCGTCCAAGGCAAGTTCGGATGCGCGCTCGGCGGTCACCGGGCGCGTGGTCGATGCCTACACCAACATCCATTCGGTGAAGCTGTTCGCGCATCACGACCGCGAACTGTCCTACGCGCGCGAGGCGATCGAGACCGCACGTTCCAAGTTCCAGTACGAGATGCGGATCATCACGCGGATGGACTTGGCGCTGACCTGCCTGAACGGCGTGCTGATCGTCGCGGTGACCGGATGGGCCATCGCCCTGTGGTATCAGGGTGCGGCCAGTGTCGGCACCGTGGCGGCCACCACCGCCCTGGTGCTGCGGCTGAACAACATGACCTATTGGATCATGTGGGCGACGTCCTCGCTGGTCCAGGCGCTCGGCGTCGTGGCCGAGGGGATGGAAACCATCACGCAGCCGGTCACGCTGGTCGACCGGCCCGGCGCGAAGCCCCTTGCCCTGACCGAGGGCCGGATCGAGGTGCAGGGTGTCAGCCATCACTACGGGCGCGGTTCGGGCGGGCTGCGCGACGTCACGCTGACCGTGGCCCCGGGCGAGAAGATCGGCGTCGTGGGCCGGTCCGGCGCGGGGAAATCAACCCTGGTGCGGCTGATCCTGCGGCTGACCGATGCCGAAGGCGGGCGCATCCTGATCGACGGCCAGGACGTGCGCGATGTGACGCAGGATTCGCTGCGCCATGCCATCGGCATGGTGCAGCAGGATTCTTCGCTGCTGCACCGGTCGGTGCGCGACAACATCCTTTACGGACGTCCGGATGCCACCGAGGCGCAGATGATCGAGGCGGCGAAGCGGGCAGAGGCGCATGATTTCATCCTGGGGCTGGAAGACCCCTCCGGCCGCAGCGGCTATGACGCGCATGTGGGCGAGCGGGGCGTCAAGCTCTCGGGCGGGCAGCGGCAGCGGATCGGGCTGGCGCGCGTGATCCTCAAGGACGCGCCCATCCTGATTCTGGACGAGGCGACTTCGGCGCTCGACAGCGAGGTCGAGGCGGCGATCCAGGACACGCTTTACGGCGTGATGCAGGGCAAGACCGTCATCGCCATCGCGCACCGCCTGTCCACCATCGCGGCGATGGACCGGATCGTGGTGCTGGACGACGGCGCCGTGGCCGAGCAGGGCACCCATCACGCGCTGATCGCCAAGGAGGGCCTGTATGCCCGTTTCTGGGCGCGGCAGTCCGGCGGGTTCATCGGCATCGACGAGGCGGCGGAATGAATGTCTTCCGGCGCCTCGGCGACATGATCGACGCCTTCGCACCGGCCGAGGGCCCGCCGCCGCAGCAACTGGCGCCGTTCATGCGGTGGTGCCTCAGGGGGTCCTGGCCGATGCTGTGGCTGGCGGGTCTCCTGTCCGGGATCGCGGGCGCGACCGAGGTGGTGTCGGCCCTGATCCTGGGCTGGGTCATCGACGCGGCGCTGGCGGCCGGGCCCGAGGCGTTCTTTGCATCGCACTGGCCGCTTCTGCTGGGTTTCCTGCTGTTCTACCTCGTCCTGCGCCCGCTTGCCTTCGGCCTGTCCTCGGCGTCGAACTCGGTGGTCGTCGGGCCGAATGTCCTGCCACTGGTCCTGTCGCGGCTGCATCGCTGGACGCTGGGGCAGGCGGTGACCTTCTTCGACAACGATTTTGCCGGCCGGATCGCGCAAAAGCAGATGCAGGCGGCGCGCGCCGTCACCGACGTGGCGACCGAAGTCATCAACACCGTGTTCTTCGCCCTGGCCTCGGTGATCGGGTCGGTGGTGTTCCTTCTGGTGATCGACTGGCGGGTGGCCGTGGCGCTGGCGGTATGGCTGGTGGCCTATCTGGCGCTGATCCGCTTCTTCATGCCCCGGGTCCGGGTCAATTCGGCGGCACGCGCCAGTGCCCGCGCCATGGTGACCGGCCAGGTCGTGGACACGATCACCAACATCAAGACGGTGAAGCTGTTCGCGCATGCGGCGTTCGAGGACAAGGTGGCCCTGCGCGCGATGGAGGTGTTCCGCGCCCGCAGCCTGGAGTTCGGCGTGATTTCCACCTGGTTCCGGCTGTCGCTGATGACGCTGGCGGGGGTTCTGCCGGTGATGCTGATCGGCGGCACGGTGATCCTGTGGCAGCAGGGCGCAGCCACTGCCGGGTCCATCGCGGCGGCCGGTGCGATCTCGATGCGGATCGCGCAGATGTCGGGCTGGGTCAGCTTCACGCTGATGTCGATCTATACCTCGGTGGGCGAGGTCGAGGACGGCATGCGCACCCTGTCGGCGCCGCACGCGCTGGCCGATGGGCCGGATGCGCGGGAACTGACCCGGGTGCAGGGCGAGGTCAGGTTCGAGGGCGTGAACTTTGCCTACGGCCGCCGCCGTGGCGGTGTGCGCGACCTCACGCTGACCGTCCGCCCGGGCGAGAAGATCGGCATCGTCGGTGCCTCGGGCGCGGGCAAATCGACGCTCGTGGCATTGCTGCTGCGGCTCTATGACACCGAAACCGGCCGCGTGCTCATCGACGGGCAGGACGTGCGCGGGGTGACCCAGGAAAGCCTGCGGCGCAACATCGGCATGGTCACGCAGGACACGGCCATGTTCAACCGGTCGGCCCGCGACAACATCCTCTATGGCCGCCCCGATGCGACGCAGGATGAACTGCTGGAGGCCGCGCGGGCGGCCGAGGCCCATGGATTCATCGAGGGCATGCTCGATCACCAGGGTCGCCGGGGCTACGAGGCATTCCTGGGCGAACGCGGGGTCAAGCTGTCGGGCGGGCAGCGCCAGCGGATCGCCCTGGCGCGGACGATCCTCAAGGACGCGCCCATCCTCGTTCTCGACGAGGCGACTAGCGCCCTCGACAGCGAGGTGGAGGCCGCGATCCAGGAAAGCCTGTCGAAGGTTATGGAGGGCAAGACGGTGCTGGCCATCGCGCATCGCCTGTCCACCATCGCGGCCATGGACCGGATCGTGGTGATGGATGACGGCCGCATCGTCGAGGAAGGCAGCCACGAGGAACTGCTGCGCCGTGGCGGGCTCTATGCTCGCTACTGGAACCGCCAGTCGGGCGGCTTCATCGGCACCGACGATGCCGTGGAGGCGGCGGCCGAGTGACCTTCACGATCCTTCGGCTTGGGCATCTGGGCGACGGAATCGCCGAGGGGCCGGATGGCCCGCTGTTCGCCGCTGGCGCCCTGCCGGGCGAGGTGGTCGCCGGAACGGTGACGGGCGACCGCCTGACCGACCTGCGCATCGTCACCCCCGTGACCGGCCGGGTGCGCCCGCCCTGTGCGCATGCCCGCACCTGCGGCGGATGCAGCATGCAGCACGCGGGCGATGATCTGGTGGCGCGGTGGAAAGAGGGGATCGTGGCCGGGGCGCTGGCCGGGCAGGGGCTGACCGCGCCGGTCCTGCCGATCCTGACCTCGCCACCCGCATCGCGCCGCCGCGCCACGCTGTCGGCACGGCGCACGAAATCGGGCGCCCTGGCCGGGTTTCACATGAAAGGGTCCGACACCATCATTCCGGTGCCGGGATGCCGTGTGCTGCATCCGGGCGTCATGGCGGCGTTGCCGGCGGTCGAGGACCTCGCCCGGATCGGCGGCTCGCGCACGGGCGAGATGTCGGTCACGGTGACGATCGGTCCGGCCGGGCCCGACATCGCGGTGACCGGCGGCAAGCCCGCCGACGCCGCGCTGCGGCTTGGCCTTGCGCGGCTGGCCGAGGCGCAGGCCGTCGCGCGCCTGACCTGGGATGGCGAGACGGTCGCGCTGCGGGCGCCGCCGTTTCAGGCGATGGGCCGGGCGCGCGTGGTCCCGCCACCCGGCGCCTTCCTGCAGGCGACCGCCGAAGGCGAGTCCGCGCTCGTCGCGGCCGTGCGGCGCATCGTCGGCGATGCCGCGCGGGTGGCCGATCTTTTTGCAGGCTGCGGCACCTTTGCCCTGCCGCTGGCGGAAGGCGCCGAGGTTCACGCGGTCGAGGGCGATGCCGCCATGGTCGCCGCGCTCGACCGTGCCTGGCGCCAGACACCGGGCCTGCGCCGCGTCACGACCGAGGCGCGCGACCTGTTCCGCCGCCCGCTGGAACCGGGCGAACTGGCCGGTTTCGACGCCGTGGTGATCGACCCGCCCCGCGCCGGGGCCGAGGCCCAGACCGACCGCATCGCGCGTGCCCGCGTGCCGGTGGTGGCGATGATCTCGTGCAATGCCGCGACATTCGCGCGGGATGCGCGGCGTCTGGTGCAGGCCGGATATGTGCCCGAATGGGTGCAACCCGTTGATCAGTTTCGCTGGTCACCGCACGTTGAGCTTGCGGCGGCGTTCCGACTTGCGGATAAGACACGCGCAGGTCAGCCCTGACGGAATTTTCGCATGCGGGAACGGATCGCCGAGTGGATCAACTCAGATCGCGTGCAGAACGTGATCATCTGGGTGATTGTGTTCAACGCATTCCTGCTTGGCCTCGATACATCGCCCACCATCATGAACTATGTCGGCCCCGCCGTGCTGTTCCTCGACAGCCTGTGCCTGGCGGTGTTCGTGGCCGAGCTGGCGGTGAAGCTCTATGCCTTCGGCCCGCGCTTCTTCCGGTCGGGCTGGAACATCTTCGACCTGATCGTGGTGGTCATCGCGCTGATCCCGTCGTCGGGGCCCGTTGCGGTCCTGCGCGCGTTGCGCGTCCTGCGGGTGTTCCGCGTGGTCTCGGTCTCTCCCAGTCTGCGCAAGGTGGTCGATGGCCTCGTGCGTGCGCTGCCGGGCATGGGGTCGGTCATGCTGCTGCTGGCGATGATCTTCTACATCGGCGCGGTCATGGGCACCAAGCTGTTCGGGGCTGTGTTCGACGAATGGTTCGGCACGATCGGCAAGTCCGCCTATTCGCTGTTCCAGATCATGACGCTCGAATCCTGGTCGATGGGCATCGTGCGCCCGGTGATGAAGGAATTTCCCTATGCCTGGGCCTTCTTCGTGCCCTTCATCATGATGACCACCTTCGCCACGGTGAACCTGTTCGTCGGTCTTGTGGTTAACTCGCTTCAGGAAGCGGCCTCCGAGGACAGCGACAAGGAAACCGACGCCTTCCGGGACGAGGTGCTGGAGCGTCTGCGCGCCATCGAGGTCAGGCTGCCGCCTGCGGCGCCTGTCTCCGGGCCACTCGGACCGCCGGCGCAGGCGGACCTGCCCGGGATTGCATCTGATGACGCGCCCGTGATCGGGGACAAGACCGTTTGAGCTTTGCCAAACCGGCGAACCGGTCTATCGGCTTGGAAAAAGATCGGGCAGGCGGATGCGGGTGATACGGTTTCTGATCGGGTTGTGGCTCGTGGCGCTGCTGGCGTCCTGCGGGCCGCCCTCCAAGTTTCGCAGCTACTCCGGCCCCGAGGTCACGCGCGTCGTCGTCTACAAGGCCGACCGCCGGATGCAGCTTTTCCACCACCATGACGTGCTGCGCACCTATCGCATCGGTCTCGGCTTCGCGCCGACGGGCCACAAGCAGTTCGAAGGCGACGGCAAGACGCCGGAGGGCTGGTACACCATCGACCGCCGGAACCCCAACAGCCGCTTCCACCTGTCCATCGGCATCTCCTATCCGAACGCAGATGACCGCGCCTATGCCAAGGCGCAGGGCAAGAACCCGGGCGGCGACATCTTCATCCATGGCAAGGGTCAGCGTCACGCCCGCCATCGCGGCGACTGGACGGAAGGCTGCATCTGGGTGACCGACCGCGAGATGGAAGACATCTACGCCATGGTGAAGGATGGCACGCCCATCCTGATCCGCCCCTGACGTCCGGGCGGGCGGCCCTTCAGCCGCCCGTCACCATCGTCCACCAGATCTTGCCGTTCGCTTCCTGGAACCAGGCAAACCCCATCTCGCGCGCCGCAGGGTCAAGCACGATGGCCCGCGTGTCGGGCTGCGCCATCCAGGCCGACAGCGTCTGCAACTCGGTCTCGAAGGTTTCCGACAGCAGCTCGCCCCGCAACTGCCCCGGATAGCCCACGCGACGCACCCGGTCGAAGGGCGACGACCCGTCCGACCCGAAGTGCCAGGGGCGGTTCTGCACCGACATGTCGCGGGCATGCGTGGCGGCGGCGGCGTTCAGTTGCGCGTTCAGTGACAGCGGCGGAGCCCCCCCGGCCGACCGCAGCGCGTTGACCGAATCGAGCATCCGGAAGGGGATGCGCGCGTTCTGGTCGGCTGTGATCCGGTAGACCTGCGGCAGAGGCTTGCCGTCCGGGCCGATCCTGACTGCCGGCGCGGTGGCACACCCCGCAAGCAAGACCGTCACCGTCAACGCTGCCCAGACACCCTGCATGATGGCCCCACCTGCTGCGGAACCTGTCCGGCTCCCGGTTTTCCGCTGCATATCCCGGCAGGGCGGGTGATTCAAATGCCCTTCGCGGGAATTGGCCCAAGGGGTCTGCTGACGGGCGCGTGTGTTGCCGCGCCGCTGCGGCACGGGTAGAATGCAGCCAAAAGAGCAGAAGGAAACACCCGAATGTCATCCAGTCCGGTTCCGCGGATCACGCGGCGCGGCGTCATACTCGGATCGGCCGCGACGGCTGCGGTGGGGCTTGCCGCACCCGCGCTGGCGATGGACGGCTCGACCGAGTTCGTTCCCGGCGCCTCGTCCAGCGTCCGCAACAACGTGTCGAGCTTCCGGATGCTCGACTGGCGGCAGTATTTCGACAGCACGCGCGGCGGCGCCGTCCTTGTCGACCTGACCTCGCGCGCCCTGCATTTCTGGTCCGAGGACCAGTCGATCTATCGGCTTTATCCGACCTCCGTGCCGCTCAGCGAGGATCTGACGCGGCGCGGCCGGACCGAGGTGGTGCAGAAGGTGGTGAACCCGCCGTGGCGTCCGACGCCCGCGATGCGCGAACGCAACCCCGAATGGCCCGACATGGTGCCGGGCGGGGCGCCGGACAACCCGCTGGGCGTGCGCGCGCTGTACCTGTCGTGGACCTACTACCGGATTCACGGCACCCACGACACGCGCAAGATCGGGCGCCGGTCATCGAACGGCTGCATCGGGCTCTACAACGAGCATATCGTCGAACTGTTCGACCTGACGCGCGTCGGAACGCAGGTTCTGCTGATCTGACTCCGGCCGATCCGCAAGGTCCCGCCAAAGCGCCGCGATTCCCTCGCGCGGCGTGCCTTTGCCCATCGGTTGGGCAGTCGTGCAGCCATTCGCGTTCCACCCGGGCACATAGTCGGGCCAAATGTCCGAAAAATCGGCGGCTCGCATCCAGACTGCGCAAAGGTGTTGCGGATTTGACGACAGCTTGCGCGCGCCCGCCTGCCGTCCATCTGGCGCATTGCTTTCTGCGCAAACCTCTGGTTACACACCACTTACGAGGTATTCACTTGGGAGCGCGCAGCCGCCTCTGAAACCACCGGCTGCGTGCGAAAACTGGAGGTTACTATGAAGAAACTCGCGCTCGCCGCCGTTCTGGCCGCTGCCGCCACCACCGCCTTCGCCGGCGGCCTGACCGAGCCGGTCATGGAAGCTCCCGTGATCGCGGCGGAAACCGCCGGTTCGTCGGGCGGCATCCTGATCCCGCTGCTGCTCCTGCTGCTCGTTGCCGCCGCTGTGGCTTCGAACTGATTTCCTGCGCGTCAAGCGCCTGGAATGCGAAAAGGCGGCAGGTTTCCTGCCGCCTTTTTCGTTTTTTCCGGCAAGGGGATGGTGCCCGGCCGCAGGGCCACTGACGGGCCCGCCGGTCAGCGCAGCCAGCCCGCCAGATTCTCCTCGATCACCGCCGACAGGGCGGCGACATGCGCCGCGTCGTCGTTCAGGCAGGGAATGTAGGTAAAGCTCTCGCCACCTGCATGTTCAAAGGCCTCGCGGATCTCTCCGTTGATCTCTTCGAGGGTCTCGATGCAATCGGCGCTGAAGGCGGGCGCGATCACCGCGATTCGCTTCTTCCCGGCCTTCGCAAGCTCGGCGACATGTTCCACCGTATAGGGCCGCAGCCATTCCTCGGGGCCGAACACCGACTGGAACGTGGTGTCGATCGTCCCCTGCGCCCACCCCATCCGCTCGCGCAGCAGGCGCGAGGTCTTGGCGCACTGGCAGTGATAGGGATCGCCCGACATCAGATACCGCCTGGGCATCCCGTGATAGCTGGCGACCAGCACGTCGGGCCTGTGGTCAAGCCCCGCATAGGCGCGTTCGACCGACTGGGCGAGCGCGTCGATGTACAGCGGATGGTCGAAGTATTCCGGCACCGTCCGGGCGGCAGGCTGCCGCTTTTCCTTCATCAGCGCCCGGAAGAACGCATCGTTCGCGGTGGCCGAGGTGGCGCCCGCGTAATGCGGATACAGCGGAAAGAACAGGATCTTCTCGCATCCCGACTCGACCATCGCGCGGACCTTCGATTCGGTCGACGGATTGCCGTAGCGCATGCAGAAATCGACCATGACGCGGTTGCCGAACCGGTCGGCCATCGCCTGCGCCACCCCGGCGGTCTGGTCCCGGGTGATCGTCATCAGCGGGCTCTCGCCCTTCTCGTGGTTCCAGATCAGCTTGTAGTTGGCGCCCGAACTGAAGGGCCGCTTGGTCAGGATCACGAGCTGCAGCAGCGGCTGCCACAGCCAGGCGGAATAGTCGATCACCCGCTTGTCCGACAGGAACTCGTTCAGGTAGCGGCGCATCGACCAGTAGTCGTAGTTGTCGGGCGTCCCGAGGTTGGCCAGCAGGATGCCCACCTTCGCCTCGCGCACGGCGGGGTGGTCGGCGGGGGCATGGGCAAGCCTGCCCTGTCCGGCAGGCAGGGTGCGGGCGGCTTCGGCGGGAATTTCGGCGCGGGTCATCGCGGTGGCATGGGCCACGCCCGGCTTGGCGTCAAGCATCGCGGTCATTCCGTTCCTGGGGTTCCTGCCCCGTCAGATAACCCCGGATGCCGCGCGGTCAACCGTGCGGCGGTGTCGCAGGGGTGGCCGGGCCGGGCAGGGGGCGTTCCGCCGTGCCCAGCACATCCGCCAGCCGGGCCGCGGCCGACCCGGGGCGCAGCGGCCTCGGCTGGTCCGGATGGGCCGCCCAGCCGGTCAGCCAGACAAGCTCGAACGTCGCCGGAATCCGGCCCTCCGCATCGCCATGCGCGGCGCCATAGCGCGCGGCCGTCTCGCCCACCACCGCGCGCCGCGTCGGTCGGCGCAGCCGTGCGGCAAGCGCGTTGCCCTCGCCCATCGCGCGCAGGTCCGCCATCAGGTGCCCGGCATCCCGATACAGCACGCGCCGCGTCGTGGCGTCAGCCACCGGCAGCGCCAGTCCCGCCCGCCCCGGCAGCGCGCCCAGATCGCGGATCTCCGCCATCGGCAGCACGCGCGGCGACAGGCCCCCGGTCACCGCAACCTCGGCTTCCGCCATGCAGGCGCGCAGCTCGTGCAGCGTCTGGCCGCCGAACAGCACCGCCAGGAACAGCCCGTCGGGCCGCAGCGCCCGCGCGCATTGCACCACCTGCCCCACCGGGTCGTCCGCCCAGTGCAGGCACAGCGCATGGATCACCAGGTCATGCGACCCGGGCGCCAGATCCAGCACCGGGTCGTCCCCGACGATGCGCGCCTGCGGCATCGCGGCCTGCCACAACCCCGGAAAAGGCGTCACCACGGCGGGGGCCGTAAAGGTTCTGTTAACCTCAGCCAGTCTCTCCTGCACCTCGGCGATCACCTCGTCCTGCAGGAAGGTCGCCAGGCCCTGACGCGCTGCCCGCGCGCGGTTGCGGGCAAGCGCCGTGCGGTCGGTCAGGCGGGGTGGCGTGCTCATGGCGCGGACCATAGGGGGGCCGGATGGGTTTGCAAGCGGTGCTTCGCGCGGTCTATCCGCCGCAATGCCTGACATGCGACGCGATGGTGACCGAAGATTTCGCGCTCTGCCCCGCCTGCTGGCGCGACACGCCCTTCATCGGCGGCCTTGTCTGCGATCTCTGTGGCGTGCCGCTGCCGGGCACCGACCCCGGGCATCCCGTGCATTGCGACGACTGCCTGACCATCGCGCGTCCCTGGTCGCGTGGCCGCGCCGCCGTCCTGTACCGCGACAACGGGCGCAAGCTCGTGCTGGCGCTCAAGCACGGCGACCGGCTGGACCTTGCCGCGCCTGCCGCCCGCTGGATGCTGCGCGCGGCGGCCCCCGTCATCGAACCCGGCATGATCGCGGCGCCGGTCCCGTTGCACTGGTTCCGCCTGCTGCGGCGGCGCTACAACCAGTCGGCGCTGCTGTCGGCGGCGCTGGCGCGGACCGCGGGCATCGACCACTGCCCCGACCTTCTGCTGCGGTCCCGCGGCACCCCCACGCAGGATGGCCGCAACCGCGACGGCCGATTCGCCAATGTGCGGGGGGCCATGCGCATCCATCCCCGCCGGGCGCATCTGCTGCGCGACCGGCCGGTGCTGCTGGTCGATGACGTGATGACCTCGGGCGCGACGCTGGCGGCGGCGGCGGATGCCTGCCTGGCCGCCGGGGCGACGCATGTTGCCGTTGCCGTACTGGCGCGCGTTGCGAAGGACCGCTGAAAGCCTGTAGGGTCTGGCCGAACCGCCAGAGGCCCGTCCCGTGAAGCCCGTCGAAATCTACACCACCCCCTTCTGCGGCTATTGCCATGCCGCCAAGCGCCTGCTGTCGCGCAAGGGCGTCGCCTTCACCGAAATCGACGTCAGCGCCGATCCCGCGCAGCGCGCGGCGATGCTGGCACGGTCGAACGGGCGGCGCACCGTGCCGCAGATCTTCATCGGCGGGCAGCATGTCGGCGGATCGGATGACCTGCACGGACTGGACGCGGCGGGCCGGCTTGATCCGCTGCTGGCCGGCTGATGCGGGCCGCGCTGATCCAGCTTTCGGTGACCGACGATCCGGCGGCGAACCTGCCCCTGACGGTGGCGGCCGTGCGGCAGGCTGCGGCCGGCGGGGCCGACCTGATCCTGACCCCCGAATGCACCAACATCCTGTCCTCGGTGCGCGACCATCAGCGCGCCACCCTGCGCCACGAGGCGGATGATCCCACCCTCGCCGCCCTGCGGGCCGAGGCGGCGCGCGCCGGGCGCTGGCTGCTGATCGGATCGCTCGGCGTGCTGACGGGCGATGCCGACGGACGGTTTGCCAACCGGTCCTTCCTGATCGCGCCCGACGGCGCCATCGCCGCCCGCTACGACAAGATCCACATGTTCGACGTCGACGTGACCGAGACCGAGCGCTACCGCGAATCGGCCGCCTACCGCCCGGGCGCCCGGGCGGTTCTGGCCGACACGCCGCTGGCCTGCATCGGCCTGACCGTCTGCTACGACATCCGCTTTCCCCACCTCTACCGCCGCCTGGCGCAGGCCGGCGCGCAGGTGATCACCGTTCCCGCCGCCTTCAACCACCTCACCGGGGCCGCGCATTGGGAAACCCTGCTGCGTGCCCGCGCGATCGAGACGGGGTGCTTCATCCTCGCCCCCGCCCAGACCGGCCACCACCCGGAACCCGCGGGCGGCGGCAAGGGGCGCCAGACCCACGGGCACAGTCTGGCCGTGGCCCCCTGGGGCGAGGTTCTGGCCGATGCCGGAACCGCCCCCGGCGTCACCCTTGTCGAGATCGACCTCGCCCAGGTCGACCGCGCCCGTGGCCGCGTTCCCTCGCTGCTGCACGACCGCGCGTTCGAGGGTCCGTGATGGCCGAGAAATCCGAGGATATTGCCGTCGCCCTGTTCGGTGAACTGTTCATGGCCGACCAGCTTGCCCGCAACCGCATCTCCAGGGTGCTGCCGAAGGGGATGGAACTGTCGCATTTCGGCGTGCTGAACCACCTCGCCCGCCTGAACGAGGAACGCACCCCCGCGCAGCTTGCCCGCAGCTTTCATGTCACGCGCGGGGCGATGACCAACACGCTTGCCCGGCTGGAATGGGCCGGGCACATCCACATCCGCCCCGACTGGGACGATGCGCGCCGCAAGTTCGTCGCGATCAGCCCCGCCGGACGCGCCGCGCGCGATGCGGCCGTGCAGGCCGTGGCCCCGCTGATCGGCGATCTGGTCGACGATCTCGGGGCCGAACGGGTGCGCTCGGTGCTGCCCGTGCTGCGCGCACTGCGCATCCGGCTGGAGGGGGGCGAATAGGTGCCGCCGCTTCTGGTCCTCGGCGCCACGGGCCGGATCGGCACCGCCCTGCGCCGCTTCTGGCCGGATGGCGGGCCGCTGGCGCCGGTCTGGCAGGCCCGCGACACCCGCCCCGGCTTCGTGCCGTGGAACATCCTTGCGGCACCCTGCCCGGTGCCCCTGTCGCAGGGCGTGGTCCTGTGTCTTGCCGGGGGCCGGGCCGACGATCTGGACGCCAACACGCACCTCGCGCTGGCCGCGCTCGACGCCGCCCGTGACGGCGGCGCCCGGCATGTGTTCCTGGCCTCGTCGGCTGCGGTCTACGCCCCGGGCGAAGACCTGGACGAGGATGCGCCCCTGCGGCCGCCCTCGGCCTATGGCGCGGCCAAGCTGGCGATGGAATCCGCCGCTGCCGAACGCATGGCGCGCGGTGGCGGGCCGGGGCTGACCTTCCTGCGCATCGGCAATGTCGCGGGCTGCGACGCGCTGCTCGGCCGTGCCCGCCCGCCGGGTCAGCCCGTCACGCTCGATCCGGTTCCGGGCACGTCGGGCGGGCCATTGCGGTCCTACATCGGCCCGCGGTCGCTGGCCGCGGTGCTGGCCGCCCTTGCGGCCCGGGCGGCGGCGGGCAAGGCCCTGCCCCGGGCGCTCAACATCGCGGCACCGCGCCCCCTTGCGATGGCCGATCTGTTGCGGGCGGCCGGTCTGCCCTGGGCCTTCGGCCCGCCCGATCCCGCGGTCATTCCCGCCGTCACCTTCGACACCGCGCGCCTGCGGGCGCTGGTGCCGCTTCCCGGTGATGCCTCCGACCCTGCGGCCATGGTGCGCGAGTGGCGCGACCTGACCGGGGCCCCGCCATGACCCCCGCCAAGCGCGCCCTCGATCTGGCCAGCGCACTGCTGCTGGCGGCCGTGCTGGCGCTGCCGTTCTCGCTGGTCCTGCTTTGGCTTGTGATCACGCAGGGCCGCCCGCTGTTCTACGTGGCCGAACGGATGCACGCCCCGGGCCGGCCGTTCCGCCTGTGGAAACTGCGGACCATGACGCTGGCCCCCGACGAACGCGGCGTGACCGGCGCCGACAAGTCCGCGCGCATCACCCCCGCAGGCCGCTTCCTGCGCCGCACCCGGCTCGACGAGGTGCCGCAGCTGTGGAACGTGATCCGGGGCGACATGTCCTTTGTCGGTCCGCGCCCGCCGCTGCGGGAATATGTCGAACGCTTCCCCGATCTCTACGCACAGGTCCTGCGGTCCCGGCCCGGCATCACCGGTCTGGCCACCCTGCGCTATCACCGGCATGAAGAGATGCTGCTGGCCCGCTGCCGCACGGCCGCCGAAACCGATGCGGTCTATGCCCGGGCCTGCGTGCCCCGCAAGGCCCGGCTCGACCTGATCTACCAGCGGCGGCGCAATCTCTGCCTCGACATCTGGCTGATGCTGCAAACCGGAATTCCGGCACTGCGGCGCCACCGGCGGACCGGGGCGGCCCGGCACCGCTGACCGGGGCAGGGCCGGTCGCGCTGCCGCCCCGCGATGGACAATCGCCACCCCTTCCCCTAGCGATGGCGGCATGACGTGGGATGCCGAACTCGATGCCTCGGGGCTGCTTTGCCCGCTGCCGGTGCTCAAGGCGCGCAAGCGCCTGCTGGGCATGGCCCCGGGCCAGGTATTGCGGCTGATCGCCACCGACCCTGCGGCGCTGGTCGATGTTCCGCATTTCTGCCGCGAGGCCGGGCACGACCTGCTGTCGACCGAGGAAACGCCCACCCACCGGTCATGGCTGATCCGCCGGGGCTGATCCGACGGGGCTGACCGGTCCCCCGACCACCGCGCGTTGCGTTGACACCCCCGCCCCCGCGCGCCCTGTCGGGACGGAAGCCATACGCAGACCAGACGCGAACCGGACGGATGCCGGACACGGAAAATCCAGCCGTTTCCGGCATTAACCCCGATTCGAATCACCCCCGTGGCGGATGTCCTCCGCCACGCCGCGCAACAGCGCCTCGGCGCCCACCCCCAGGATCCAGCCTTCCTCGGCCAGCACCCCCGGCGCGGCCCCGGGTTGCAGCAACCGGCCCATCCGGCCCTGCCGCCCCAGCCGGAACAGGCATTCGGCCAGCAGCCGCACCTGAACCTCGTCCGGCACGCTGTCCGGCCCCGACGCCGCCCGGACCTCCCGGGCCAGCAGTGACGGATAGACCTCGGCCAGCACCACCTGCGCTTGCCCGCAGGGCTCGAAGGGCCAGACCGCCACCCGTCCCGCATGCCGGTTCCGCAGCCGCCACAGCACCGGAATCCCCGTCAGCGCCTGCGCCCCCACCGCCCCGGCCCCGGCCAGTTGCCACACCGATTTCGGCTGGGCCCCGCCGGCCCGCGCCGCGATCTCGGTCACCCGATGCGGGGCCAGACCGGCAGGAACCGGCGGGCGGGTGCGCGGCAGCCCGGGCGTGTCCGCCCGCTCGCCATTGCCCCAGAACGGCCCGGCCGCCGCCAGCGAACGATTGGCAAGCGCCGCTATATCCCTGAAATTGCTGCCGTCTCCGGGCAGCTCCTGCACCCGCGCCGCCAGCCAGCCCCACAGCGCAAGCGCCTGGTCCTGCCCGGTCAGCGCCCGGGCGAACCCCGCCGGATAGCCAAAGGCGAAATCCGCTCCGATCAGCATCCGTCCGCCGCCTCCGGCAATCATGGCGTCCAGCCGGGCCTCGGCTGCGCTGCGCGTCGGCAGGTTCTCGGCGCTCACCCCCGCCGCGTCGGCCACCCCGATCCAGATCGAATCCCGACCGCGCCGCCGTCCCCGCGCCGCCGACCAGTCAACCACCGCCACCCGGTCGAAGGTCACAGCCCCAGCTCGCGCAGGATGAATCCGGCGACCCCGGCGACATCGTCCAGATCGAACCGCGGAACCCCTGCATCCGGCGTTCCGTTCGACGCGACCGCGCGAATGCTGGGATGGTCGGGGGCCAGCAGGGGCTGGCCGGTTTCCACGCGGTGTGTCTCGACCTTGGGATGCGCCGCGTGCTTGTAGCCCTCCACCAGCACCAGATCGACGGGCGCCAGCCGTGCCAGCAGTTCCGCCAGCGGCGGCTCGCCACCTGCCCGCAGCTCGGTCATCAGCGCCCAGCGGACTGGCGAGGACAGGATCACCTGCGCTGCCCCCGCCTGCCGGTGCCGGAAACTGTCATGGCCCGGATGGTCCACCTCCGCCGCATGGTGGGTGTGCTTCACCGTCGAAACGGTCAGACCCCGCGCCACCATCTCGGCCACCAGCCGCACCGTCAGCGTGGTCTTGCCCGAGTTCTTCCATCCGACGATCCCGAAGACCTTCATGACCGTGCCATTTCCTCTGCCAGAACAAGGTCTTCCGGTGTATTGACATTGAAGAACGGGTCATGGGGCAGGGCCGGGAACACCGCTGTTCCCGCCCCGTGGCCATCCGCCCAGTCCATCACCTTGCGCAATCCGCCGCGCAGCGCCGCCCGAAGGTCATCGCGCAGCGCGACCGGCCACAGGCCGAAGGTCGGATGCCGCTGCACCCGCGCCCCGACGTCCGCGCTGGCCGCAAGGCACAGGCCCGAGGGCCCGGCAAAGGCCCGCAGCCGTTCCGCCAGGTCGCGCGGCAGGAACGGCGTGTCGGCCGCCGCCGTCACGATCGCCCCGGCACCCCGCGCAAAGGCCCAGTCCATCCCCGCCAGCACCCCGGCAAGCGGCCCGGGGTGGCCGGGCAGGCTGTCGGCCAGCACCGGCAGCCGCAGGTCCGAGAACCGCGCCGGATCGCCGTTGGCGCTGATTGCCAGGGGCGCGCACTGGCCTGCCATGCGCTCCGCCACATGCTCGATCAGCCGCCGCCCGGCCACCACGCGAAAGCCCTTGTCGCCCCCGCCCATCCGCGTGGCACGTCCCCCCGCCAGGATCACCCCGGGCAGCATCGCCGGACCCCTTCCGTCAACCGCACCCGCCAAGGCTAGCGCCAAGGCCCGCCGCCCGCCACCCGCGTTCCGGCGCCGGGTTGCGCTTGGGCGCCACCCGTGAAACGCTGATGCTGCACCGCCGCGCGCCAGGGGCCCTCATGCTGCCGATCCTTCTGAAAACCCTGCCCTTCTTCGCGCTGATCGGGCTTGGGTATTGGGCGGGCCGGGTGCGGTTCTTCACGCCCGAGGCCACGGCCTACCTGACCAAGTTCGTGTTCTACTTTGCACTTTCGGCCATGCTGTTCCGCTTTGCCGCGAACCTGTCGCTGGCCGAGATCTGGGATACCCGCTTTGCGCTGGCCTATCTGTGGGGCTGCGGGGTTGTCTATGCCATCGCGATGGGTGTCGCGTTCTGGCGCGGCATCACCACCGAGGAGGCGGCGGTCGAGGCGCAGGTGGCGGTCATCGGCAACACCGGGTTCCTGGGCGTGCCGATGCTGGTGGTCCTGCTGGGGCCGCAGGCGGCGGGGCCGGTGCTGCTGGTCCTGGCCATCGACCTGATCGTGTTCTCCTCGATCATCACGCTGGTGATGACCGCCCGGCGCGAGGGGCGGATGTCGCTGGCGATCATCCGGGTTCTGGGGGTCGGGCTGCTGAAGAACCCGATGATCGTGTCGATGTCGCTGGGCCTGTTCTGGGCCGCAACCGGGTTTCCGGTTCCCGGCCCGCTGAACGATTTCCTGGGCATTCTGGGTGCCGCAGCGACCCCGGGCGCGCTGTTCGCCATCGGTGCATCGCTGGCCACGAAGTCGGCCGAACGGATGCAGGTGGCGGCCTGGCTGTCGTTCTGCAAGCTGGTCCTGCATCCCGCCGCCGTTGCCTTTGGTGCCTTCGTGCTGTTCAACGTCGATCGGGAACGCGCGGGCGTCATGGTGGCCGCGGCAGCGCTGCCGGTTGCAGGGAATGTCTACATCCTGGCGCAGCACTATGGCGTGGCGCCGCAGCGCGTCTCGGCCAGTATCCTGATATCTACGGCGGTCAGCATCGTGACCGTCTCAGCCGTGATTGCCTGGGTGACAGGGAGTGAACCATGAAAACCATCAGCGAAAACCGTGCCTTCGGGGGCGTTCAGGGGGTCTATTCGCACCGCAGCGAGGCCACGGGCTGTGACATGACCTTCGGCCTGTTCCTGCCCGAGCAGGCCGAGGATGGCGCCGTGCCGGTGCTGTGGTACCTGTCCGGCCTGACCTGCACGCATGAGAACGCGATGGTCAAGGCGGGCGCGCAGGCCCACGCGGCGGAACTGGGTGTCGCGCTCGTGTTTCCCGACACCTCGCCCCGGGGCGAGGGCGTGGCGGACGATCCGGCCTTCGACCTGGGGCAGGGCGCAGGCTTCTACGTGAACGCGACCGAGCGGCCCTGGGCGCCGCATTACCGCATGTGGGACTATGTGACCGAGGAACTGCCCTCAGCGATCTTTTCGGCCTTTCCCGTCGACGAGGCGCGGCAGGGCATCACCGGGCATTCGATGGGCGGCCACGGCGCGCTGACCGTGGCCATGTCGTTCCCCGGCCGGTTCCGCTCGGTGTCCGCCTTCGCCCCGATCGCGCATCCCACCGCGTCCGACTGGGGCCGCAAGCAGTTCGCGGCCTATCTGGGCCAGGATGACGGGAAATGGGCGGTCCACGATGCCACGCTTCTGATGCGCCGGCGCGGCTTTGACGGGCCGGTGCTGATCGACCAGGGTGCCAAGGACCAGTTCCTTGACCTGCTGAAGCCCGAGGCGCTGGCCGAGGCCATGGCTGCCAGGCGCCAGCAGGGCGTGTTCCGCATGCAGCGCGGCTATGACCACAGCTATTTCTTTGTCTCGACCTTCATGCAGGATCACGTCGGCTTTCATGCCGAGGCGCTCTATGCCTGAGAGCCGACTGTTCCTCGATGCCGACGCGTGCCCGGTCAAGGCCGAGGCCGAGCGCGTGGCGTCCCGATTGGGGGTGCGGGTGCTGGTCGTGTCGAACGGCGGCATCCGGCCCTCGGCGAATCCGCTGGTGGAAAGCGTGTTCGTGCCCGATGGCCCGGACGAGGCCGACAAGTGGATTGCGGAGCGTGCGGGACCCGGAGACGTGGTGGTGACCGCCGACATCCCGCTTGCCGCGCGATGCGTGGCGGCCGGGGCGCGGGTGGTCCGGCATGGCGGTGACCTGCTGGACGGGCGCAACATCGGCCAGGTGCTGGCCACGCGCGACCTGATGGCCGACCTGCGGGCCGCCGATCCGTTCCGGCAGGGTGGCGGACGCCCTTATTCAAAGGCCGACCGGTCACGGTTTCTCGACACCCTGGATCGCGTGTTGCGGGCGGCCATCGCGACGCCGCGCTGATCCCCCCCCGGTGCAGCGCGTCGGGCGGTCGGTCGTGGTGGCGCAAACCCCGCGCGGTGTCGCCTTCGGAACAGACGCGCGCCGCACGCCGGGGTGTTCTGCCCGCATGACCACTGTTCCTGCCCCCGACATATCGCGCCAGACCCGCATCGGCATCCTTTGCGCCATTGGCGCCTCGGTTGCCTTCTCGGTCAATGACACGGCCATCAAGTTCCTGTCGGGCGACTATGCCCTGCATCAGGTGGTGATGACCCGCACGGTCGTCGGCCTGGTGTTCATGCTGCTGTTCATCCTGCCTTTTCACGGGGGGTGGCGTGCGCTGCACAGCCGCCATCTGGGGCGGCAGTTCCTGCGCGGCGGCTTCGTGGTCTTTTCGAACCTGTGCTACTTCCTGGGGCTTGCGGCGCTGCCGCTGGCGGACACCGTGGCGATCTTCTTTGTCGCGCCGCTGCTGATCACTGCGCTTTCCGTGCCGCTGCTGGGCGAAAGGGTCGGCCCCCGCCGGTGGGCGGCGGTGACCATCGGCCTTCTGGGGGTGGTGGTGATGCTGCGCCCGGGCGGGGCTTTCGCCTGGGCGGTCATCCTGCCGCTGGTTTCTGCGCTGGCCTATGCCCTGATGCACATGATGACACGTCTGATGAAGGGATCGGAAAGCGCGGTCTCGATGACCTTCTACACCCAGATCACCTTCCTGATCGCGTCGGGGGCGATGGGACTTGCCTTTGGCGACGGGCGGCTTGCCGGGTCGTCGGACCCCTCGCTGGCCTTCCTGTTCCGCGCCTGGATCTGGCCTGCAACAGCCGACTGGCCGATCTTCATCGCCACAGGCCTGGGTTCCGCCATCGGCGGCCTGCTGATCGCCCAGGCCTACCGGCTGTGCGAGGCCGGGCTGGCCGCGCCGTTCGAGTATGTGGCGATCCCGCTGTCGATCGGCTGGGGCCTTGCCGTGTTCGGGGAATGGCCCGACGGCACGGCCTGGGCCGGCATCGCCCTGATCTGCGGGTCCGGGCTGTATGTCTTCTGGCGCGAGACGCGCCGCTAGAGCGTCAGCGCCAGTTCGTCCAGTTGCGCCGCCGCCGCCCCCCAGCCGTCATGGAAGCCCATCGCCTCGTGCGCGGTCTTTCCCTCCGGTGTCGCGTGCAGGGCGCGGGCGTGATAGATCGTGCCGCCTTCGGGCGCGTCGCGGAAGGTCATGATCGCGGTCATCGCAAAGCCTTCGGGCGGTGTCAGGACCGGCCGCCAGCCAGGGCCGAGCGCACTTGTCCAGGCCAGGCGGTCCATCGGCTGCACGTCCAGGAAACACCCGGGCGCGTTGTCGAACACCTCGCCCTCGGGTCCGCGGATGATGCTGCGGAACCTGCCGCCGGGGCGCAGGTCGATCTCGATGTCGGTCGCGCGCCAGGGTCGCGGGCAAAACCACTGCTCCATCAGCGCAGGTTCGGTCCAGCACCGCCAGACCGCTGCCCGGCGGGCCTTGAGGTGGCGGGTGATTTCCAGATCGTAGGGGCCGAGCGGTTCCATCAGCGTCTCCATCGTGTCGAGTGTCGCGGCCAGCCGGTCCATGCGGTCCAGCCGGGCCTCCCATTCCGCCGCCCGCGCGGCGATCCAGCCCTCGGTGTCGCGCAGGGCCTGCGCGTTCAGCCGGCAGAGGCGCTGTCGCCCTGCCTTGCCGGTCGTCACCAGCCCTGCATCCTCGAGCACCCGCAGGTGCCGCAGCACCGTCGGCAGCCGAAGGCCGGTTGGTGCCGCCAGTGCCCCCACCGGTGCGTCGCCCGCCGCAAGCTGCGCCACGATGGCGGCCCGCGTGGGATCGGCAAGGGCATGAAAGCGGGAGGCGGGCGAATGGTTAGTCATTTTGCTAAGTAATATGATCTGCGGCGTCCCGTCAACCCTTGCCTCGGCGCGCGTGGGGCGCCAAGGTCGGCCCGGCATCGGCGGAGCGGGGGCAGGCATGCGGCACGGCGGACAGATCCTGGTGGACCAGCTGCGCCTGCGCGGCGTGTCGCGGGTGTTCTCGGTTCCGGGCGAGAGTTTCCTCGCGGCGCTCGACGGTCTGCATGACAGCGGCATCGCCAACATCGTGTGCCGACACGAGGGGGGTGCCGCCATGATGGCCGAGGCGACCGGAAAGCTGACCGGGCAGCCCGGAATCCTGTTCGTCACGCGCGGCCCCGGCGCCACCAATGCGGCATCGGGCCTGCATGTGGCACGGCAGGACAGCACACCGCTGATCGCCTTTGTCGGGCAGATCGCGCGGGGCCACCGCGACCGCGAGGCGTTCCAGGAACTCGATTACCGGGCTGCATTCGGCCCTGTGGTGAAATGGGCGGCCGAGGTGGACGACACCGCCCGCCTGCCCGAATACATCGCCCGCGCCTTTGCCGTGGCGACCTCGGGGCGCCCCGGCCCGGTGTTGCTGGCCCTGCCCGAGGACATGCTGTCGGCGCAAGCCGATGTGCCCGACATTCCGCCTGTGGTGCGGATCCCCGATGCCGCCACCCCGGCGCAGGTCGCGGCTGTCACGCGGGCGATGGCCGAAGCCAGCCGGCCGCTGGTGGTGGTGGGCGGTCCGGACTGGTCATCGCAGGCGGCGCGCGATCTTGCACGGTTTGCCGAACACTGGGATGTGCCCGTCGCGGTCTCGTTCCGGCGGCAGGACCGGATGGACAATGCGCATCCGAACTATGCGGGCGACCTTGGCGTGGGCATGAACCCGGCGCTTGGGCGGCGGCTGGCCGCAGCGGATCTGATTCTGGCACTTGGCACCCGGATGGGGGACATCGTGACAGGCGGGTACGAGATCATGGATCCGGCACGCCCCCATCCCCGCCTGATTCACGTCCATGCCGACGCGGGCGAGATCGGCCGCGTTTTCCGGGCCGATCCCGGAATCGTCCTGCCGGCCCCTGCCATGGTGGCGGCGCTGTCGCAGACCGCGCCGCCCGCCCGGCCCTGGGCCGACTGGACCCGCGCCGCGCGCGCCGAGTACGAGGCCTGGCAGAGACCCGTCCCCACGCCCGGAGAGGTTCGGCTGGAACGGGTGATCGGTTGGCTGGCCGCAAACCTGCCCGAGGATGCCATCCTGACGAACGGCGCGGGCAACTATGCCGCCTTCCTGCACCGCTACCACCGGTTCCGCCGCCATGGCACGCAGCTGGCGCCCACATCGGGCTCGATGGGCTATGGCTTTCCGGCTGCGGTCGCGGCCAGCCTGCATCATCCGCAGCGCACCGTCGTCTGCCTTGCAGGGGACGGCTGTTTCCAGATGACGCTGAACGAGATGTCCACCGCGATCCAGCATGGCGCCACCCCCATCGTGATCGTCGCGAACAACGGGCGCTATGGCACGATCCGCATGCATCAGGAACGCCATTTCCCGGGCCGCGTATCGGGCACCGACCTTGCCAACCCGGATTTTGCCGCCCTTGCACGTGCCTATGGCGGGCATGGCGAAACCGTTCTGCACGACGACGAATTCGGACCCGCATTCGCGCGCGCGCAGGCCGCGGGCTGCCTTGCCGTCATCGAACTGCGCCTCGATCCGCAGATGCTGACCACCGGCGCCACCCTGGACCAGGTACGCGCGCAGGGGATCGCGGCACGGCAGGCTTGATTTTCGGGCGATTGCGCGGCCCAATTCACCGATGGACCCCGACCTGAACGCCGCCTACGCCCTGCAGACACCCGAGGACAACCGGCGCCTCTATGCCGAATGGGCGGCAACCTATGACAGCGACTTTGCCGCCCGCATGGCCTATCGCCTGCCCGATCTGGTCGCAGGCGCCTATGCGGCCGCAGGGGGCGAGGGGCCGGTGCTCGATGCAGGTGCGGGCACGGGCCTGCTGGGCCTTGCCCTGGCTGCGCGCGGCATCGGCCCGGTGGACGGCCTGGACCTGTCGCCCGAGATGCTTGCGGCGGCGCGGGCCAAGGGCGCCTATCGCCACCTCGCCGAGGCAGACCTGACCCGCGCCCTGCCCGTCCCCGTCACGCCCTATGCGGGTGTGGCAAGCTCGGGCACCTTCACCCATGGCCATGTCGGGCCGCAGGCCATCGGGCATCTGATGGCGGTGATGCGGCCGGGCGGCGTGTTTGCCGCATCAATCAATGCGCAGGTCTGGAAGGCCGCGGGTTTCGCCGCCGCCATCGACGGGCTGACGGATCGCATCGCCGATCTGCGACTGACCGAGGAACTGATCTACGCCGACGCGCCGGACCCCGCGCACCGCGCCGACACTGCGATGATCCTGACCTTCCGCCGCCGCTGATACCGCCCTGTCATGCCGATCGGGCAGGAACATGCGACCCCGGGGCTTGCGGCCCCGCCCCCCGGCTGTCTAGATGCCGGATCACCTTGCGAGATACCGATGCACGACGAAACGCACGCCCCCCTGACCCCTGGCCATGCCGCCCCCGAGGCGTTCACCGACGCGACGGCCGCCGTCGACAGGCTGGAGGCGCTTTATGCCGAGGCGACGGGGTTTCTGCTGGACCATTTCCGGGCCATCGTGGCGGGGCGCCGGCCCCCGGCCCGTATCCGCGCCTTCTATCCCGAGGTGCGGATCGCGGTGACCAGCTTCCGCAAGGCCGATTCGCGGCTGAGCTTTGGCCATGTGGCGCATCCGGGCGTCTATGCCACCACCATCACCCGCCCCGACCTGTTCCGGCAGTACCTGATCCAGCAACTGGGCCTGCTGATCGAGAACCATGGCGTTCCGGTCGTGGTTGGCCCGTCGGATACACCGATTCCGGTGCATTTCGCGGTGGCTGGCAACCCCGGCGTATCCGTGCCGCAGGAAGGGGTGCTGGATTTCTCGCTGCGCGACCTGTTCGACGTGCCGGACCTTGCCACCACGAACGACGACATCGTGAACGGCCAGCGGATCATCAACGCCGACGGGTCATACCCGCTGGCCCCTTTCACGGCGCAGCGGGTCGACTATTCGCTGGCACGGCTGTCGCACTATACGGCGACCGACGCGGGGCATTTCCAGAACCATGTCCTGTTCACCAACTACCAGTTCTATGTCGACGAGTTCGAGGCCTATGCCCGGATTGCCCTGGCCGACCCCGCGCTTGGCTACACCGCGTTTGTCGCACCGGGGAACCAGGCCATCAGCACCCCGGACCAGGATCTGCCGATCCTGCCCAAGATGCCGCAGATGCCAGCCTACCACCTCAAGCGGGCGGACGGGCAGGGCGTGACCCTGGTCAACATCGGGGTCGGCCCATCGAACGCCAAGACGGCGACAGACCATATCGCCGTGCTGCGCCCGCATGCGTGGCTGATGGTCGGCCACTGCGCGGGTCTGCGCAACTCGCAAAGCCTGGGCGACTTCGTGCTGGCCCATGCCTATCTGCGCGAGGATCACGTGCTGGACGACGACCTGCCGGTCTGGGTGCCGATCCCCGCGCTCGCCGAGATCCAGATCGCGCTGCAGGAATCGGTGGCCGACGTGACGCAGCTTGACGGGTATGAGCTCAAGCGGATCATGCGGACCGGGACGGTGGCGACCATCGACAACCGCAACTGGGAACTGCGCGACCAGTCCGGCCCGGTCAAGCGCCTGTCGCAATCCCGCGCCATCGCGCTGGACATGGAATCTGCGACGATTGCGGCCAACGGGTTCCGGTTCCGTGTGCCCTACGGCACGCTTCTGTGTGTTTCCGACAAGCCGCTGCATGGCGAGCTGAAGCTGCCCGGCATGGCGTCCGAATTCTACCGCACGCAGGTCAGCCGCCACCTGCAGATCGGAATCCGGGCGATGGAGCGGCTGCGCGAGATGCCGCTGGAACGCATACACAGCCGCAAGCTGCGCAGTTTTGACGAAACGGCGTTCCTTTGAACCCGAAGGAAACCGCGGGCCTCTTCGTTTTTCGGCTTGATCGCGCGCGGAAAAACCTGTGTAGCAAGCGAATCCGTCCGTGCGCCATCGCGCAGGGCGAACCCCATCCGCCGACGGCGCACAGGCGCCGCCCGGCCCCGCGCACAGGAGATGACGCATGACCGACAAACCGATGACCAAGGCACAGCTTGTGGCCGAACTGGCCGAGACGATGGGCGCAGACAAGAAGACCGCCGCTGCGGCGCTTGATGCCATCGCGGCCGTCGCCGCGCGTACCGTGGCCGCCGGCGGCACGCTGAACCTGCCGGGCCTGGGCAAGCTGGCCTGCCGCGCCCGTCCTGAACGCCAGGTCCGCAACCCGGCGACGGGCGAGACCATCACCAAACCCGCCGACCGCCAGGTGAAATTTGCCCTGGCCAAGGCGCTGAAGGACAGCGTCAACGCCTGACCATCGCTGCCATCGCCCCCGTCGCAGGGGGCGGTGGCTATTCCTCGCCGACGCCGAGGTTGTCGATCAGCCGCACGCCGTCCAGCCAGGCCGCCGCAAAGATCCGGGCAGGGCCCGGCCCCGGCGGACCCAGCGACGCTGCATCGCGCAGGTCCAGATAGTCGATCTCTGAAAACCCTGCAGCCAGCACCATTCCGCGTGCGGCCTCCATCGCCGCGCCGGGGGGGGTTCCGTCGCGGATCGCCGACGCAGCCTGCCGCATGGCGCGGTGCAGCGCCGGGGCGATGGTGCGCGCCGCCGGCGACAGCCGGGCATTCCGTGAACTCATCGCCAATCCGTCGGGATCGCGCAGGGTGGGGCAGCCGATGACCTCGACCGCAAGATCCAGGTCGGTGGCCATCCGGCGGATCACCTGCAACTGCTGCCAGTCCTTCTCGCCGAAATAGGCGCGATCGGCCTGCGTCATGCCGAACAGCTTGGCGACCACGGTCGCAACGCCGGCGAAGTGGCCCGGCCGGTGCGCACCTTCCAGCGGGTCGGACACGCCCGCCACCGCGACGGTCGTGGCAAAGCCGGACGGATAGACCTCATCCACCGGGGGGGACAGCACAGCATCAACGCCGCATGGCGACAGCAGCGCAAGGTCGGCCTGCTCGGTTCGCGGGTACTTCAGCAGGTCTTCGGGGTTGTTGAACTGGGCGGGGTTCACGAAGATCGTCACGATCACGCGGTCGCATCCGCGCCGTGCTGCCCGGACAAGGCTGAGATGGCCCGCGTGAAGCGCGCCCATGGTGGGCACGACCCCGACGCGCGCGCCTGCCGCCCGCCACCCCGCCACCGCAGCGCGCAGGTCTGCGACGCGGCGGAACACCGGCGGTGTCATGCCGCGCCCTTGGGTTTCGGGGCCTCGTCGCCAAAGGCGTGTTCCGGCCCGGGAAAGCTGCGGGCCCGCACCTCGGCCGCGAAAGCCGCGATGGCCTGGCCTGCGGCTTGTCCGAGGTCGGCATAGCGTTTCACGAACTTCGGGCGAAAATCGGTGAACATGCCCAGCATGTCATCCACCACGAGAACCTGCCCGTCGCAATCGGCCCCGGCACCTATGCCGATGGTCGGAATGGGAATTTCTGCGGTGATCCGGCCTGCGAGCGTGCCCGGCACCTTTTCCAGCACGATCGCGAAGGCGCCCGCGTCCGAAACCGCCCTCGCATCGGCCAGCATCGAGTCAGCCTCGGCCCCCCGGCCCACGACACGATAGCCGCCCAGCGTGTTCACCGCCTGCGGGGTCAGTCCGATATGGGCCATCACCGGAATCCCCCGGGCGGTCAGGAAGGCGATGGTCCCGGCCATGGCGCGGCCGCCTTCCAGCTTCACGGCCGGGGCGCCGGTTTCGGCAACGATCCGGGCGGCATTGCGGAATGCCTGTTCCGGGCTTTCCTCGTAGCTGCCGAACGGCATGTCGATCACTGCCATCGCACGCGACAGGCCGCGCGTCACGGCGCGGCCATGCAGGATCATCATCTCCATCGTCACGCCGATGGTCGAGGGCAGTCCGTGAACCACCATGCCAAGGCTGTCACCCACGAGCGCCACGTCGCAATGCGCATCCACGAGGCGGGCCATCGGTGTGGTGTATGCGGTCAGCACGACCAGCGGGGTGGTGCCCTTGCGGGCGCGGATGTCGGGGGGCAGCACGGCGCGGGTGGCGGCGGAGGCGCTCATGGTCCGGGTCTCCCTCGGGCATTGTCGATGCGGTTATATCGGCGGCCCGGGCGGGGCACCAGACACTTTGCCCCGCGCGGGCCGGGGCTTGACCTGCGCGGGGCAACCGGGGCGAATGGGCGGGAACAGAAACCGAGAGGCCCGCCATGACCGACCATCCGCTGATCCTGCGCGTCACCCGCGACGGCACCGCACCCGAGGTCGAACGCCCGGATCCCGCAAAGGTCGTCGCCGGCGATCCCGTTCATTCCACGTGGAATCTCGAAGATGACGGCGGGCTCTACTGCGGTCTGTGGCAGTCCACCCCAGGCGCCTGGCGGGTGGACTATGCGGAATGGGAGTATGTCCACATCCTGCAGGGACATTCGATCCTGACCGGAGAGGATGGCAGCGTCACGCATCTGCGGGCCGGGGATGGCTGGATCATCCGACCCGGGTTCCGCGGCACATGGGAGGTCGTCGAGACCACACTGAAGGAATACGTGATCCGCAGCTGATCGGCGGCGGCGGCAGGGATCTGACGCGCCTAGATCGGAACGTTGTCGCCCGCCGTCACCGGCATGCCATCGCGGGGGTCGTCGAACACCGGCGGCGGATCGTTCGCCACGGCCTCAGCCCCGTAGATCAGTGCAGGGTCGACCGGACGCGCCGGTATCTCGACGCCGCGTCCGAAGTTTTCCGGATCGACGCGCAGCGATTCCGCCTCGCCCCGGACATGGACGGGTGCACCGAGCGGGATCAGTTCATACAGGTGGATGATGTCATGGTTGAACATCCGGATGCAGCCGGCCGAGCTGGAATTGCCGATGGATTCCATGTCGTTGGTGCCATGGATGCGGTAGAATGTGTCGCGACCGCCGCGATAGAGGTACAGCGCCCGTGCCCCCAGCGGGCTGCGCTTGCCCCCCGGGATCCCGCGTGAGAACGGGCCGTAGATATGCGGCTCGGACCGCAGCATGTTGCGGGTCGGCGTCCAGCCGGGCCATTTGCGCTTGACCTGGATCGTGCCTCGACCGGAGAACGACCGCCCCGCCCGTCCCACACCGATGGGATAGCGCAGCGTCTCGGCCCCTTCGCGCACGAAGTACAGGAACTTGGCATAGGGATCGACGTCGATCGTGCCGACCGGCTGTTCGCCCAGATAGGTGCCGGTCATGCGGCGGTTCACACCCTCGGTGAACTGTGCCGGAA
Organism: Paracoccaceae bacterium; assembly: GCA_019454225.1. NCBI lineage: Bacteria > Pseudomonadati > Pseudomonadota > Alphaproteobacteria > Rhodobacterales > Paracoccaceae > Paracoccaceae bacterium. Next base: position 87,624 of record CP075370.1, on the reverse strand, counting down.
CGGCGGGTAGCGCATAGCCGCTGTCATAGATCGGGGCGTATATCGCCAGATGGCCGCCCCCGCCTGCCGGCGCGTCAGAGGTCGGCACGGGCGCGGCGCAGGCCGTCAGCGCGGCGGAACCCGACATGGTGAGGAAGAGGCGGCGGGAGATCGGCTCGAACGACATGTGCACTCCGTCAGACGGTGGTCGCGCCTGCGTAGCACGATGATCAGCACGGCGGAAAGGTCCGGGCGGCGACATTCCGCCCGGACGTTGACCTGCCTGTGACCCGTCAGCCGGTCAGGCCGACGCCACGTCGCGCAGCCGGGCCACCCGATGCAGGATCAGCGCATAGGTCGCGGCGTAGACACCCACGACGACAAGCCCGACCCACTGGATCTCGAACGGCGTGTAGAAATACGCCCCCACGAGCGCCAGCTGCAGCAGGAAGTGCAGCGGATAGTAGACTTGCGACCCGAGCCTCTCCCGTGACCAACCGAGGTTGGCGGAATAGAGCCGGATCAGGCTGTCGAGCGAGTTGATGACAAAGACGATGCCCACGAAGATCATCAGCCAGTTCAGCCAGCCCGGGATCACGATGGCGTTCTGGTGATAGAGGAACAGCACGCAGAACCACAGCCCGAGCGGAATCGCGGGCAGCACGACCATCGCCACCGCCAGCTTCCAGGCCCGCATCCCGCCGACGAAGCGCGCGACGAACTGGCCGATCATGATCGACCAGGCGAACCACCAGAACAGATAGAACTCATGGTAGTCCGAAATCGGTGTGGCAAAGCGGTGCAGGTGGGCGAAATACTCCAGCAGCAGGCCGATGTTCGCCATGAACCCGCCCAGCCCCACCCCGGCATAGGTGAATGCCACGACCGCAAGCGCCGTGAAGGCCAGCATCCCGAATCCATAGGTCGACACGATGGCCAGCCATTTCATGATGTGAAGGTCGCCCGAGGAGACCACCGAAAAGCCGATCACCGCGATCGCAAGCGCCCAGATCGACCAGCCGGGCAGGTCTGGCGCATAGGCTGGAAGGTTGATCATGAACAGATAGCAGGTGAATGAACAGGTGGCGATCACGGTCAGGTTGTAGACCCATTTGACGGCCGGCACCTCGAATATGCGCAGACGCGGCTCAAGCGCCACGAAGTAGAAGGTGGTGACGAAATACATCAGCCAGACCAGCGGCCCCCACATGCCGAATTCCACCGCAAGTGCGTTGGTGAAACCGAAGGCCGGGTCGCCCTCGTAGACCGGGAACTCGGTGAGCGGCAGCATGATCAGCCCCATGTCGAGCCCCGCAGTGAACAGCAGCGCGACCAGCGTCAGCGTGCCGACCGGCGTATCGCCGGTGCAGCGCAGCATGGGCCAGCGGATCAGGACGAAAAGCGCGCAGGCCAGCACGCTCAGATAGGCGACGGTGATGATGGGTGTCATGGGAACCTCGCTGTGGCGGCCGAACAGGGTATGTCCGTGGGCAAACAGGGGTCCGCCACGGCCGACGTTCTGGCGCGTCGTGCTGCGAGGGTAACAGAAGTGTGAAGGACCAGCCAAGGCTGGCCGGTCCTTCGTGGTCGGAAAACGACATCCGGCAGGCGCCGGAGGCCGGATCAGTTCTGGGCGTCGACCGCACCGACCGACCAGAAAAGCGTCTCGCCCGAGGCATCGTCGATGCCGTCGTTGTCGGTGACGATCCAGCCGATGCCCGCCGCGTCGATGGCGAAGCCCTCGACCTTGTCCATCGTATAGCCGTTCAGCACCATCAGGTCGGGCAGAAGGTCGCGCACCTCTTCCTTGGTCACGACCGGCAACGGCCCACCAAGCGGTGCGGGCTGCATCGCCGCAGCCGGCACACGATAGAGTTTCTTCGTGCGGGCGGCGGCAGCGATCTGGTTGTCACGCTCGATGATATAGACCCAGTCGCCACGGGCGGTGATCTCGGACAGGCCCATCCAGGCACCCTCGGCCGGGGTGTCGAGCGGATAGTGCACCGCACCCCAGGTCTTTTCGGCCGTGTTGTAGCCCAGCAGCTTCACCATCCCCTTGGGATCGTCCTTCCACTCGCGCTGCACCGCCATCCACAGCCAGTCGCCCGCAACGGTGATGCCTTCAAAGCCGAAGCGGATTTCATGCGCCAGCAGTTCGGGCGGCAGGGCGATTTCCTGCCGGATCAGGCCCTTGTCGTTGACCTGATAGATCGCATGCGGGATCAGACGGTCGCTGCGCCCTTCCGAGGCCAGCCAGAACCCGCCTTTGCCGTCGGGTGCGATCCCCTCGATGTCGAGCTTCTGCGCGGCATCGCCGAAGCGGTTGATGATGCGCTTTTCGGTGATGCGCGCCGGGGTCTGCGTCGCGTCGATGCTGTAGATCGCGGGCGCCATGCCGTAGATCGAGTCCGACACGGCGTAGAGCATGCCGGGCGTTTCCGCATCGGCGGTCAGGCCCGACAGCGCACCCCAGCCGATCAGAGGATCGGACCCTTCCGAGGTGATCATCGGATAGGCGGCGGAACCCTCGGCGCGCTCGTAGATCATGACATGGGCCGGTGCCAGGCCGTCCTCGCGCAGGTCGACCTCGTTGGCCGAGGCGATGAGGTTGCGCGACGGGATCGCGACCATGCCCTCGGGGCTGACGCCCGACGGCAGCAGCTGCTTCAGGACCGGGCTTGCCGGGTCCGTCAGGTCGTAGACGGCAATGATCGAGGCGCGCTCCGAGGCGACGAAGGCCATGGGCGTTCCGTCGAACGTGGCGATCTCCACCGACTCCAGCTCGATGCCCTTGGTATGGCTGCGGTGTTCGGGATAGTGGCCGATGGCGACGATGGCGCGTTCAAGCGTGTTGCCCGAATCCCAGACCAGCGTGCCGTCCTTGCGGAAGATCGACCAGGTGCGGGTGCCGCCCTTCCAGTCGCCTTCGTTGGCCATGGCGAAATGGTCGCCATCAATCCATTTCACCGCATCGGGTTCGCGCGGCACGGCGGGCTTGGTGTCCACCGGGTTGATGCGGCCGTCGCGCTTCGTGTCGATGCCCGACACCTCGACGCTGCCCGCGCTGAAATGGCTGGCGATGGTGTTGTCGGCGCCGATCACCACGATGTGGTTGTTTTCCTGCAGCGTCACGACGATCTCGCCCGCCGCGTTCACGTCGAGGTATTCGGGTTCGGGGTCTTCGGGGAAAACTTCGGCAAGGCCCGTCATCTCGATGCGCACCTGGCCCGCGCAGTCGGCCGCGCCGCCCGTCACCGGCACCTTGACCACAAAGCCCGCGGGCATCTGCGGCAGGCCACCGTCGCCCGCACCCTCATCGCGTTCGTTCTCGATGGCGATCGCCACGAAACTTCCGTCACGCGCCCGCGCCACGGCGTCGGGCTGACCGCCGATGTCGCATTCCGCGATCACCGCCTTCGTGCCCGGGTCCACGGTGACCAGCTTGCCCGAGGGGTTGGTATAGCTTTCCGACGTATTGACGCCGACAAAGATGCGGTCGCCGATGTAGACCGCCGTCGTGGGTTCGCCGCCCATGTCGATGTTGCCCATGGCCACCGGCGCACGCGGATCGGTGATGTCGATCATCCCGATCACGCCCAGCGGGCTGTCGGTGTAGACCAGCGTCATGCCGTCCTCGGAGGCCGAGATGATCTCGGCCGAGGTCTCGCGCGACCGGTCCTCGCCCTCGGCCATGTTCTCGGGCACGGGGAAGGTCGCGATCCGGTTGAAGTTCGCCTCGGCAAGGGCGGGAAGCGCAGCGCAAAGCGCAAGGGCCGACGTCAGGCCGGTCAAGCGAAGGGACATGGGCGACATCCTTTGTGGTTCGGGATGTCGCCGGACATGGCGGGCTATCGTGTCGGTCAGGTAATGGCTGCGTGAAACTTAGATGAACCGCTCGCGACGTCGTGCGTCGGCGTCGGCGTCGCCCTGGCGACCTCACGCGAAGGCCGTCGGCACGTGGGCCTGGCGGGCAATACCGCTGGCCTCCGCGATGGTTGCGCCGTTGCCACCCATGCCCGGGGTTTCCTTCCCGACCTGACGCCGGAACGCGGCGCGCTTGCCCGCCGCGCCGCCCGCTGTCGCGTCGGTCTACCGGCCGACGATGTTATGCGCCGGGCCGTAGGGGAAGCCCGTGATGTTCTCGGCGCCGTCCTCGGTAATCACCAGGATGTCGTGTTCGCGGTAGCCCCCCGCGCCGGGCTGGCCTTCTGGAATGGTGAGCATGGGTTCCATGCTGATCACCATCCCGGGCTCCAGCACGGTGTCGATGTCCTCCCGCAGTTCCAGCCCCGCCTCACGGCCGTAGTAGTGGCTGAGGATGCCGAAGGAATGGCCATAGCCGAAGGTGCGGTATTGCAGCAGGTCGCGGGCTTCGAGGAAGGCGTTCAGTTCGGCGGTCACACCCGAACAGGTGGCGCCGGGTTTCAACAGGGACAGGCCCAGTTCATGCGTGGCCACGTTCGCCTCCCATACCCCGAGGCTGGCGGCGTCCGGGGAGCCCAGGAACAGCGTGCGTTCAAGCGCGGTGTAATAGCCGTGGATCATCGGAAAGCAGTTGAGCGACAGGATATCGCCCCGTTGCAGGCGACGCCCCGTGACCGGGTTGTGCGCACCGTCGGTGTTCAGCCCCGACTGGAACCAGACCCAGGTGTCGCGGTATTCGGCGTCGGGGAAACGTCTGGCGATTTCCAGTTCCATGGCATCGCGGCCCGCCATGGCCACGTCGATCTCGCGCGTGCCTTCGCGGATCGCGTCGCGGATCGCGCCGCCCCCGATGTCGGCGACCTGGGCACCGTGACGGATCAGGTCGATCTCGGCGGGTGATTTCACCATGCGCTGCGCCATGGTGCCGGGCGCGATGTCCATGCCCCGTTTCGGCTTCAGGAAGTGGTTCAGCTTCTCGGCCTGCACCATGGTCAGATGATCGGCCTCGCATCCCACGGCCCGGCCGGTGCCGGTGATCGAGGCCACCGCACGCCAGAAGTTGTCGCGCGTCCAGTCGGTGTAGGTGATGGCCTCGCCATGGCTGCGGCGCCAGGGTTGTCCGGCGTCGATCCCCGCACCGACTACCACGCAGTCCGCTGCGGTGACGACGCAGGCATAGGGGCGACCGAAGGAACAGTACAGGAAGCCAGAGTAATAGGCGACGTTGTGCATTGACGTCAGCACGACGGCATCGAGCGCATGCAACTCCATCAGGTCGCGCAGGCCCGACAGGCGGTCGGCGTATTCTTCGGCGGCAAACGGCAGGGGTGCCCGGGCGCCGTTCGGGAAGGCATAGCGTTCGGGGCGGGAGGTGGTGTTCATGTCAGACCTCACAGGGGGGTCCGCCATGCGGATGGGGACCCCTAAAGGTCCCGGCGTTCAGGACGGAGGGGCCTTGCGTTGCAGCGACGCCATCGCCGCGGCCCGCGGCAGGATGCCAGAGACACTCGCCGTCGGCAAGGCGCCCCGGCGCAGGCGGCGCCTCGACAGTCCGACGTCGCGCGGTCAAGGTGATCGGGGCACCCGAGCGGAGGGAAGGATGCGTCTGGCAGGCAAATGTGCGGTGGTCACCGGTGGCGGATCGGGGTTCGGCGCGGGGATCGCGCGCCGCTTCGCGCGCGAAGGGGCGCGGGTTGTCGTGGCCGACATCGACGCCGACGCGGCCCGTGCCGTCGCGGCCGAGATCGCCGGAACCGCCGTGCAGGTCGATGTCAGCAGGGGTGACAGCGTGGCGGCGATGGCGGCGGCGGTGCTGGCCGGGGGCGGCATCGACATTCTCGTGAACAACGCGGGCATCACCCACCTGCCGCAGCCGATGGAAGACGTGACCGAGGACGAGTTCGACCGTGTGCTTGCGGTGAATGCCAAGTCGGTCTACCTGACGGCCCGCCATGTCGTGCCCGCGATGAAGGCTGCAAGGCACGGCACGATCCTGAACATCGCGTCCACGGCCGGGGTCAGCCCGCGCCCGCGGCTGAACTGGTACAATGCCTCGAAGGGCTGGATGATTACCGCCACCAAGGCGATGGCGGTCGAACTGGCGCCCTGGGGCATCCGGGTGAACGCGCTGAACCCCGTCGCGGGCGAGACGCCCCTGCTGAAGCGCTTTCTGGGCGAGGACACGCCCGAGATGCGCGCGAAGTTCCTTGCGACGATCCCGCTGGGGCGTTTCTCGACGCCCGACGACATGGGCAACGCCGCGCTGTTCCTGTGTTCCGACGAGGCCGCGATGGTCACAGGTGCCGCGCTCGAGGTCGATGGCGGACGCTGCATCTGAACGTCCGGCAACATGGCAGGTCAGAAAAAGGTGGACACGAAGGGGATACCAAAGGAAGTTTGTGTCGTTGTTCAAGCAATTGAGGGCCGACCATGGCAAACTTCTTTATCACGGGTACCAGCACGACCACACAGTCGCTGACCGGTTCGGAATCTGGCTTCGTCACACTGGGTTCGACGCTCTACAGCATCGCGTCCTCGCCCGTGACGATGACGGATACCGCAACCCTTCAGGTGTTCGGTTCGGTGGCCAGCGGAAACGCCGTCGGCGTGACAGTCGCCGGCGGTTCGAACAACTCGATCACGGTCGGTGCCGCAGGCAGCATTACCTCCGGTTCCAGCATTGCGATCTCGGGCAACTTCTTCAACGTCTTTACACTGCACAATGCCGGGTTCATCTCGGGGCGTTCGGGCGGCGTGTTCCTGGCCAACACCGCTGGCAACACATCCAATTCGGCGGCGCTCATCCACAACTCGGGCACGATCGAAACCTCGTCCGTGCAGCCCGCCATCCGCACTGGCACCGGCGCCAACATAACCCTGTTTCTCACAAACACCGGCATGATCGGCTCGCAGGGGGGGGTTGCCGCCGTTCAGGTGGGACAGGGTTCGCTGGACATGGCGAACACCGGCGCTGTGTTCGGCAACGTGCTCGGCGGCGGCCTGATCGATACGGTCGACAACATCGGCAGCATTGTCGGCACCGTGAACCTGTCGACGGGCGATGACATCCTGATCAACAGCGGCACGATTCATGGCCTTGTCGACCTGGGGGGCGGAAACGATACCCTGCAGAACACCGGCGAGATCATCGGCATCGTCCGTGGCGGAAACACCGAGACCGCAGGACAGGGCAACGATACCATCCTGAACGACGGCCGGATCCTCGGCGATATTGTCGCCGGTGCCGGAGACGATGTGATCCGCAATACCGCCACGATCATCGGCAGTGTCGACATGGGATCCGGAAACGACACGCTGCGCAACAGCGGCACCATCAGCGGTTCCGTATCGATGGGCGTCGCCGAATCCGGAAGCCTTGGTCACGACGTCATCATCAACACTGGCCTGATCGATGGTGACGTGCTGATGGGGCCGGGCAACGACCTCTTCGACGGTCGGGGCGGGCAGGTCACCGGAATTGTCTATGGCGGTGCAGGCGACGACACCTATTACATTGATGATGCCGCCATCACGATTTCCGAGAGTTCGAACCAAGGGTTCGACACGGTCTATTCCTCGGTCAGCTACTCCCTGACGGGCAATGTCGAACGTCTGATCCTGACAGGCGCGGCAGCGGGGCTGGTCGGGACGGGCAATGGCAGCTCGAATTCGATCACCAGCGAGGCATTCGTGGGTGTCACGCTCAGAGGCCTCGGCGGAGATGACAACGTCATCGGCAACTCCAGTGGTGACCTGCTTTTCGGGGGTGCGGGCAACGACCTGATCCTCAGCGGAAGCAACGGCAGCGCAACGCTCTATGGCGGCGCGGGCAATGATACGATCTACGGCAACGCAGAGGATGGCATCCTGACCTATGGCGGGGCCGGGAACGATGTGTTGGTGGGCGGCGCCGGCGATGACGTGCTGGATGGCGGCGCCGGAAGTGACGTGATCTATGCCAACTCCGGCAATGACTCGGCCTTCGGCGGCGCGGGGGATGACGTCATCTACTACGACACCACCTTTGGGTCGGGCTCGGGCGCCAAACTGTTCAACGGAGGCAGCGGTTTCGACATGGTCGAACTGTTCGGCCATGTCGCGCCGTTCGTTGCGAACCTTCAGACCGGGACCGGCCTTGACGGTGCGGGCAATGTGCAGACCTTCGTGTCGATCGAGGGCTTGCGCGGCTACACCGCGAACGACACGCTGACTGGCGACAACGGTGCCAACTATCTGGATGGCAGCTACGGTGATGACGTGTTGTCGGGGGGCAATGGCGCCGACACGATCGTCGGCGGCTTTGGCCAGGATACCATGACCGGTGGTGGCAACCCCGACGTCTTCGTGTTCAACGCGATCGGCGAGAGTATTGCCGAGGCGCCCGACCGCATCACCGATTTCAACCGCAATCAGGATTTCATCGACCTGTCGCAGATCGACGCCGATCCACTGACCGGCGGGGATCAGGCGTTCGTCTTCATCGGGATCAATCCGTTCAGCGGCGCCGGTGGCGAGGTGCGTGCGGTCCGCAGCAACCAGACCGGGCTGACCACCATCGAGGTGCAGCTGGTCGGCAGCGAAGCGAGCGACATGGTCATCGTGCTGGACGGTGTGATCGCGATGCTCGAATCGAACTTCATCCTCTGAGCGCGTCGGGCCGGTGGCAGCCGGCCGGCGGGCCGATGCGGGTGACCGCCTCGGCCAGCGGCTCGACGACGACGGCCATGTGGTGGCCGTTGGCGTGGATGATCGTCGCCTCGTCGACGGCAATCGCGACATGGCCCTTCCAGAACAGCAGGTCGCCGCGCCGGACTGTGCCAGAGACCGCGGGAAACGCGGCCCTCTGAAGATCGCTGTCGCCGGGGCAGGGCCATCCGCAGGCCAGCAGGGCTGCCTGCACGAGGCCCGAGCAATCCAACCCGTCGCGGCTGTTGCCACCCCAGAGATAGGGCACCCCCAGGAACATCGCCGCCACCTCGACCGGATCGGAGTGCCATGACCCGAGCGGGCAGAGATGCGCGGCGGGTACGTGCCCGTGCGGGGTTTCGGCGAAGGCGCCAGTCTGTCCGGTCACCCGCAGCCGCGCGCCCATCGTCAGGCTGCCCAGCACCGGCGCCTGCACCCGCGCCGCCGCATAAAGATGCGTGCCCAGCGTCGCCACCCAGTGCGAGACACCGGTTGGCGTGCCAAGCGCGCCCTCGGCCAGCCAGCCGCAATAGCCGTCCCTTGCCACCTGCCCGAAGGCAAAGCCCGCCATCCGGTCGATCACCGTCACGCCTTCGCCCAGCAGGACCTGTCGGTCGATCGCCCCCCCGGGCGACGCCAGAAGATCGGCCAGGGGCACCCGCACCTCGAACCGCTCACCCGCCGTGAAGACGGGGGCATCGACCTGCCCGCGCAGCAACTCATGCGCGACGCGGGCGGTGGCCGGGGTCAGCCGCCGGTCGGTCATGTCCGTGCAAGCCCCGGCAACGCGGCAAACAGCGCCCGCGCCCCTTGGCCGACACCGCCCTTCGGGCGGCCGGGCGCGTCGGCGGGCTGATGGGCGTAGATGTCGAAATGCAGATAGCGGCGGCAGGTCACGAAGCGGCGCAGAAACAGTGCCGCCGTGATCGACCCCGCCATCCCGCCCGATGGCGCATTGTCGAGATCGGCAATGCCCGGCTCGATCAGCGGTTCATAGGCGTCCCAGAACGGCATCCGCCAGACAGGGTCGCGCACCTGCGCGGCGGCCCGTTCCAGGCCGTCGGCAAGGGTATCGTCGGTCGCGTAGAACGGCGCCAGATCCGGCCCGAGCGCCACCCGCGCCGCGCCGGTCAGCGTGGCCATGGAAACCACGATGTCGGGCGTCTCCTCGCAGGCCAGGGCCAGTGCGTCGGCCAGCACCAGACGCCCTTCGGCATCCGTGTTGTTGATCTCGACCGTCAGGCCCTTGCGCGAGGTCAGGATGTCGCGCGGGCGCATCGCGTTGCCGGACACCGCATTCTCGACCGCCGGGATCAGCACCCGCAGGCGTATCGCCATGCCCGTTGCCATGATCATGTGCGCGAGGCCCATGACCGTCGCCGCGCCGCCCATGTCCTTCTTCATCAGAAGCATCCCGGCCGACGGCTTGAGATCGAGCCCTCCGGTGTCGAAGCAGACACCCTTTCCGACCAGCGTGACGGCGGGTCCGGCGGCGCCCCACCGAAGGTCCAGGAGCCTGGGCGCGCGCGGGCTGGCGCGACCGACCGCATGGATCATCGGCAGGTTCTCGGTCAGCAGGTCGTCCCCGCGGATCGCCGTCACCTGCGCCCCGTGGCGCCGCGCCAGATCGCGCAGCGCGATTTCCAGCTCGTCCGGCCCCATGTCGGCGGCGGGGGTGTTCACCAGGTCGCGGGTCAGCGCCTCACCCGTCGCGATGGCGATCAGACGTTCCGTATCGACCGCCGGCGGCGGCACCAGCAGCGCCGGTTCGCGGGGTTCCTTCGGCATGCGGTAACGGTCGAACCCGTAGCCCGCCAGCAGCCAGGCCAGTGCGGCCTCTGCCAGGTCGTCGGCGTCGCCGAGTCCTTCGATGCGCCACGGCCCTGCCGGCAGACCGCCCGCCGCGCGGGCCATCAGGAAGCGATGGCGGGGTCGGGCGGCGGCGGCGCCAAGGCCCATCACCGCGCCCGCCGGTATCCCGTCGGGCCCCGGCAGCACCCGCAGATCGCCCGCCGCCGCCGTCCAGCCGGTGGCCGAGAGCCAGGCGGATTGCGCGGGCGGCAGCGAGGCCAGAACCTCTGCAAGCTTGTCCGACCCCGCCACATGCAGGGTCAGGGCGTTGGCATCGGGCGGGGCGAAGCGGAGAGTGGAGAGGGGCATGGATGAACCTGATCGGGCAAGGCGGCCAGTGCCGCGCCCCACGACCCTATCCTGTGCCGTCCGCGCCGCAACCCCCTCAGGGCCGCTGGTCGAGCCATCCCTTGTCGGCCGCGAGCGAGCATTCCGCCACCCGCATCAGCCGGGCCCAGACGGCGGCGAAGGCGGTCGGGTCGCCCTGGTCGAGGCAGCGGCGGATGTCGGCCGCCACATGGCCCAGGCTGACCATGCCCAGCTGTTCCGCCATCCGCTGCAGCCGCCGCAGCTGGCGCGACAGGTCCTGCCGTTCGCGGGCCCGCACCTGGTCGGCCAGGCCCGCCATGGTCATGGCCAGTTCGGCGAGGGCCCGCGTGACCACCTCTTCCGCCGCCGATGTGCCCATGTTGCGATACATCAGCGCGATCGGCTCGCTGTCCTGACGCACGCGTTCGATTGGCCGGAAGGCCAGAATTTCAGCCGCCATGTCACCCGCACCTTCGCATCGCACCCCGGGGGCCAGACTGTGCCCGCCGTGCTGAAGAAATGGTTGCGGCGGCGCGGCGAAACGTCTCGAATTCTCGGCAAAGCCCGCGTATCTGGGGGCAAGCTGCGAAGGACCAATGGCATGGATCACGTCAGACCGCTTCCCGCCTATCTGGTCGGCCGCTTCCACGGCTGGCATGCGACGACCTATCAGGAGAACCGCGCCTGGTATCGACGTCTGGCCTCGGGCGGGCAGCATCCGCGCGCCATGGTGATTTCCTGCTGCGACAGCCGGGTGCATGTGACCTCGATCTTCGGGGCGGACGAGGGCGAGTTCTTCATCCACCGCAACGTCGCCAACCTGGTGCCGCCCTACAACCCGGACGGCGAGTACCACGGCACCTCGGCGGCGGTGGAGTATGCGGTAACGGCGCTCAGGGTGGCGCATGTGATCGTGCTGGGGCATTCGAACTGCGGCGGGGTGAAGGGCTGCCACGACATGTGTTCGGGCGCCGCGCCGCATCTGGAGGAGCGGTCGAGCTTTGTCGGCCGCTGGATGGACATCCTGCGGCCGGGCTACCGGCGGGTCGAGGGGCTGCCCGGCGGGGAACGGCTGGCGGCGCTGGAGCGGCAGGCGGTGCTGGTCAGCCTGGAGAACCTGATGACCTTTCCCTTCGTGGCCTCCGAAGTCGCCTCGGGCAACCTGACGCTGCACGGGCTGTGGACCGACACGGGCGAGGGCGGGCTGGAACAGTACGACCCGGCCAGGGGCGGCTTCGTGCCGGTCTAGCCGGGGGCGTCCCACCGTGGGACGCTTTTTGAATCCAATGATTTCAAGGGTTTGACCCTTTGGGATTCATCCTTTGTTAGGGATTGGGGGGTGGGTCAGGTGGGAATGTCGCGTCATACCAGCGGTCGATCCAGCCCAGCCGATTGGGAAAGCGACGCGACAGGCGCCGAAGCGGTGCTTCCATTCTTTTCATGACGTGCAGCGGCAGACCGAGCGGGGCGACGAAGTTGCGGTCGACGTAGTCGCCGCCCTTGCGTGCAAGATCGGCATTGCGGCGCTTGCGCGCGATGTCTTCTGTGCCGCGTTCGGCCAGGGCGCGGGCGACTTCGCCGGTCGAGGCGATGACGGCCTTCGCGGCGGCTTCGTCCGGCCGATCACCGATCGCGGCTTCCACCTCGGACCGGTATTCCTGCTTCACGTCCTCTGCGGCTTCGGGCGTCCTGGCCAGGATGCCCTCGATTTCGCGCAGGTCGGCCCTGGCCGCCCTGGCTGCTTCGGGTGACAGGTCATCCGGGTCAGCCTCGTCGCGGTAGGCCACCCAGTCAGGGAAGCGCCGCACGTAGAGGTCGATGGCAGCGGCGAAGGCGACAAAGTCGGTGTCGGCGCCGATGGGCAGCATGCCGCAGAATGACGCGTTCCGTGACAGCGCGAGCAAACGCTGGCCCTGCACACCAATCGCGATGACACGCGCGGGGTCATAGGCATCGCCCATGGCGGCGTCGAAATCCTGCAGATAGGCAGGAAGCGGCTGATAGTTGTGAACCGAGAAGGCACGGGAAAATCCCTGCCGGTGATCCCGAAGCGCGGCCCAACCGAGGGCGGCGCGGGCGTTCGCATCGCTTTGTGGCAGCCCTGCCGCACCGGCGCGGCGGATCGCCGTGTCGGTGACGACAATCTCAAGCGGTGCGGGACGACGGGGGGGAACCGGGTCGGGGTCGGGCGCACCGGCATCCCCGCCCACCGGCATCGCCAGATAATCGAACAGCGCCCGCGCCCGTTCGCCGGGTTCCTCGATGTCCGCAATCTCGGCGATGCGGCGGTCTTCGCGGGCGGCGGCGCAATAGGCGATGCGCAGACCCTTGTGCTTGGGTCGGCGGTCGGCTGGCCCCGGGTGGGTCACCAGCCGTTGCAGCCGCGCCAGATGGCGCAATCCGTCACGGGTGACGGGGGTTCCGGCAAGATCGAGCCGGGTTAGTCCGGTGAGCCCGGAGATCGGGGAGAGGTCGGTGACCCGCGTGCCCGAGAGGAAGAGCGTGGTGAGGGCGAGGAGGGTGGCGAGGGGGGAAAGGTCGGTGACCTTCGTGCCCGCGAGGGAGAGCGTGGCGAGGGCGGGGAGGGTGGCGAGGGGGGAAAGGTCGGTGACCTGCGTGCCCGAGAGGGTGAGCGTGGTGAGGGCGGGGAGATTGCCGAGGGGAGAGAGGTCGGTGACCTGCGTGCGCGAGAGGTCGAGCGTGGCGAGCGCGGGCAGGGTGGCGAGGGGAGAGAGGTCGGTGACCTGCGTGCCCGAGAGGTCCAGCGAGGCGAGCGCGGGCAGGGTGGCGAGGGGGGAGAGGTCGGTGACCTGCGTGCCCAAGAGGATGAGCGTGGCGAGGGCGGGGAGGGTGGCGAGGGGGGAGAGGTCGGTGACCTGCGCGTGCGAGAGGTCGAGCGTGGCGAGGGCGGGGAGGGTGGCGAGGGGGGAAAGGTCGGTGACCCGCGTGTCCGGGAGGGAGAGCGTGGTGAGGGCGGAGAGGGTGGCGAGGGGGGAGAGGTCGGTGACCCGCGTGAACGAGAGGTCGAGCGCGGCGAGCGCGGGGAGGGTGGCGATGCTGTCGGGGATACGGTCGAGGGGGTACAGCGCGTCTGTCGAGTGACCAGACAGGGTGAGACGGGTTGCCCCGCGCTCGCGCGCCTGCGCGATCAGGCGTTCGGCCTCGGCGTGGGCTTGGTCTGCGGGGGTCATCGGCGGCTCCGTTCGGCGGGGGCAGGATGCCCGGGGGGCGGCGGCGCGGCAAGCGGAATGGCGGGCGCGGGGGCTTGCCATGCCGGAGCGCGCGGCACATATCGCGGCGCGGGGCCGCAACCGGAGGCGCATCTTGCAGGACATCCTTGCCCTGGCGCAGGCCAACCTTCTGACGCCGATGATCCTGTGCTTTGCGCTGGGCCTGGCGGCGGCGCTGGCGCGGTCGGACCTTTCGGTGCCCGAGGCGGTGGCCAAGGGCATGGCGCTGTACCTGCTGTTCGCGATCGGGTTCAAGGGCGGGGTGGCGGTGGCGGGCCACGGCGCCGACCTGCGGCTGATCGCGGCGCTGGCGCTGGGGGTGGCGCTGTCGGCGGCGCTGCCGGTGGTGGCCTTCGTGCTGCTGGGGGCGATGACGCGGCTGTCGGTGACCGACCGGGCGGCGGTGGCCGCGCATTACGGGTCGATCAGCATCGTCACCTTCGTGACCGCGACCTCGGTGCTGGAGGCGCAGGGGATGGCGTTCGAGGGCTACATGGTCGCGGTGGCGGCGGCGATGGAGGCGCCCGCCATCGTCTCGGCACTGTGGCTGGTGGCGCGCGGCGGCGGCGGCGCCCGGATGGACGGGCACCTGTGGCGCGAGATCCTGCTGAACGGGTCGATCGTGCTGCTGGTGGGGGCCTTCCTGATCGGGATGGCCACGGGCGAGCCGGGCAAGGCGCGGATCGACGCCTTCATCACCGCGCCCTTCCAGGGGGTGCTGTGCCTGTTCCTGCTCGACATGGGGCTGGTGGCGGGGCGGGGCCTGCGCGGGGTGCGGGGGTCGCTGGGCGCCGGGGCGGTGGGGTTCGGCCTGCTGATGCCGGTGGCCGGGGCGGCCGCGGGGCTGGCGGGGGGGCTGGTGCTGGGCCTGTCGGCGGGGGGCGTGGCGCTGATGATGACGCTCTGCGCCAGCGCGAGCTATATCGCGGTGCCCGCGGCGATGCGCGTGGCGCTGCCCGAGGCGAACCCGTCCGTCTACCTGACGCTGAGCCTGGGGGTGACCTTTCCGTTCAACCTGATCGCCGGGATACCGGCCTATGCGGCGGTCGCGGCGGCGACCGCGGGGGGATGAGATGCGGACGCATGACGCCAAGCGCGTGGAGATCATCATCGAGGCGCCGATGGAGGGGCGGCTGACCGGGGCGCTGACGGCGGCCGGGGTGACCGGATTCACCGTGCTGCCGGTGCTGGGCGGTTCGGGGCGGTCGGGCACCTGGAGCCGCGAGGGGCAGGTGGGCCGCGCCGGGATGGTGGCGGTGGTCTGCCTGATCCGGCCGGAGCGGCTGGAAGGGCTGCTGGAGGCCGCCTTCGCGGTTGTCGAGCGGCATATCGGCGTGGTCAGCGTGACCGATGCGCAGGTGCTGCGGGCGGAGCGGTTCTGAGGCCGGGCATCCCGGCCCCCAGCGGGGCCGGGCGGGATGCGGCGGTCAGGCGCGGTCGGTGTGGCCGGTATTCGGCCGGGCGGCGAGTGCGATCAGCCGGTTCTGGCGGGCCTTGGCGAGAAGCGTCATGGTCATGTCCTCCGGCGTCAGGCGGCGCGGATGGCCGCGAGCGGCGCGTGGTTCAGGTTGTCGGCGGTGCGGCGCGACTTGAACGCGGGGACGGCTTCGGCGGCGCGGCGCTTGCGCAGTTCGGCGGCGACGGCGATCGCGGTGAGGCGGTTCTGGCGGGCCTTGGCGAGCAGGGTCATGGCGGTGTTCCTTCGGTCTGTGCTGGGATGAGGGTTCTGCGGCGCGATCAGACGGCGGCGTAGAGATCGGCGGCGAACAGCGCGGCGATCTCGTCGCGGGTCACGCGGTCGGTGCGGCGGGCGGCGCCCGAGGGGCGGCGCGGCGCGGCATTCGCGGCCGTGAGCGTGGCGCAGAATTCCGGCGAGGCACGGAAGGCCGAGGGGAAAGCCGGGCGGCAGGCAGCAGCGATGGTCATCTTGTGTCACTCCGTCGTTGTCTGTTTCAGCCCACCCGAGCCCAAGAACGGACGGATTGCAGACAGAGTTTCGCCCCAGCAAAATTTTTCTCGACTTTTTTCGACTTTCTTTGAGCCATGATCGCGAGAGCGTTCAGGCGGTTCACATGTATATGAAATATAATGATAATTTGTCTTCGCAGCCGGGATGACGGCCGGCGGTGGGGCGGTTTTCCGGCGCGGGCGCCCCGCGCCAGCCACATTTTCCGTGCCTGTCGGTCCGGCGTGGCCGGTGCGCCCGGCCGCTAGCCGCGGCCGACAAAGGGCATCTTGGTGGCCATGATCGTCATGAACTGCGTGTTCACGTCGAGCGGCAGGTCGGCCATCTGGACCACCGCCCGGGCAACGAGCGCGACATCCATCACGGGCTCGGGGCGCAGCGATCCGTCGGCCTGCGGCACGCCCTTGACCATGGCCTGCGTCATGTCCGAGGCGGCGTTGCCGATGTCGATCTGGCAGCAGGCAATGTCATGGGCGCGTCCGTCGAGCGAGATCGACTTGGTCAGGCCGGTGATCGCGTGCTTCGAGGCGGTATAGGCCGCCGAGCCCGGCCGGGGCGCATGGGCCGAGATCGAGCCGTTGTTGATGATGCGCCCGCCCTGCGGGCTCTGGTCGCGCATCATCCGGAACGCGCCGCGCGCGATCAGGAACGCGCCATCAAGGTTCACCCCGACGACGCGCCGCCAGTCGGCAAAGCCGATGTCGCCCAGCGGCGTCGACAAGAGCGCGGCACCCGCGTTGTTGAACACCACGTCCAGCCTGCCGAACCGTGCGGCGATCTGCGCGAACATCGCATCGACCTGCGCCTCGTCGGTCACGTCGCAGGCGCAGGCCATCGCGGCAGCGCCGTAGGGGGCCGCAATCTCGGCCAGACGGTCGGCCCTGCGGGCGACAAGGACGACCCTGGCACCGGCCTGCAGGAAGGCCAGCGCCGTGGCGCGTCCGATGCCCTGGCTTGCGCCCGTGACCAGAACCACGTTGTCCGTCAATGCCATGCGGTTACTCCCCTTCGATCCGGCCGCCATGCGGCGGCGCGCGAGTTTGACCATGACCGCCCGGGTGGTGCAATCCCCGCGGGCAGCGCGGTTTCAGGGGGTGGTGGTGATCACGGCCTCGACCCGCCGGTTTGCCTGGCGGCCCTCATCGGTCGCGTTGCTGGCGCGGGGCGACAGATAGCCCACGCCTTCGGCGCTGACCTGGGAGGCCGGAATGCCATGGGTGCCGATCAGTTCGGCGCGAACCGCGTCCGCCCGGCGGCGCGAGATCACGATGTTCGTGTCCAGCCCGCCGGAGGCGTCGGTGTGCCCCACAAGCGCGACGTGGCGGGACGGATCGGCACGCAGCCAGTCGGCCAGCGCGGCGAGCGAGCCATAGTCGCCGTCGGCGAGCCGCGTTGCGCCGCTGTCGAAGACCAGATCGTCAAGCACCGCGCGCCCATGCGTTTCCAGATCGGCCATGACGCGGGCGGGCATGTCCGAGGGTGCGTTCGAACCGGACAGCGACACCGCAGCCCCGGGTGCGGCCTGTGGACCGGCGGGGGTGCCGCCCGGGTCGGGCGCGAACCGGGGCGTCCCCGCGTCGGCCAGGAGAAGGGTGGTATCCGGGGCCGCATCGGCGCCCCGTGGCCGGACCCGCGTGACCTGCACGAACCCGGCCAGAGCCGAGCGGCTGACGATCAGCGCCAGCATCTCGGGGCCGCGTTCGGCGGCGAGATAGCGGAAATCGCCCAGGTCGACGTGCATCTCGGGTTCCGGCAGCAGGTCGGCCGCGTAGCGGAAATCGAACCCGCCGCAGGCCCGGGTGTCGCATTCATAGATCGCGGTGAAACCGGCGGCGGCGATCTGGTCGCGCAGCGGTGCCATCAGCGCCAGCGTGGACAGGCCGGGCGTCTCGACCCGCCAGGCCCGGCGTTCGACGCGCCCCTCGGCGGCGCGGGTGGGCAGGGCGCCCGCGATCCAGGGACCGACGGGGACATCGACGCTGCCCGCCGGTTCCTGCGCAAGGGCGGTGATCCGGGCCGGGCCGGGAAAGGCGAGATCGATTGCATGCGCCGGACCCGCCTGCCCGCAGGCAAGAGCGAGAATCGCGATCCGCGCCGCTGATCTGATCCGTCGTGTCAACTGCTCTGGCCTCTGCGGGCTCACTTCGTGCGATAGTGATACATTCCCACAACTTCCATGCCCTGTGAAGCGTAGAGCGCGCGGGCCCCGGCATTCGCGCGGGTTACCGCCAGCGCCAGACGGGGTGCCCCTACCGATCGTGCCCAGTTGCCTGCCGCCCACAGGATATCGCGGGCGCAGCCCTGGCGGCGCAGGGCTGGCACAACGGCAAGGCCGTGCAGGAAGGCGGTATCGTCGGCCACGGCAACAAAGGCGGCGCCCGCGGCCCGGTCCGACACGCGGCCGAGAATCGCCACCTTGGGCCCGCGCACGCGATCCATCACGGCGATACGGGCGGGGCCGATGCCGCCGTCGGCCCAGATCTGCGTCTGCACGGCCAGTGGCGGCCAGATGGCGAAGGTGGCCATCGGCGGCGCTTCGGGGAAGGTCTCGGAGGGCGCGAGGTACAGCACGGTCTCGTCCTGCATGTGCCAGCCCGCCTCGGCCAGCAGCGCGTCCACCGCGCCGTCGCCCGGGCGCAGCATCACGATGGGTTTCTGGCCCAGCCGGGCGGCGGCCTGCTCCAGGAGGGGCAGGTCGGCCGGACCCACCGGCCCCTCGGCGATCGCCGAGGACACGCGGCTGCCGCCGCCGCCGCCCTCGCGCAGGCGCCAGGGGCCGACACGGTGCTCGGCCAGCGGCGGCCAGCTGTCGCCCATCGCGGCGATCAATCCCAGGGCGAGGTCGGTCATTGCGGGGGGAACAGCGCCGCAAGACGTGTCATCGCCGCATCAAGCCGCGCGGGTTCGGTGCCCCGGATGACAAGGTTGGTGCCATGCGCGCCGTTGCGGATGAACGGATAGGACCCCATCGACAGATCGGGGAACTCGGCCGCGAGCGCACCGAAGGCGCCCGCGATCTCGCCCTCGCCGCGGTGGACGGTCAGCGACTGCGACAACAGCGGCGAACCGCCGGTAATGCCCGGCAGCACACCGGCCAGCATCGCCTGGAAGATGTTGGGGACGCCGGCCATGACATGCACGTTGCCCAGCGTGAAGCCGGGCGCGGCGCTGACCGGGTTGTCGATCAGGCTGGCGCCATCGGGAATCCGCGCCATGCGCTGACGCGCCTCGTTGAAGGGCAGGCCCGCGCGGTCGTAATGCGCCGCAAGGATCGCCATCGCATCGGCGCGGCAGGAGATCGGCACGCCGAAGGCGGCGGCGATGGCGTCGGCGGTGATGTCGTCATGCGTGGGGCCGATGCCGCCCGAGGTGAACACATGGTCCCAGTTCGCGCGCAGGGCGTTCACCGCGGCGACGATGGCGCCGTGATCGTCGGCGACGACGCGCGCCTCCATCAGGCGGACCCCGTGGCGGGTGAGTTCGCCCGCCAGGTGGTGCATGTTCGAATCGCGGGTGCGGCCCGACAGGATTTCGTCGCCGATCACCAGCATGGCGGCTGTCGGATTGGTCATCGCGGTCACTCCCCCTCGCGGCGATGCGACATTGGCACCGACGCGGGCGGGTTCCAAGCCCCCCGGGGCCGCGTGGCCCTGCCCCGGGGGCGGCCTCTGGCAAATCCATTTCAGCCTCATTATGTTGCGGACATGGACGAAACGCGCGGCAGGATCACGAGAGACGGGATCCGCATCCACGAGGATGCGGATTTCGCGGGCATGCACGGCGCTGGCCGCGTCGCCGCCGAGATTCTGGATGCCGTGGCGCCGCTGGTGGTGCCGGGGGCCACGACCGAGGCCATCGACCGCTTCATCACCGACGAGATCGCACGGCGCGGCGTCACCTCGGCCACCATCGGCTACAAGGGGTATCGCCACGCGTCCTGCATCAGCGTGAACCATGTGGTCTGCCACGGCATCCCCGGCCCCAAGGTGCTGAAGGACGGCGACATCCTGAACATCGACGTCACGGTGATCGTCGACGGGTGGTTCGGCGACACCAGCCGGATGTATGTGGCGGGCACTGTTCCGGTGAAGGCCAGGCGGCTGGTGCAGGTGACGCATGACGCGCTGATGAAGGGGATCGAGGCGGTGCGCCCCGGCGCGACCTTCGGCGACATCGGCCATGCCATCCAGAGCCATGTCGAAGCGAACCGCATGTCGGTGGTGCGCGACTTCTGCGGCCATGGGCTTGGCCGCGTGTTCCACGCGCCGCCGAACGTGCTGCACTACGGCCGCCCCGGCACCGGCGCGGTGCTGGAGGAAGGCATGTTCTTTACCATCGAGCCGATGGTGAACCTTGGCCGCCCCGAGACCAAGGTGCTGGCCGACGACTGGACGGCCGTGACGCGCGACAAGTCGCTGTCGGCGCAGTTCGAGCATTCGGTGGGCGTGACGGCGACGGGGGCCGAGATATTCACCCTGTCGCCCGCCGGGCTGTTCCACCCCACATGGGGATGACGCGGCCTGCCCCGCCACGGCCGGCAGGCGGGCACCCCCCTGCCGCCGCCTTCCCGAACCCGCCGCAGAACCGGCAGAATGCCCACGGGATTTCCGGGCCGCGATGACATGAGCAGGCGGCGCTGGCTGATCCTGTCGTTCGCCTTTGCGATGATCGCGCTTGCGATCTTCCGGCTGGAGGCGGCGCGCGAGGGGATCGAGCGCACGGACTTCGCCGTGGGCGGGACACCCGCGACGGCGTGGCGCCTGCCGGGGGCCGAGCCGGCGCCTGCGGTGGTCATCGCGCATGGCTTTGCCGGATCGCGGCAGCTGATGGAGGGGTTTGCGGTCACGCTGGCCCGGGCGGGCTATGTGGCGGTGGCCTATGACCTGGCAGGCCACGGCCGCAACCCCGTTCCGATGTCGGGCGACCCCACGGTGATCGAGGGCACGACGCAGGTTCTGATGGACGAACTGGCGCGGGTGGCGGACGCGGCGCTGGCACTGCCCGGCGTGGACGGGCGGCTGGCACTGGTGGGGCATTCGATGGCCTCGGACATCGTGGTGCGGCAGGCGATCCGTGACCCGCGCGTGGGCGCGGTGGTGGCGGTGTCGATGTTCAGCGCCGCGGTGACGCCCGAGATGCCGCGCAACCTTCTGGTCGTGGCCGGGGCCTGGGAGCGGTTCCTTTCTGCCCAGGCGCTGGCGGCGGTGACGATGCGCGATCCCGCCGCGGCCTTTGGCCAGACCCTGGGTGAACCGGTGTCGGGCAGCGGACGGCGGGCGGTGCAGGCCCCGGGCGTCGAGCATGTGGGCGTGCTGTATTCCGCAACCACGCTCGGCGAGACGCGGGGCTGGCTGGACGCGGCCTTTGGCCGGGAAAGCCGGGGCGCGGTGGCGCTGCGCGGCGGCTGGATCGTGCTGCTGCTGGGGGCGGTGATGACGGTGTGCTGGATCGGGTTCGGCGCGATGGACCGGCGGGGGCCCGCGCCACAGCCCGTGGGCCAGCTGTCACCGCAACGCTTTGCGGGGTTGCTGGCGGCGGCGGGCATCGCGGTGCCGGTCGCCCTGCGCGGGGTCGAGGTCGGGTTTCTTCCGGTGCTGGTGGCGGATTACCTGATGCTGCACATGTCCCTTTACGGCTTTGTCGTGGTGGCGGGCACCTGGCGGCTGGGCCTGTGGCGGGCGGTCTGGCCGTCGCGCGAGGGGCTGCGCGTGGCGGCATTGGTCGCGCTTTTCGGGATCGGGATGTTCGGCTGGGTGCTGGAAACCTATGTCGCGTCCTTCTGGTCGGTGGACGCGCGCGGGCCGGTGGTCGTGGCGATGATTGCGGGGGCCGTGCCCTTCATGATCGCCGACGCCATCCTGACCGAGGGCGGGCGCGCGCCGCTGGCGCGGCGGATCGTGGCGCGGTCGGTCGCGATCCTGTCGCTGGGGCTGGCGGTGGCGCTGGATTTCGAGCGGCTGATGTTCCTGGTGATCGTGCTGCCGGTGATCCTGCTGTTCTTCCTGCTGTTCGGGGCGCTGGGGTCAAGGGTGGCGCGGGCCACCGGGCGGGTGCTGCCGGCGGGTGCGGGGCTTGGCCTGTATCTGGGCTGGGCGCTGGGGGTGACGTTCCCGCTGTTTCAGGGCTGAAGGCCGATGCGTCCGGGCACCTGATCCAGCCGATGGATCACCTCGGCCCCCACGGCGGCCAGCCGCGCGCCGTCGCCGTGTTCGGCGAGGCCGAGGCAGCGGATGCCCGCGCGCGCGGCGCCAAGGCAACCCGTCGGGCTGTCGTCGATCACCACGCAATCGGCGGGCGGCACACCCAGATGCGCCGCGCAATGCAGCCATAGCCCCGGATCGGGCTTCGGGCAGCCGAGCGTCTGGCCCGAGAACAGCCGCCCCTCCAGCCGCGCCCACATCGCGGGATGCTGGCCCAGGGTGACCTGCATCTTGCGGGGCGCCCCGTTCGAGCCGACGGCATAGCGGATGCCTGCGGCGTCCAGCCGGTCGAGCAGCGCCTCGGCCCCGGCGATCAGGGCGCAGCCCTGCGCCAGACGCGCGTAGAGCCGGGCGTAGAAATCATCCACCCAGTCGTCCGGCAGGTTGGTGCCCAGATCGCGGGCGGCCTGCCACAGGCCGCGAATCGTGCCACCGAGGAACCGCGCCTCCATCTCGGCCTGCGACAGGTGCAGGCCGTGGCGCGACAGATCGCCCGCCAGCAGGTCGAAGGCTTCGGGCTCGCTGTCCACCAGCACGCCGTCGCAGTCGAACAGGATGGCGCGGGGGGGCGTCATGCGGGGCCTCGCAGCAGGGTGATCCAGGTGTCGCCATAGCGGCGCTGGTCCACCAGTTCCAGCCCGGGCGGCGGCAGGGGGCGGGTGCCTTCCTCCCAGACCACCACGGCGCCGGGGGCCAGCCAGCCGCCGGCCAGCGCCGAGGCCAGCGCGGCCTCGCCCAGGCCCTTGCCATAGGGCGGGTCGAGGAAGACCAGCCCGTAGCCGGGCCCCCGGTTCTGCCCCAGGCTGGTCGCATCGCGCCGCCACACGTCGGTTTCGCCCATGCTGCGGGTGATCTCGATGTTGCGCCGCAACAGCGCGCGGGCCGCCGTGCCGTCATCCACGAAGGCCACACGCGCCGCGCCGCGCGACAGCGCCTCGAGCCCGAGCGCGCCGGTGCCGGCAAAGAGGTCGAGCACACGGGTGCCGTCGAACCGCAGGTGCAGGCTGTTTTCCAGCAGGTTGAACACCGCCTCGCGCACCCTGTCGCCGGTGGGGCGCAGATGCGCGGCGGGGTCGCCCGCGCCGACCGGGGCCAGATGGGTGCCCCGGAACCGCCCGCCGATGATCCTCATGCCTTCAGCAGCGCCTTGAGATCGGTCGCGGGATCGGACAGCAGGGCGGGCGCGGGGCTTATCCCGGTCTCGATCAGCCGCTTGCCCACCATGTAGGCGCGCGCGTCGTTCATCGCGTCGACCGAGATCAGCCGGTCGCCCGCGAAATACCAGTGCGACCGCCCGTCGCCCGAATTCCGCACCGCCACATCGGTGTATCCGGTGTTCAGGCCGGCGATCTGCAGCTTGACGTCATACTGATCCGACCAGAACCAGGGTTTCGGCTCGTAGGGCTGGGCGGCGCCCATGATGTTGGCGGCGACCGCCTCGGCCATGTCGATCGCGTTCTGCACCGATTCCAGCCGAAGCCTGCCATCCGGACCCGGGAACGAGGCGCAGTCGCCCGCCGCCCAGATGTCGGGTTCGCTGGTCCGGCCAAGCGCATCGGTCGCGATTCCGTTCGAGATCCGCAGGCCCGCCGCCTCGGCAAGGTCGGTTGCGGGTGTCACGCCCACGCCCGCGATCACCAGGTCCGCCGCGATGTCGCGTCCGTCGGGCAGGATGGCGCCGCGCACCCGGTCGGCGCCCCGAAGCCGCGCAAGACCCTGGCCCTCCATGATCGTGACGCCGTGCCCGCGGTGCAGGTCGCGGAACCAGGCCGAGGTTTCGGGCGCTGCCACCCGTTTCAGGATGCGGTCCGCCAGTTCGATCAGCGTGACCTCGAGCCCGAGCTTGCGCGCCACCGCGGCCGCCTCGAGCCCGATGTACCCGCCACCGACCACCAGAAGCCGCGCGCCGCGCCGGAAGGCCGGGCGCATCGCCTCGACATCCGCGATGCCGCGCAGGGTGAAGACGCCGGGCAGCTCGCCCCCGATGGCGCCCGCCAGGCGGCGCGGCACCGCCCCGGTGGCCAGCACGAGCACGTCATAGGGCACCGGGCCGCCGGTGGTGTCGACCACCCGCGCAACCCGGTCGATGGCGGTGGCGCGCGTGCCGGTCCGCAGCAGGATGTCGGCCTGCGCATAGAACTCCAGCGGGCGCAGATACAGCCGATCCTCGGCGATCTCGCCCATCAGGAAGGCCTTGGACAGCGGCGGGCGCTGATAGGGCGGGGACGGTTCGTCGCCGATCAGAGTGATCGGGCCGGCATGGCCCAGGCTGCGCAGCCTTGCAGCCAGCGCCGCCGCCGCCTGCCCCGCCCCGATCACCACGACCCTTGTCATGCGCCCCGTCTTTCTGCCGCCGCCACTGGCCGCAGCCCCGGCGCTACCCTATAACCCGGCGCAACCCCTACGCAACGCAGGAGCGTGACAAGATGACGATTTCACCCGGCGACCGCCTGCCCGATGCCAGCCTGCTGCGCCTTGGCGCCGAGGGGCCCGAGGCCGTGACGCTTTCGTCGATGATCGCGGGGCGCAAGGCGGTGATCTTCGCGCTGCCCGGCGCCTATACGCGCACCTGCACCGCCGCCCATGTCCCGAGCTTCATCCGCACCCGCGCGGGCTTTGCCGCGAAGGGTGTCGATGCGGTGATCTGCATCGCCGTGAACGATCCGTTCGTGATGGCGGCATGGGGCGAATCCACCGGGGCGACCGCTGCCGGAATCACCATGCTGGCGGATGCCGATGCCGGGTTCACCAAATCGGTCGGCATGGCCTTCAGCGCGCCGCCCGCCGGGTTCTACGACCGTTCGATGCGCTATGCGCTCTATGCCGAGGATGGTGTGGTGAAGGTGCTGCATGTCGAGGAAAGCCGCGGCAGTTGCGACATCTCGGGCGGCGAGGCGCTGCTCGCCGCAATCTGAGGCCGGCGCCCCGCGGCGCGCCGTGTCACGCCCCGAGGTGCCGCGTGCCGCGCGCGGCCGCCAGGGCCATTTGCCGGTGGCGCTCGCGGAAACGCGCGCGGTCTGCGGCGCCGTATTCCGCCGCGCAGGCCGGGCAGGCGACGCCTTCCTCGAAGGCCGGGTTCGCGCGGTCGGCTGCCGACAGCGGGCGGCGGCAGGCGCCGCAGGTCGTGGCGCTGCCGGGGGTCAGGCCGTGGCCCAGCGTCACCCGGCCGTCGAACACGAAACACTCACCCTGCCAGCGCGAGTCTTCCGGGGCGATCTCGTCCAGATAGCGCAGGATGCCGCCCTGCAGGTGGTAGACCTCGGGCACACCCTGGGCGACCAGCCAGGCGGTGGCCTTCTCGCAGCGGATGCCGCCGGTGCAGAACATCGCGATCCGGCGCCCCGCCAGCCGGTCGCGGTTGGCCTGCCACCAGAGGGGAAAGTCGCGGAAACGGTCGGTGGCGGGGTCGAGTGCGCCGGGAAAGGTGCCGACCGACACTTCATAGGCGTTGCGGGTGTCGATCAGAACCGTCGCGGGGTCGTCGACAAGCCGGTTCCAGTCGGCCGGGGGCACATGGGTGCCGGTGCCGCGCAGCGGATCGGCGGCGGGCTGGCCCATGGTCACGATCTCGCGCTTCAGCCGCACCTTGAAGCGTCCGAAGGGCGGGGTTTCCGCGCCGGACAGGCGCGGCGCGATGCCCTCCATGCCAGGCTCGGCGGCAAGGCGGCGCAGGATTTCCGCAACATCCTCCGCCGGACCGGCGATGGTGCCGTTCACCCCCTCGGGCGCGACAAGGATCGTGCCGGAAAGGCCAAGGGGCCCGCCCGTCTCGCGCAGTGCGGCGACGATGGCGGCAGGGTCCGGAACGGGTGCGAAGCGATAGAAGGCGGCAACGGTCAGCATGGCTGGCAGGTGCGCGCGGCGGCGGCAAAGATCAAGGGCTTTCCATCGGCCCGCATGCCATGCCAAGCTTGGCGCCGGACCGCAGGAGGAACCCGATGCAGGCCGATGGCAGCGCCCTGATCGTGATCGACGTGCAACTGGATTTCTGCCCCGGCGGTGCGCTGGCGGTGGCCGATGGCGATGCGGTGGTGGGGCCGGTCAACGCGCTGATGCAGGATGCGGGCGCGGTGATCCTGACGCAGGACTGGCACCCGGCGGGCCACCTGAGCTTTGCGGCGAATCATCCGGGCGCTGCCCCCTTCAGCCTGACCCGGATGCCCTACGGCCCGCAGGTGCTGTGGCCGGTGCACTGCGTGCAGGGCACGGCCGGGGCGGGGTTCCACCCCGGGCTTGCCACCGACCGCGCCGATCTGGTGATCCGCAAGGGGTTCCGGCCCGGCATCGACAGCTATTCCGCCTTCTTCGAGAACGATCGCACGACGCCCACGGGGCTGGAGGGGTATCTGCGCAGCCGTGGCATCACGCGGCTGGTGCTGGCGGGGCTGGCCACCGATTTCTGCGTGGCCTATTCGGCGCAGGATGCCGCGCGGCTGGGGTTCGACGTGACGGTGGTGATGGACGCCTGCCGCGCCATCGACCTTGATGGATCGCTGGCGGCGGCGATGACGGCGATGCGGGGGGCGGGCGTGACGCTCGCCTGATCCGCGACGGCGCGGCGGCTGCCGCGATTGCGACGCAATCCTTTGCGAAGGTTTCTGCCGGATTCTTCGCGCAGCAGGATGACGGCGGACAGCACATGACCAGGGCTGAAGACAACGGTGTATCGCGGGACGCGCTGGAACGGTTCGAGCGGCGTTCCAGCCGGAACGGCCTGTTCCTGCGCTATGCGGCCGGGCGGATCAGGGGATTCGCCGCGCGCCAGGTTCTGACCGTGGTCGGCGCCGGTGCCCTGGCGGTGATCGAGGCCCCGTGGATCGGCGTTCTGGCCTTCCTGCTGGGTTTCGTGGGCGATGCCGTCGATTCGCTGTTCCTGCGGGCACTGCTGGCGCGGTTCCGCGACCGCGAGGTGCCCCGGCGCTGGCGCCGCGCGGCCCTGGTGATCGGCACCGCGCAGGGGGTGACCATCGCCGCCTCGGTCGTGCTGGCCTGGACGCAGTCGGCCGATCCGGCGATCGCGTTCTTTGCCACGGCCTTCCTGATCGGCGCCACGATCAACGCGGGCCTTGCGCGCCCCTATTGCGCACGGATGGCGGATCTGCGGCTGGCGCTGTTCGCCGTGACGCTGGCAGGGCTTCTCGCGCGCGATGCGCTGGCCGCGCCGGACCTTTCGGTCTGGCTGATGGGCGACGCCTATCACCTGATCGCCACGATCATGCTGTGCTATGCCAGCTGGAATTTCCTGCGGATCGCCGGGCGGGGGTTCCATCGCGGCATGGCGATGGAGCGGCAGCTGCTGGAGGATCAGCACGCGCTGGCGGTATCCACCGCCGCGCTGGCGCAGCGCGAGGCGCAGGCAAGAAAGCTGGCGCTGGTGGCCGAACAGGCGAATGACAGCATCATCATCTGCGATGCCGACGGCCGGATCGAATGGGTCAATCCCACCTTCACCCGGATCACCGGCTTTTCGGCGGAAGACGTGATCGGCCGCACCCCGGGCCAGGTGCTGACGTCCAACAGCAGCGCCCCGGAGGCGGTGAACGCCATCGTCGAGGCGCGCGCGGCCGGGCAGCCGTGGCGCGTGGAAATCCTGAACACCACCCGCGACGGACGGACCGTGTGGATCGAGACCAGCGGCACCCATGTGCTTGATGCCAACGGGCGCCCGCTGATGACGATCCAGGTCGAACGTGACATCACCGTGGCCAAGGAACATGCCGCCGCGCTGGCCGAGGCAAGCGCCCGCGCCGCCGCCGCGGCCGAGGCGCGGTCGCGGTTCCTGGCCACCATGAGCCACGAGATCCGGACGCCGATGAACGGTGTCATCGGCATGGCAGGGCTGCTGGCCGATACCGGGATCAATGACGAGCAGCGCGGTTACGTCAGCGCCATCATGGAATCGGGCCGGTCGCTGCTGGCGCTGATCAACGACATCCTCGACCTTTCCCGGCTCGAGGCCGGGGGGATGCAGATCGACGCGAAGCCGATGAACGCCACCGCCCTGGTGCAGGGCGTCGCGCGGCTGCTGCGGCCGCTGGCCGAGGGGAAGGGCCTTCAGTTCATCGCGCCCGGCCCCGAGGCGCCGGCGGTCTGGGTCAAGGGTGATGCCGGACGCATCCAGCAAGTGCTGACGAACCTGATCGGCAATGCCGTGCGGTTCACCCGCGAAGGGCAGGTCAGCATCGACCTGCGGGCACTGCCGGCGACCGGCGGCAGGGTCGCCCTGTCGATCGAGATCACGGATACCGGCGTCGGCATCCGGCAGGACCGGCAGGAGGCGATCTTTGAAAGCTTCACCCAGTCCGACAACTCGACCAGCCGCGAATTCGGCGGCACCGGTCTTGGCCTGGCCATTGCCCGGCAGCTCGCCCGGCTGATGGGGGGGGACATCACCCTGCGTTCGATCCCCGGCGTCGGATCGGTGTTCGTGCTGTCGCTTGTCCTTGCCAGGGCCGCCGCTCCGGGCGCGACGGCACCCGAGGTGGCGCCGGCGATCCCCCGGCTTGCGGGCCGCCGCATTCTGGTCGCCGAGGACAACGGCACCAACCGGCTGATCCTGCGCAAGCTGATCGAGCGCACCGGCGCGACGCTGGAAGAGGCGGTGAACGGCGCCGAGGCGGTCGAGGCCTATGCCCGGCAGCGGCCCGATTTCGTATTCCTCGACATGCAGATGCCGGTGATGGACGGGCTGGCCGCCGCCCGGGCGATCCGCGCCCACGAGGCCGGGGATGGCGGCGATCCGCTGCCGCGCTGCCCCATGGTGATGCTGACCGCGAACGCCTTTGCCGAGGATGCGACCGCCAGCCTCGGGGTCGGATGCGATGCCTTCCTGACCAAGCCCGTCATGCCCGCCGACATCTATGCCACACTCGACCGCTTCATCGGGCCGGACGTCATGCCGGTGCGCGGCGCTGCCTGAGGGCTTTTGACGCCGCCCGCTTCCATGGCTTATCACCGGTCATCCGAGGGAGAGGCCGAAGATGGATATCGCCGCGCGCGTCTGGAACCACCGCTGGAAGATCGACCCGATCGTCCGGTCGCTGATCGACACCGATTTCTACAAGCTCCTGATGTGCCAGTCGATCTATCGCAACCGGCCGGATACCACGGTGACCTTCAGCCTGATCAACCGCACCTCGGCGGTGCGCCTGGCCGATCTGGTGGACGAGGGCGAACTGCGCGAGCAGCTTGACCATGTCCGGTCGCTGCGCCTGACCCGCGGCGAAAGCACATGGCTGCGCGGCAACACCTTCTATGGCAAGCGCCAGATGTTCCGCCCCGATTTCATGGAGTGGTTCGAGGGCCTGCGCCTGCCGCCCTATCACCTGGAACGCCGCGACGGGCAGTACGAACTGACCTTCGAGGGCGCCTGGCCCGAGGTGATGATGTGGGAGATCCCGGCGCTTGCCGTGCTGATGGAATTGCGCGGCCGGGCCGTTCTGGAACGCATGGGCCGGTTCGAGCTGCAGGTTCTCTATGCCCGCGCGATGACCAAGCTCTGGGAAAAGGTCGAGCGCCTGCGCCGCATTCCCGGCCTGCGGATCGCCGATTTCGGCACGAGGCGGCGGCATTCCTTCCTGTGGCAGGACTGGTGCGTCCAGGCGATGATCGAGGGGCTGGAAGGGGCCTTCATCGGCACCTCGAACTGCCTGATCGCGCAGCGCCGCGACATCGAGGCGATCGGCACCAATGCCCACGAACTGCCCATGGTCTATTCGGCGCTGGCACGGGATGATGCGGAACTGGCGCAGGCGCCCTATCAGGTGCTGGCCGACTGGCACGAGGAACACGACGGCAACCTGCGCATCATCCTGCCCGATACCTATGGCACGGCCGGCTTCCTTGCCCGCGCGCCGGAATGGCTGGCGAAATGGACCGGAATCCGCATCGATTCCGGCGACCCGGCGGAAGGCGCGGAAACCGCGATCCGCTGGTGGCGCGACCGGGGCGAGGACCCGGCCACGAAGCTCGTGATCTTTTCCGACGGGCTCGACGTCGACCGGATCGAGGCACTGCACCGGCAGTTCGCCGGGCGGGTGAAGGTGTCGTTCGGCTGGGGCACCATGCTGACCAACGATTTCCGCGATCTGGTGGCGGGCGATGCGCTGGCGCCCTTCAGCCTGGTGTGCAAGGCCATCGCGGCCGACGGGCGGCCCACGGTCAAGCTGTCGGACAACCCCAACAAGGCGATGGGCCCGGCGGATGAGGTGGCGCGCTACAAGCGGGTGTTCGGGGTGGGCCCGCAGGTCGCGCGCGCCGTGGTGGTCTGACCGGGGGCAGGCGCGCACTGTCTTTCCCCGCCCGGACGGCGGCGGCAGGTCGTCCGGCTACCCGGCCGAGAGCGCGCGCCGGGCTGCCGCGAGCCCGGCATGCCGCCCGGTCGCCAGGCTGGCGGTCAGCAGATAGCCGCCTGTCGGCGCCTCCCAGTCCAGCATCTCGCCCGCGGCAAAGACGCCGGGCAGGGCGTGCAGGTCCAGCCCCGCGCCCAGACCCTGCGCCATGATCCCTCCGGCGGTCGAAATCGCCTCGTCCATCGGGCGTGGCGGTCCAAGCGGCACCGGCAGCGCCTTGATCCGTGCCGCCAGCGCGGCCGGGTCGGCGGGCAGCGGCCCGCCCCATTCGCGCAGCAGGGCGGCGGCAACCGGGCCGAGCCCCGCCTTGCGCAGGCGGTTGGCCAGGCTGTCGCCCGGCTTTGCCCGTGCCAGCCGCGCCGCGACGCCCGCCTCGGGCAGGTCCGCCATCAGGTCGACCGCAAGGCGCGCGCCATCGCGCAGGGCCCGCGATGCGGCATAGACGGCGCCACCCTCGATCCCCCGGGACGAGATCACGAATTCGCCGCGGTGGCGCATGCCGCCGGACACCACCAGGGCCGCACCCTTCACCGGCTGGCCGGCAAGCGCGGCCATATGCGGGGACCAGTCGATCCTGAACCCCATGTTCGCCGGCCGGAACGGTGCCAGCGGCACGCCGAGGCCGGCCAGCAGCGGCGCCCAGGCCCCGTCCGACCCCAGCCGCGCCCAGCTTGCCCCGCCCAGGGCCAGCACCGTGACGCGCGGCGCCAGCCGCGCGGGACCGGCGGGCGTGTCGAACCGGGCGGCGGTGCCGTCGAAACCGGTCCATCGCCAGCGCCGGTGCAGCACCACCCCCAGCCCGTCCAGCCGCGCGAGCCAGGCGCGCAGCAGCGGCGACGCCTTCATCGCCACGGGAAACACCCGGCCCGAACTGCCGGTGAAGACCGGCTGGCCAAGACCCCGGCACCACGCGGCGACGGCATCGGGTCCGAAGGAATCAAGGATCGGCGTCAGCCAGCCGGGCGGGTGATAGGCGGCGGCAAAGGCCGCCATCGGTTCGTCCCTGGTGATGTTCAGCCCCGACTTGCCCGCCATCAGGAACTTGCGCGCGGGCGAAGGCTTGGCCTCGGCCACCGTCACCGAAAGGCCGGCACCGGCCATCGCCTCGGCGGCCATCAGCCCGGCAGGGCCCGCGCCGATCACCACTGCCTCGGGCCTGCCCATCCGTCCTCCGCCGCGACGCTAGAGCGCCAGCGCCACCCGCCGCCCTTCATGAAAGGCGTATGGGGCCTGCCGGGGGGCGACGCAATCGCCGATCCGGTGCAGCCGCTTGCCCGGCAGGGTTTCGGGAAAGGGATCGAAGGCACGGTTCGTCGTGGCCACGACAAGGCCCGACGCGGCCACCGTCTCCTCCTCGCCGGTCAGCAGGCTGCGCAGCGTGGCGCCGTTGCCATGCCAGCGGGCGATCACGCTTTCGGTGCGGAAGCTCACCCCCAACCGGGCCAGCCGCGCCCGCGCCGGTCCGTCCGCCGAGGTGCGGACGATCTCGCGCCCGACGAACGGGTCGGGCGTGACCAGCGTGACGCGGTGCCCGCGTTCGGCCAGAGCCCAGGCTGTGCCCACCCCGCGCCAGTTGCCGCCCTCGTCCAGCACGACCACCGCATCGCCCAGCCGCGCCTCGCGCCGCATCGCATCCTCGGCCGACCATACGCCGCCCGCCTCGATCCCCGGCATCGGCCCGGCCCCCGGCAGCCAGCGCTGCCGCGCCTCGGGATCGGGCAGCGACCCGGTGGCGAGTATCACCTCGGTTGCCGGATGCGCCGCGATGTCGCTGTCCTCCAGGTAGGAATTCAGCCGCAGATCGACACCCAGCCGGGCAAGCTCGGCCTCGTACCAGCCCAGAAGGTCGATGATCTGGCCCCGGCGCGGCTGCATCCCGGCCAGCCGGAACTGCCCGCCGACGCGGGCGCCCGCCTCATGCAGTTCCACCCGGTGCCCCCGTTCTGCCGCGGCCCGCGCCGCCTCCAGCCCGGCGGGGCCGGCGCCCACCACCAGGATGTCGCGCGGGGTTGCGGCGGGGCTGAACCGGTCGCCGCCCCATTCCCATTCGCGCCCCGCAGACGGATTGATCAGGCAGGAAATCCAGTAGTCACGCGACCGCCGCCCCCAGCACATCTGGTTGCAGGAAATGCAGCCGCGCACCCGTTCGGCCCGTCCCGCCGCCACCTTGGCCGCCCAGTGCGGATCGGCGATCTGCCCCCGCACCACCGACACCAGGTCGGCCTGGCCCGCCGCAATCACCGCCTCGGCATTCTCGGGCGTGCGCACATGCGCCTCGGAGGTCACAAGCGCATGTGTCACCGCGCCCTTCAGCACCGCCGTCACCGGCGCCGTCAGCTTTTCTGCGAACAGGAAGGTCGGCATCAGCCGCTCGAAATCCAGATAGCCGCCATGGCCGCAGGTTACATAGTCGATGTGCCCGGTCGCATCATGCAGCGCCACGATCTCGGCCAGCGCCTCGACCCCCAGCGTGACGTCATGCGCGTCCGAGGTGGATACCGCCAGTCCGATCACGAAATCCTCGCCGCAGGCCCGGCGGATCCCCTCGACGATCCGGCGCGAGAACCGCGTGCGGTTCTCCAGGCTTCCGCCCCATTCGTCGTCGCGCGTGTTGCTCCAGGGTGTCCAGAACTGGTCAAGCAGCGAATGATAGGCCGCCCAGACCTCGACCCCCTGAAAGCCCCCGGCCTTGCAGCGGACCGCCGCCGCCACATGCGCCGCGATCAGTTCCTCGATCTCGGTCACGGTCATGGCGTGGCTGCCGTCGCTGTCGTGATAGCTGGGGTGGCCCGAGGGCGACCAGTGCGGCGCAAAGCTCAGGTCCGAATCGCCATGCGCCCCGATGTGGTAGAGCTGCTGCAGGATCACCGCGCCCGCGTCCCTGACCGGTTCGGTGACGGCCCGGAAATGCGGGATCACCGCATCGCTGGAATGCCGGAAGTTGCCGCGCGTCAGGACGCCCGTGCGGTGCACCGGCATCGGTTCGGCCACGATCATCGCGGCACCGCCCAGGGCCCGCTCCAGCAGGTAGGCCCCGAACTGCCGCCCGGGCAGGCCATCCACCGCCATGTTCGCGGTATGCGCGCCGAACACCACGCGGTTGCGCAGCGTGTGGCCCCGCAGGCGGACCGGCGACAGAAGGCGGGAATGCTGGGTCATGGCGGGCCTCGCGTTTGCATCATGATCGCCGGGGCGCCGCGCCGGGCTTGCCCGAAAGCGTCACGACAGGCGGCGATTGCGCGGTCTCAGAACGGCACCGGGCTGTCGAACACCACCGCCGCGCCGGTCGCGGGATGGGCAAATCCCAGCCGCGCGGCATGCAGCATCAGCCGGGGCTGGTCTGCCGCCGCCCCGCGCGCGTAAAGCGGGTCGCCCAGGATCGGATGGCCAAGTTCCAGGCAATGCACCCGCAGCTGGTGGCTGCGCCCGGTGCGTGGCCGCAACTCCAGCCGGGTCTCGCCGGGGGCCCGCCCGATCACCCGCCAGTCGGTCACGGCGGGGCGGCCCGTCTCGTGGTTCACATGCTGGCGGGGGCGGTTGGGCCAGTCGACGATCAGCGGCAGGTCGATGGTGCCGCCCTCGCCCGCCACGTCGCCCCAGACCCGGGCGACATAGACCTTTGCGGTCTCGCGCCGCTCGAACTGTCCGGCCAGCGCCACCTGCGCCGCGCTCGTCCGGGCAAAGACCATCACGCCGGACGTATCGGTATCCAGCCGGTGCACCAGCAGCACGCGCGGATAGGCCCGCATCAGCCGCGCGATCAGGCAGTCCGCCTTGTCCGGCCCCTTGCCCGGAACCGACAGAAGCCCCTCGGGCTTGTCCACCACAAGGACATGGTCATCGGCATGGATGATGACCGGATCGCCCGGCGGCGGGGCATAGCGATAGGTCATGCGATCTCGTGCCCGGCCGCGCGCAAGGCCCGGGCCAGCGTCGCGATATGCGCGGGCCCGACCTCGCAGCAGCCGCCGACGATGGTCGCCCCCTGCGCCACCCAGCCCATCGCCATCTCGGCATAACGCTCTGGCGTCAGGTCGTGGCGGGCGGTCAGGGCATCGACGGTCGGGCTGTTCTGCAGGAACGCCGGCGATATGTGGGTGAATCCGTTGGCATAGGCGCCGAAGGGCAGGCCCAGCACCGACAGCGCGTCCAGCGCCGCCGCCATCGCCTCGGGGACCGAGCAGTTGGCCAGAACCGCCGCCGGGCGGTGCGCGGCCACCAGCGGCGCCAGCTCGGCCACCGCCTCGCCCGACCGCAGGCGCGTGCCGTCGGCATCGTCCACCGTGACCGACAGCCACACCGGCCGTCCCGCCGCCACCGCCCCGCGCAATGCGCCCTCGGCCTGCGCGACCGAGGCCATCGTCTCGCACAGGATCAGGTCGACATGCGGCCCCAGCAGGCGGGCGATCTCGGCATATTTCGGCGCGGCAACCTCGGGGGGCGGGCAGGTTTCGGGCCGGTAGCTGGCGACCAGCGGCCCGAAGGACGCCGCCAGCCGCCCCGACCCGTGCGCGTCGCGCGCCGCCTGCGCCTCGGCCAGCGCGGCCATGTGCAGCTCGGCAAAGCGGTCGTCCAGACCGAAGCGTTCCAGCCGGTCGTGGTGGATCGCATAGGTGTTCAGCGTGGCCACCGTTGCCCCGGCGGCGAAATAGTCGGCATGGATCGCCCGCACCAGCCCCGGGTGATCCAGCATCACCCGCGTCGCCCACAGCGGCGTCGGCGCATCGCCCGATCGCGCCACCAGTTCCTGCCCCATGCCGCCGTCCAGAAGCGTGATCGCCGCCATGCCGCCCTCCCATGCCTGTCCGTGCTGCCTAACCCCGCGCGGCCCCGGGCTGCAACCGGCTTTCCCCACCGGGCCGACATCGCTGCCGCGCGGGGGTGCCGGCCGCGGGGGTTTGACAGGCGCGATCCGGCCCGCCACGGTCGCGGCATGGACTATGAAACCGCCCCCGCCCCCGTGTTCGGCCGGTCGCTGACCGGCATCACCCTGAACCTGCTGGTGCCCGATGCCGCACTGCATGCCGGGTTTCTGGCACGGGTGTTCGGCATGACCGTGCATCGCGCCAGCCGGGATTTCGCCATCGTGCTGCACGCGGGCCAGCCGCTGCAACTGCACGCCGACGCCACCTTCGCGGCGCATCCGCTGCATGCGCTCCTGCCCGAGGCGGGTCCGCGCGGCGCGGGCGCCGAACTGCGCCTGCACGAGGCCGATCCCGACGCGGCCTGCGCCCGTGCCGCGTCCGAGCCGGGCGCCATGGTGCTGGACGCGCCGCGCGACAAGGCGGCGCATGGCCTGCGCGAGGCGGTGATCCTCTGCCCGGCGGGCTATGCCTGGGTGCCCAGCCGCCGGTTGTAGGGTCAGGCGGCGTCGCGGAACAGCCGGTCCAGAATCGCCTGCAACGCAGCCGCGTCCGCCGCGTCAAAGGCGGCGGGCGTGTCGCTGTCCAGGTCCAGCACCGCGATCAGGTCGCCCCGGCCGTTGCGGACCGGCAGCACCAGTTCCGACCGGGTCGAGGCCGCGCAGGCGATGTGGTCGGGAAATGCCTCGACATCGGGCACGATCTGCGCCGTCCCGGTCCGCGCGCAGGCGCCGCAGACCCCGCGCGCGAAGGGGATGACCAGACAGCCGTGGCCACCCTGGTAGGGCCCGATCTTCAGCAGCTCCGGCGCTACCACACGGTAGAACCCCGTCCAGTCGGCCAGCGGATGTGCGTGGTGCAGTTCGCAGGCCACGGTCGCCATGATCGCCACCGCATCCGTCTCGTTGTGGCACAATGCGTCCAGCGTATCGGACAATCCCTTGTAATCCATATCCATTCCCCGTGTCAGCCGCGCCCGCCCGCGGTCATGGCCAGCCGCAGCAGCGCCCGTTCGACAAGCGCATGGCCCGGCGCCCGCGACGCCGATCGCAGCGTCAGGTCGGTCTCGATCAGCACCGACAGCGCCGCCTCAAGCCGCCGCGCGCCCCAGCGGCCCGCCTGCGCGACCATCGCATCGCGGGCCTTGAACGGCACGCCGCGCATCCGCGCGATGGCCTGCGCCGCGCCACCCGCGTCCGCCGCCGCCGCGTGCAGCATGCGGAAATACCGCAGCGCGCCGATGCAGATGGTTACCGGGGCCACGCCCTGTCCTTCCAGCCGCCGCATCAGCGGGCCCACCGCGCCGGCCTGTCCCTCGGCCGCCGCGCGGATCACCTCGTCCACCTCCGCCTCGACCGTCGCGGGCGCCAGTGCCGCGATCTCGTCCGGCGTCAGCGGCGTCGCGTCGCCCAGCTTGTACAGCGCGATCTTCTCCAGCGTCTGCCGGAAATCCCCGGGCTCCAGCGCACGCGCCAGCACCTCCAGTTCCGCCAGCGCCGCGGGGGCGATGGTGCGCAGTCCCGCGCGGGCCAGTTCGGCCTCGATCTCCTCGCGGCCCGGCGGATCGTCCCACAGCGCGATGAACACACAGTCGCGGCGGCCCTCGAACACCGCCTTCAGCGCCGACTTCGGCGTCAGCGCCCCGGCCGTCACCACCATCTGCGCATCGCCGGGGCGCCAGTCGGCCAGCGCCGCGCCAACCACATCCGCCAACCCGTCGCCCGCATCCTCGACCAGCACCGCCCGCCGCCCCGGAAAGAACCCCTGCGCCCGCAGCCCGTCCGACAGCAGCGCCGGATCGCGCCGCAACTCGGCGGCCGCAATCCGCGTCAGCCGCATCTCGGCCTCGCCCGACGGCCCGACGATGGCGGCCACGGCCTCCTGCCGCTTCAGCGCCACCCGCATCGGATCGGCCCCCGACAGCAGCAGCCCCGCATGGGCGGGGTCGGGCGCCGCGCAGTAGCGCGCGGCGGCGGCGCCCTTCAGGTTCACGGCGTCCCCGTCAGGCGTCGCGCATCGGCGATGATTCGCGTCACGATCTGGTCCGCCAGAATCCGCATCAGCCGCGCCTGGGCGTCCTCCTCGGCCGCCAGCGCGGCCACGGTGGACCCGGTCGTCGAATAGCTGGTGAAGCTTTCGGCGCGGCCCGAAAGCCGTTCCACCCCGGTCGCCTGCTCGACCAGCCGCCAGTCCACCCCCCCGGTCAGCGTATAGCGCGTCACCGCGCCCTCGGGGGTGATGCCCACGCCCAGCGGTTTCGTGCGGATGGCATAGTCGATCCGGAACAGCGGCGCCTCCGGGCTGCCCAGCCGGTCCTCCAGCCGCGCCACAAGGTCAAAGGCCGCCTTGTCGCCGGGGTCCGCGGTGCCGATGCGGCCCTGCAGCGCGGCCGCCCCGCCCTGCGGCGCATAGGCGGGCGCAAAGCCGCAGCCCGCGGCCGCCAGACACAGCAGCAGGGTGCGGCGGTCAGACCACGACATTGACGATGCGCCCCGGTACCACGATCAGTTTCCTCACCGGCTGTCCCGCCAGGAACCGGATCACCTGCTCGTCGGCCAGCGCCATCCGTTCCACATCGGCGGCGGCCATGTCGCGGGGCACGCGGATCTCGCCGCGCCGCTTGCCGTTGATCTGTACCGGCAGGACGATCTCGTCCTCGACCAGAAGCGCCGGGTCGGCCTTGGGCCAGGGGGCCATCGCCACCAGCCCCTCTCCCCCCGCCATCGCCCAGACATCCTCGGCCAGATGCGGCACCATCGGCTGCATCAGCTGCGCCATCACCCGCAGGCTGTCCCGCCGCGCCGCGGGGCCCGCGTCCGAACGCGCCACGGCGTTGGTGAAGGTATAGAGCGCCGCGACCGCCTTGTTGAAGGCAAACCCCTCGATCCCGGCCGTGACATCCACGATGGCGCGGGCGGTGGCGCGGGCCAGGTCCTGGTCGGCGGGCATCGCCGGGCCCTCGGCGCGCGATGCCTCGTCCGCCAGCCGCCACACCCGCGACAGATGCTTGGCGGCCGCCTCGGCCCCGGCCGAGGTCCATTCGACATCGCGTTCGGGCGGGCTGTCCGACATCACGAACCAGCGGGCGGTGTCGGCGCCGAAACTGGCGATGATGTTCATCGGATCGACGACATTCTTCTTCGATTTCGACATCTTGGCCGAGGGGATCACCTCGACCGCGGTGCCGTCCCGCAGCGTCGCGCCCTCCTCGCCGCGGATCACGTCCTCGGGCAGATGGTACACCGGGCGGCCCGCCGCGTCGGTCGTGCGGTAGATCTCGTGCGTCACCATGCCCTGCGTGAACAGCGCATTGAACGGTTCGGCGGCCGAGGCCGGCAGGTGGCCGGTCCTGACCATGGCCCGGGCAAAGAACCGCGAATACAGCAGGTGCAGGATCGCATGCTCGATGCCGCCGATATACTGGTCCACGTTCATCCAGTAGGCGGCTTCCTGCGGGTCGGTCGGCGTGGTCGCGCGGGGCGCGGTGAACCGGGCGAAGTACCAGGACGAATCGACGAACGTGTCCATCGTGTCGGTTTCGCGCTGCGCGGCCCCGCCGCATTGCGGGCAGGCGCAGTTGCGCCAGGTCGGGTGCCGGTCCAGCGGGTTGCCCGGCACGTCGAACGACACGTCATAGGGCAGTTCGACCGGCAGGTTCTCCTTCCGCTCGGGCACCACGCCGCAGGCCGGGCAATGCACCACGGGAATCGGGCAGCCCCAATAGCGCTGGCGGCTGATTCCCCAGTCGCGCAGCCGGTACTTGGTGACGCCCCGGCCATAGCCATGCGCCTCGGCATGGGCGATGGCGGCATCGACCGCCTGCTCGCCGGTCTGGCATTCCTGCCCGGCAAAGCCGCGCACATACTGCACGAGAAAGTCCTTGGCCGGCACCAGGGCGCAGGTGAAGGGGTTCATCGCGGCCTGCGGCGGTGTCAGGTCCATCGGCACGAAGACCGGGATGATCGGCAGGCCGTACTTCGTGGCAAAGTCGAAGTCGCGCTGGTCATGCGCCGGGCAGCCGAAGATGGCGCCGGTGCCATAGTCCATCAGGATGAAGTTGGCGATCCAGACCGGCAATTCCCAGTCGGGGTCCAGCGGGTGCTTCACCCGGATGCCGGTGTCGAATCCGATCTTCTCGGCCGTCTCGATCTCCTCGGCGCTGGTGCCGCCCCTGCGGCACTCGGCGATGAACGCCGCCACGCGGGGGTCTGCCTCCAGCGCCTTGGCCAGCGGGTGATCCGGGCTGATCGCGGCAAAGGCCGCGCCCATCAGCGTGTCGGGCCGGGTGGTATAGACCTCAAGACGTTCAAAGCCTTCCGGCGCCCCCACGGTGTCAAAGGCAAACTGCAGCCCGCGCGACTTGCCGATCCAGTTCGCCTGCATCAGCCGCACCTTCTCGGGCCAGGCGGTCAGCCCCTCCAGCGCGTTCAGCAGCTCCTCCGAATAGTCCGAGATGCGGAAGAACCACTGCGTCAGTTCCCGGCGCTCGACCGCCGCGCCCGACCGCCAGCCCTTGCCGTCGATCACCTGCTCGTTGGCCAGAACGGTCATGTCCACCGGGTCCCAGTTGACCACGGCGGCCTTGCGATAGATCAGCCCGGCCTCCAGCATGTCGAGGAACATCGCCTGCTGCTGGCCATAGTATTCCGGGTCGCAGGTGGCGAATTCGCGGCTCCAGTCGATCGACAGTCCCAGCGGCTTCATCTGCGCGCGCATGTCGGCGATGTTGCCCCAGGTCCAGTCCTTGGGGTGGCCGCCCCGTTCCATCGCGGCATTCTCGGCGGGCATCCCGAAGGCGTCCCAGCCCATCGGGTGCAGCACGCTGAACCCCTGCGCGGCCTTGGTGCGCGCCACCACGTCGCCCATCGTGTAGTTGCGCACGTGCCCCATGTGGATGCGCCCCGAGGGATAGGGGAACATCTCCAGCACATAGTACTTGGCCCGGGCCGGGTCGGCCTTGGCGCGGAACACGCCCGCCTGTTCCCAGGCTGCCTGCCATTTCGGTTCGGTGACGGCGGGATCGTAGCGCGACATCGGGCGTCCTTCGGTGCGGTTCCGGGGCGGAATTACACCCCCGGCCCGGCCCGGTCCACCCCTGCCGGCTGCGTGTCAGAGGCGGCTGTCCGCCACCCGCAACTGCCGGGCGCGCGTCAGGATCGCATCCTCGACCGCGCGATGCGTCTCGCGCGACACCGCGCCGCCGCCCCGCGCCTGCAACGCCACGCGCAGCGACCGCGCATCCAGCGCGGGGTCCTGGATGTAGATCGTCGCGCGATAGGCGCGGCCGCCGCCGGGCGGGGCGCCATAGCCGGTGACGATCACGCCGGTGAACGGATCGACGGCCTCGATCGGCAGGAAGTTCAGGATGTCGAGCGAGGCGCGCCAAAGGTACTTGTTGACCCCGACCGTCACGTTCGGGTCGGCATTGCCCGCGAACAGCTGGCCAAGCGTCGTGCGGCTGTCCAGGTGGCTCAGGCGTTCGTCACGGGGCACCGCCGATCCGGAACGGTCGTTCGGGTCGCGCGGGGTGCCGCCGATCCCGCCCAGGCTGCCGAATCCGCTGCCGATGCTGCCGCGCCCGCAGGCCGCGAGGGGAATCAGCACCAGCAAGACCAGGGCCATGCGCCCAGCGCGCGCAAATGTCATGCCTTCGACCCCGCAATTCCGCCGTGGCGCCCTGTCTAACGCGCGCCCGTCCGGGTGACAAGCGGTTGCGGGACAGACCGGATTCCGATGCCCGGCAATGCGGCGGCGGCGCGGCGGCGCCGTGCCCCCTCTGCGGCGGAAACATGGTGTTGCGTGACTGCACCATCGGGGGCCGGTTTTTGCGGAAGCTGCCGAGTTAACTTGCAATGACGGGTGCGCGGGATGAAACAGCGATCATTCCTGGCCCAATCTTCCAGGGTTGGGTGCACCTTTCTGACCATGAGGGAAAACATGAAAAAGGTACTCCTCGCCACCACAGCGCTGATGCTGTCGGCCGGCGTCGCCGCGGCGGACTTCAAGATCGGCGGGACGGCCCGCGCCGGTATCGTCTACAACAGCGACCCGGGCACCGGCGCGACCAAGACCCGCGTCAACATGCGCCTGCGCTTCAACATCGACGCGTCGAAAGAGCTGGACTCGGGCGTGACCCTCGGTGGCCGGATCCGGATGCAGTACGACCAGTCGCGCATCAACGACTCGGACGACATCTTCGGCAACCGTTCGGGCGCCGCGCTGAACGCCGCCTACCTCTACGCCACGGCCGGCGGCCTGCGCGTCGAAGTCGGTAACGTGAACACCGCCTTTGACTCGGCCGCGCTGCTGTACGCTGCGGAACTCGGCTATGTCGGCACCACCCAGGGCGGCTACAACCTGTCGTCCTACACCGCCTACGTGACCGGCCCGTACACCTACGGCACCCAGATCAACCGCATGGGCCTGTTCGCCTCCTACTCGGTGGGCGACCTGGTGGCGCGGATCTCGTATGTGAACCCGAACCAGAACGTGACCGACCTGCCGGTCGGCGTCGCTGAGGAAATCTCGATCTCGGCGAACTACAAGGCCGGCGCGTTCACCGTTTCGGCGGCCTTCGCTGCCAACGGCAACTTCATCGACGGCAACGACATCGGCTTCATCGGCGCCGAATACGAAATCCAGCCCGGCACCGCGATCGGTCTGCAGCTGTTCGACCACGGCAAGACCGGGGCCGGCGCTGACAAGGGTTCGTCGGTTTCGCTCTACGGCCGCACCAAGCTGGCCAACGGCCTGGGCCTCGGCGCCTTCGTGTCGAGCGCGAACAGCAAGACCGGCGTCGCCGAAAAGACTGCCTACGGCATCGGCTTCGACTACGACCTGGGCGGCGCGACCCTCGCGGGCACCATCCAGAAGTCGCACTCGGACACCACCTACGCCGACCTGGGTATCCGCTTCTCGTTCTGATCGGAACGACAGCACCCTCTGGAAGAGCGGGCCTCGCGCCCGCTCTTTCTATTCCCGGCGGCCCGTTCCCGGCTGCCGGTCTTTCCTTTCTGCCCGGCCGCGCATCGCTTTTCCCGGCACTGCCGAAAGCCTGTGCAGCGCGGCGGCGCGGCGATTTTCCCACCCCCGTCACATCCCCGTGGCATGATCCTGTTGTTGCGGCGGTGCCGCAGTGCCGCATGATCTGCCGTGCAGCAGGCACGCATCCTTGCGTCGCGGAATGCAAAGTATGAAGACTGTACGACAACGCGGGTTGCGCAGCGGCGACCTGCCCTCTGATAGAACAATGGGGCTCCAGATGAAGAAAATCCTCCTCGCCACCTCGGCGCTCGTGCTCTCGGCCGGTGTCGCGGCCGCTGACTTCTCGATCGGCGGCTCGGCCCGCGCCGGTATCGTCTACAGCGATCCCGTCGGCGCCGGTGAATCCAAGGCCACCGTCAACATGCGCCTGCGCTTCAACTTCGACGCATCCAAGGAGCTCGACTCGGGCGTGACGCTCGGCGGCCGGATCCGGATGCAGTATGACCAGTCGCGCATCAATGACACCGACGACATCTTCGGCGACCGTTCGGGCGCTACGCTCAGCGCGGCCTATCTCTATGCCGAAACCGGTGGCCTCTACGTGCAGATCGGTAACGTCGACACCGCGCTCGACTCGATGGCGCTGCTCTACAACTCCGAACTCGGCTATATCGGGTCCACCTTCGGCAGCTATGCCTTCGCGAACTACGCCGCCTATGAGACCTCGCCCTACGGCGCGGATCAGATCAACCGCATGGGTGTGTTCGCGTCCTACACGGTGGGCGACCTGACGGCGCGCCTGTCCTATGTGACGCCGAACCAGAACGTGCGTGCGCTGCCCGCGGGCGTGGAAGACGAGGTCTCGATCTCGTTCGACTACACGGCCGGCCAGTTCTCGATCGGTGTCGGTGCCTCGTTCAACGGCGGCTTCGAGGACGGCAACGACGTCTATGCGATCACCGGCGAATACGCGATCAACGACGATACCGCGATCGGCCTGCACTACATGGACAACGGCTCGGCCAACTCGGCCACCACCACGCTCTATGGCCGCACCAAGCTGGCCAACGGGCTCGGTCTGGGCGCCTACATCGCCGGGAACGATGACAACACGCTCGCCAAGGATTTCGCGATCGGCATCGGCTTCGACTACGATCTGGGCGGCGCGACGCTGGCCGGCACGATCCAGCGCGGCTTCAGCGACGAAACCTATGCCGACCTCGGCATCCGCTTCTCGTTCTGATCGCGTCGGAACAGTCTGACGGGGGGCGGGCCATCGGCCCGCCCTTTCCTTTTCGGCCGGGATGTCTAGGTTGCCCCCGGTTCCGGACCGGAGGCTTGCATGTCGCTTGACACCATCGTTGCACGGCTGGCCAGCGCGGTTTCGGCCGCGGGCAGGGCGCCCGGTTCGGTCACGCTGATCGCCGTTTCCAAGGTCCAGCCCGCGGACCGCGTCGAGGCCGTGCTGGCGCAGGGCCACCGCATCTTTGGCGAGAACTACGTGCAAGAGGCGCAGGCCAAGTGGCCCGCCTGGAAGGCGCGCTTCCAGGCTGTCGCGCTGCACATGA
Organism: Paracoccaceae bacterium; assembly: GCA_019454225.1. NCBI lineage: Bacteria > Pseudomonadati > Pseudomonadota > Alphaproteobacteria > Rhodobacterales > Paracoccaceae > Paracoccaceae bacterium. Next base: position 43,714 of record CP075370.1, on the reverse strand, counting down.
TCGGGCCGCTGCAGACGAACAAAGCCAAGGCCGCCGTCGAGTTGTTCGATGCCATCCATACCGTCGACCGGCCCAGCCTCGCGGAAAAGCTCGCACGCCTCGCGCAGTCACGCGGGGCCTGCCCCGCGCTTTTCGTGCAGGTGAACACCGGGGCCGAACCGCAAAAGGCCGGGATCGCGCCCGAGGATGTGGATGCCTTCGTCGCATCGCTGCGCGGCATGGACCTGCCGGTGGCGGGCCTGATGTGCATCCCCCCGGACGAGGCCGACAGCACGCCGCATTTCGCCATGCTGGCCGGCCTCGCATCGCGCAACGGCCTGTCCGGCCTGTCGATGGGCATGTCGGGCGACTTCGAGGCCGCGGTGGCCCACGGCGCGACCCATGTGCGCGTCGGCAGCGCGATCTTTGGCGCGCGGGCGGCCAAAGGTTAACAGGTGATGAATCCGGACGGGTCAAGCCTTTGATATTGCTTGGCTTGCAAAGCGTCCCACGGTGGGACGCTCCGCTCAGGGGTCCAGATCGAAGCTGGCAAAGACCGGCGCATGGTCGGACGGCTGGTCCCATCCCCGCGCCGCCCGCAGAATCCGGCTGCCATGCGCCGCCCCCGCGATGTCCGGCGTGGCCCACACATGATCCAGCCGCCGCCCCTTGTCGGCCGTGTCCCAGTCGGCCGCGCGGTAGGACCACCAGGAATACAGCAGCCCCTCCGGGATGTCCCGCCGCGTAACATCCACCCAGCGCCCCGCCTCCTGCGCCTGGGCCAGATGGTCAACCTCGATCGGAGTGTGGCTCACGATCTTCAGCAGCGCCTTGTGATTCCAGACGTCATCCTCGCGCGGCGCGATGTTCAGGTCGCCCACCAGGATCGCCCGCCCCGGCCGCTCGGCCCGCGCCCAGTCCCGCATGTGGGTCAGGTAGTCCAGCTTCTGCCCGAACTTCACATTCTCCACCCGGTCCGGAATGTCGCCGCCCGCAGGCACATAGCAGTTGTGGATCACCACGCCCGACGGCAGCCGCGCCGCCACATGGCGCGCATGCCCCAGCCCCGCAAAGTCGCTCGACCCGGCATCCTGCAACGGTACCCGGCTCAGGATCGCGACGCCGTTGTAGCCCTTCTGTCCCCGCGCCACGAGATGCGGATAGCCAAGCGCCGCGAACTGCTCCATCGGAAACTTCTCGACCGGCGTCTTGCATTCCTGCAGGCACAGGATGTCGGGCGCCTCGTCCGCCAGGAAACGGGCGACCAGCCCCTCCCGCAGTCGGACCGAATTGATGTTCCAGGTGGCAAGGGTGAAGGGCATGTGCGGTCTCCGTCAGGCGACGCCACCCTAGGGGGGCAGCGCCCGACGCTCAACCGTCCCCGTCCCGGCACCACAAAAAAGGCCGGGCGTCGCCGCCCGGCCAGGTCCAACAGGGAGGTGCCACGCCATAACCCCGACGCGACAAGGGGAACTCTCAGATGCAACAGTAACGCACGCTAAAGATGATTGCATCCGATTGGGGCAACAATTTGTCGCTATGCGACCAATCGGTAACCACCCGATTCCGTCACCAGCAGCCGGGCGTTCGAGGGATCGGGTTCGATCTTCTGGCGCAGCCGGTAGATGTGGGTCTCGAGCGTGTGGGTGGTCACCCCGGCATTGTAGCCCCAGACCTCGTGCAGCAGCACATCGCGCGCCACCACGCCCGACTGCGCCCGGTACAGGAACTTCAGGATGTTGGTTTCCTTCTCGGTCAGCCGGATCTTCTTTTCCTTCTCGTCCAGCAGCATCTTCTGCGCGGGCTTGAAGGTATAGGGACCAAGCTGGAAGATCGCATCCTCGGACTGTTCGTGCTGCCGCAACTGGGCGCGGATCCGGGCCAGCAGGACGGGGAACTTGAACGGCTTGGTCACGTAGTCGTTCGCCCCGGCATCAAGCCCCAGGATCGTGTCGGCGTCCGAATCGTGGCCCGTCAGCATCAGGATGGGGCACTTGACCCCCGCCTTGCGCATCCGGCGGCAGAGCTCGCGCCCGTCGGTGTCCGGAAGCCCCACGTCCAGGATCACAAGGTCATAGAGCCCGGCCTTCGCCTTCTCCATGCCTTCGGCGCCGTTGGCGGCCTCGAACACGTCGAAGTCTTCGGTCATGACCAGCTGTTCCGACAGCGCCTCGCGCAGATCGTCGTCGTCATCGACCAGCAGGATTTTCCGCAAGGATGCCATGGCTTTGCCCTCCATCTTGCGGGTCAGATGCGATCAGGGCCGGGGCTGGGCAAGCATTCTTGCAGATCCTTCACGCGGACGTGTCGGCTGCGGGGGCAATGTTTCAATTTCCTGCGCGCGGCGCTAGGGAGAGATCGGAGGGGCCGCTGATGACGCTTTCGCTTTCGCTGACGGAAAGGCTGGCCCGCGCGCGTGGCGACCTGCGCATGGGCGTGCCCGTCGTGCTGACCGATGCGGGTGCCGGGGTGCTGGCCGTCGCGGCCGAGGCGGCGGGCGCCGCCCGCCTGGCCGACCTGCGCGCGCTTGGTCCCGTCGAACTGGCCATCACCGCACGGCGGGCGGAAACGCTGAAGGCGCGCGCCTATCATGGCGATGTGGCACGGCTTCTGGTGCCGGGCGATGCCGGGGCGCCCTGGGTGGCCGCCGTGGCCGACCCGGTGGCCGACCTGTCGGTTCCGATGAAGGGACCGTTCCGGTCGGTGCGCGAAGGGGGCGCCGAGCTTCACCGCGCGGCGCTGCTGCTGGCGAAATCGGCGCATCTGCTGCCGGCGGCGCTGGTGGTGGCGGTGGATGCGCCGCTTGCGGTGGCGGCGGCGCATGGGCTGACCGTGCTTGCCCTGGCCGAGGCGATGCCGGAACTCGCGCGCTTCGCGCCGCTGCATGCGGTGGTCTCGGCACGCCTGCCGATGGCGGCCTCCGACGCCGGACGGGTGCATGTGTTCCGCCCCGACGATGGCGGCGAGGATCACTATGCGATCGAGATCGGGCGCCCCGACCGGGCCCGCCCGGTGCTGGCGCGGCTGCATTCGGCCTGCTTCACCGGCGATGTGCTGGGCAGCCTGAAATGCGACTGCGGGCCGCAACTGCGCGCGGCGCTTGCGCAGATGGGCGCGGAAGGCGCGGGTGTCCTGCTGTATCTGAACCAGGAGGGGCGGGGCATCGGGCTGGCCAACAAGATGCGTGCCTATGCCCTGCAGGACCAGGGCTTTGACACCGTCGAGGCCAATCACCGGCTTGGGTTCGAGGATGACGAGCGCGATTTCCGCATCGGGGCGGCGATCCTGCGACGCATGGGATTTTCCGCGGTGCGGTTGCTGACGAACAACCCCCGCAAGATCGCGATGATGGAATCCTGCGGCGTGGCCGTGGCCGAACGGGTGCCGCTGCGGGTGGGGCAGACGGCCGAGAACGCCGGCTATCTGGCGACCAAGGCGGCAAAGTCGGGGCATCTGCTGTGAACCGGCTGGACATCGTCGTGACACGCTGGGGCGCCCGGTTCATGGGGCGCCGCTTTCCGGTCAGCATCGGGCGGGGCGGCATCGTGCCCGCCCGCGCCAAGCGCGAGGGCGACGGTGCCACCCCCGCCGGAACCCATCGTCTGGTCGGGATGCTGTACCGCGCCGACCGCATGGCCCGCCCGGCCGACTGGGCGCTGCCGGTGACGCCGGGGGATCTGTGGTCCGACGATCCGCGCGATCCCCGCTACAACCTGCCGGTGCGGGTGCCGCACGGGTATTCGCACGAACGCCTGATGCGCCCCGATCCGGTCTATGACCTGCTGCTGCTGACCGACTGGAACTGGCCGCAGGCCGAACCCGGGCGAGGCTCGGCGATCTTCGTGCATGTGTGGCGGCGACCGCGCTTTCCGACCGCCGGTTGCGTGGCCTTCGACCGCGCCGACCTTGGCTGGATCGCGCCGCGCATCCGCCCGGAAACGCGGCTGGTGGTGCAGGGCTAGAGCCTGCGAATCCCTTTCCAAACCGCTTTGGAACCCCTATCGTCGGCACAGGTCGAAGGGGGGATACCATGGCCAAGGCAACCCGCGCGGCGCGACCCGCCGATGATCACGACATCTTCGACCTGCGCCTTGCCCGGTCCGCCCCCGATCTGTGGCCGATGCTCGACGCGCTCTACGCCATGCGGGCGGACTATCCGGCGTTCCGCAAGCGTCTGCTCGGTGCGATGCGCAAGGCCTGGGACGGCCGCGCGGCCGACCTGAGGCGGCTGGACCTGCAGCGCGACCTGGAGCCCGACTGGTTCCAGCGGTCCGACCGGGCGGGCTATGTGTTCTACATCGACCGCTTCGCGGGCAGCCTGAAGGGGGTGCTGGACCGGCTTCCCTATCTCGAGGATCTGGGCGTCACCTATGTCCATCTGATGCCCTGCCTGAAGCCCCGCCCCGACGACAGCGACGGCGGCTATTCGGTGATGGACTACCGCAAGGTGAACCCCGCCTATGGCACGATGGACGATCTGGAGGACGTGGCGCGCGCCTTCCGCGCACGCGGCATCAACCTGTGCGTCGATCTCGTGCTGAACCACACCGCCAAGGAACATGCCTGGGCACGGAAGGCGGCCAGGGGCGACGCGGCCTATCAGGACTATTACCTGATGTTCCCCGACGACACCCTGCCCAGGCAGTACGAACGGACGCTGGTCGAGGTGTTTCCCGACAACGCGCCGGGCAACTTCACCTTCTACCCTGCGTTCGGCAAATGGGTCTGGACCACGTTCAACGAACATCAGTGGGATCTGAACTGGGCCAACCCGCAGGTGTTCCTCGAGGTGGCCGAGATCATGCTGTTCCTCGCCAACCGGGGGGTGGATGTGCTGCGGCTGGATGCCGTGGCCTTCATGTGGAAGCGGATGGGCACCCGCTGCCAGTCCGAGCCCGAGGTTCACATGCTGCTGCGGGCGCTGCGCGCGGTGTGCCGGATCGTCTGCCCGGCGGTGATCCATCTGGAAGAGGCGATCGTCGCGCCCGCCGAGATGCTGCCCTACCTGGGCCGCGGCGAGCATGACGGGAAAGAGGGCAATCTGGCCTATCACAACAGCCTGATGGTGCAGTTCTGGTCGTCGCTGGCCACACGCGACACGCGGCTGATGACGCATGTGCTGGGAACGCATTTCCCGGATCGGCTGACGAATGCCACCTATGCGACCTATCTGCGCTGCCATGACGACATCGGCTGGGCGATCACCGACGAGGATGCGGCCGCGATGGGCCTGACCGGGCAGGGCCACCGGGCCTTCCTGTCGGATTTCTACGAAGGCGTGTTTCCCGGCAGTTTCGCCCGGGGCGCGCTGTTCCAGGTGAACGAGGCAACGGGCGACAAGCGCATCTCGGGCAGTTTCGCCTCGCTCGCCGGGCTGGAGCGGGCAGAGGCGGCGGGCGATGCAGGCGCCGCCGAACTGGCGGTGCAGCGCATCCTGATGGGTCATGCGCTGATCGCGGCCTGGGGCGGCATCCCCCTGGTCTACATGGGCGACGAACTCGCCCTGCCGAACGACCACGGCTATCTCGGCGTGCCGGAACACGCGCATGACAGCCGCTGGGTGCACCGCCCGCGGATGGACTGGGCCACGGCAGAGGACCGCGAGACCGGCCAGTCGCCCGCCGCCCGCGTGTTCCGGGGGGTGCGGCACATCCTGGCCCGTCGCCGGGCGACGCCCGGCCTGCACGCGGGCCATCCGACGGTCGTCTGCGACACCGGCAACCCCGCGCTGTTCGCGGTGGCGCGCCGGGCACCCACCGGCACGATCCTGTGCCTGTTCAACTTCACCGAGGGGTGGCAGCACCTGCCCGCCACCTTCGCCCGGACGCTGGGCGCGGCCCGGATGCATGACGCCCTGTCGGATGCCGCCGTGGCCACCTTCCACGACAACATCGCCCTGCCACCCTATGCCCGGCTGTGGCTGACCTGACCCGCCCGCCCGGTGCCGCGCTCAGCCCAGGGCGCGTTCGGCTGCCGCAGCCAGCCGCAGCAGGCGTTCCTCGTGCCCCGGACCGGCCATCATCATCAGACCGCAGCTTGGCTGGCCGGTCGGCAGGGTGACGGCCGCCGACCCCATCAGGTTGCCGATGCGGGTATTGCGCAGCGCCAGCAGGTTCTCGGTGACATAATAGCCGTCATCCTCAAGCAGCCGCTTGGCGTCGGGCGGCAGGATCGGGGCGGTGGGCAGGATCACCGCGTCATAGCCCGCCACGCGGGCCGCCCATGCGGCGCGCAGTTCCTCCAGCCGCCGCCAGCCCGATACGTAATCCGCCGCGCTGACCGCGCCACCCGCGCGGAACCGATCGAGGATGCGGGGAAACATCAGTCCGGGGGCAAACTCGATGCGGTCGCGCCACAGCCCGTAGGCCTCGGCGGTGAACAGGGCGCCTGCAAGGCCCATCGCCTCGGCCACTTCGGGCGCGGCCAGCCGGTCGATCCGCGCACCCGCCCGCGACAGCCGGTCGGATGCCGTGTCGAACCCGGTGCCCGGTGCGTCGCGCAGGTCGTCCATCGCAACGGTATCCAGGACCGCAAGGCGCGCACCGCGCAGCGACGCGCCGGTCAGGTCAGGGGCAACGCGCCCCTCAAGTGCGGCAAGGATCAGTGCGCAATCCTCGACCGACCGCGCCAGCGGCCCGGGCGCGTCGAACCGCAGGCACAGCGGCACGATCCCGGTCAGCGGCAGGCGCCCATGCCCGGGCTTGAACCCCACCAGATCATTCCACGCCGCCGGAATGCGCACCGAACCGCCGGTATCGGTGCCGACAGCCGCCGGCGCCAGGCCATGCGCCACCGATGCCGCCGCGCCCGAGGATGATCCGCCCGGCACGGCGCCCGGGAAGTTCGCGCAGGGCGGCGTCGCGATGACCGGGTTCAGCCCCAGGCCCGAAAAGGCAAGCTCGGACATATGCGTCTTGCCCAGGCAGACGGTGCCCTGCGCCGTGGCGGTGTGCAGGATGGTGGCGTCCTGTTCGGGGATGCGGCCCTTCAGCAGCGCCGATCCCGCCTCGCAATAGGCGCCGGCCGCGTCGATGTTGTCCTTCCATGACAGCGGCACGCCATCCAGCGGCCCGATCCGCCGCCCGGCCTTGGCCCGGTCGGCCGCCGCCATCGCCATCGACCGTGCCCGGCGGGGGGTCATGCGGGCATAGATGCGCCCGCCCTCGGGATGCGCGGCGATGGCGTCCAGAAACGCCTCGGTCAGTTCCATGGCGTTGATCCGGCCCGCGCCGATCGCCCGCCCCAGATCGCCCGCCGTCATCCACAGCCAGTTCATCGCCCACCCCGCCCCCGCACCATGCGCGAAAGCTAGCGGCACCTCGGCGCATGGACAATCCCGCGCCCCGCGCCATAGTCCGGGTCATGGAACATGATGCCGATATTCTCATCGTTGGTGGCGGGCTGAACGGCCCGGCCCTGGCGCTTGCGCTGGCGCATGCCGGTCTGACCTCTGCCATCGTCGACGCGCGGCCCGCGCAGATGCGGCGCGAGCGCGGCTTCGACGGGCGCGCCTATGCGCTGGCCGCCGCATCGCAGCGGCTGCTGTCCGCGCTCGGCGTCTGGCCGCTGGTGGCAGACCACGCGCAGCCCATCCTGCAGGTCAAGGCCAGCGACGGGCGCGCGGGCGAGGGTGCCGCCCCGTTCTTCCTGCACTTCGATGCGGCAGAACTGGATGACGGCCAGATGGGTGCGATGCTGGAGGACCGGTTCCTGCATGGCGCGCTGATGGACCGGGTTGCCGCCACGCCCGGCATCGCCCGCCATCCCGGCCAGACCGTGACCGCACAGGAGGTGACGGCCAGGGGCGCATCGGTGACGCTGGCCTCGGGCACACGGGTGTCGGGGCGGCTGATCGTGGGCTGCGACGGGCGCGGGTCCGGCACCGCGACCCGGGCGGGGCTGCGGCGCCGGGGCTGGGCCTATGGCCAGACGGCGCTTGTCACCGCCATCGAACACGACCTTCCCCACCACGGCATCGCGCATCAGTTCTTCATGCCCGAGGGACCGCTGGCCATCCTGCCCCTGCCCGGCAACATGTCGTCGCTCGTCTGGTCGGAAACCGATGCCCGCGCCGCCGCGATCCAGGCGCTGCCCGACGATGCCTACCTTGCGGCGGTCCGTCCCCGCGTGGGCGAGTTCCTGGGGGCGCTGAGACTGGCGGGCGACCGCTTCACCTATCCCTTGTCGCTGTCGCTGGCCGAACGCTGGGTCGCGCCGCGCGTCGTGCTGGTGGGCGATGCCGCGCATGGCGTCCACCCGATCGCCGGGCAGGGGCTGAACCTTGGCCTGCGCGACGTGGCCGCGCTGGCCGAAACCCTGGTCGAGGCACAGCGCCGGGGCGAGGACATCGCAGCCCCCGACGTGCTGGACCGCTATCAGCGCTGGCGGCGGTTCGACACGACCGCGCTGGCCCTGGGCATGGATGCCGTCAACCGTCTGTTTTCCAATGATAACCCGATCCTGCGCCCGCTGCGTGATATCGGCATGGGGCTGGTATCGGCCACGCCTGTCCTGCGTCGCGCCTTCATGCGGCAGGCGGCCGGGCTGTCGGGCGACCTGCCGCGCCTGCTGCGCGGCCAGCCGCTCTGACCCGCGCGTTCAGCCGATGTCGCGCGCCTCGATCACCAGCATCACGGGAATCCCGTCGCGGATCGGAAAGGCCAGGTTCGCGGCCTTGGACACCAGTTCCTGCCGTTCGGCATCATAGGTCAGAACCGCCTGCGTGACCGGGCAGACCAGGGCCTCCAGCATCCGGCGGTCGATCGGCTGGGTGCCCGGCGCGACACTCGTCATTGCACGATCTTCTCGCCGGAATCGCCGTGCAGCGCAAATTCGATCAGCGTCACCATCGTCTCGCGCCGGGTGGTCAGGGATGGCGCCTCCAGCAGCGCCTGCTTGTCCTCGGGCGAGAACGGCAGCAGCATCGACAGCGAGTTGATCAGAAGCTCGGTATCCGCCTCCTTCAGGCTCGACCAGTCGGTCGAAAGCTCCATCGCCCGGAAGAACCGCCCCAGCAGGTCCAGGAAGGCCGGGCGGTCAAAGCGCGGGTCGTCCTCGGCCGCGCCAAGATCGCGCGCGAACGGGGCCCAGTCCACCGTGCAGCGGCGATAGGGCGTGAAGCCCGCCACCTCCTCCCGCACCCGGAACCGCGACACCCCGGACAGCGAGATCATGTAGCGCCCGTCCTCGGTCTCCGAAAACCCGGTCAGGCGCCCGGCGCAGCCGATGGCATGAAGCCGCTTCTCGCCATGCCCGTTCGGCACCTCGCGCGGCTGGACCATCCCGATCAGCCGGTGCGCCGTCTTCATCGTGTCGTCCAGCATCTGCAGGTAGCGCGGCTCGAAGATATGCAGCGGCAGGCGGGCGCGGGGCAGCAGCAGCGCACCCGGCAGCGGAAAGACGGGGATGGTGTCAGGCAGGTCGATGGGTTTCATGATGCCTTCAACCTAGGCCGCGCGCCGTGTTCGGCAAATGTCGCGGCGGGGCAGCACGCCCCGCCCGCGCCGTTCCTACACCAGGACCATCGAGGCCAGCCGCCGCCGCCCCTTCAGCACGATGGGGTCGTTCGGCTTCAGCGCCTCGAAGATCGTCAGAAGCTGCGCCTTGGCGGCGCCCTCGTTCCAGTCGCGGGCACGGCGGAACAGGTCAAGCAGCTCGTCCACGGCCGCAGCGACATCGCCCTTGGCATGCAGTGCCGTGGCCAGGTCGAACCGTGCCTGATGGTCGTCCGGGTCGGCCTCGACCCGGCGGCGCAGCTCGGTCACCGGGCCGGCCTTCGACGCCTGCCGCGCAAGCTCGATCTGCGCGCGCGCCGCCTCGACCTCCTGCGCGTTCCTGATCTTGGCCGGGGCCGCATCGGCCAGAGTCTGCGCACGGTCGATCTCGCCCAGCGCCAGATGCGCCCGGATCAGACCGCCATAGGCGCCGGGGTTCTCGGGCTCCTCGCCCAGAATGGCGGCAAAGGTCTCGGCCGCATCAACCGCCGCACCCTCGGCCAGCATCGCATCGGCGGCCGCAATCGCCTCGGCCAGCCCGCCGTCACCGCCCAGCGCGGCAATCCGGTCGACGAAGGTCTTGACCTCGGACCCCGGAAGCGCCCCCTGGAACCCGTCGACCGGCTGGCCCTGCCAGAATGCATAGACGGTCGGGATCGACTGGATGCGCAGCTGCCCGGCGATCATCTGGTTCTCGTCGACATTGACCTTGGCCATCCGGACGCGCCCCTTGGCCGCGTTCACCGCCGCTTCCAGTGCCGGGCCAAGCTGCTTGCAGGGCCCGCACCAGGGCGCCCAGAAGTCAACGATGACCGGAACCTCGCGACTGGCCTCGATCACGTCTTTCATGAAGCTCTTTTCAGAGGCATCGAAGACCCATTCAGACCCTGTCGCCGGTGCCGAAGCGGGTTTCGCCCCCTTGTCGCCAAAGCCGAACATCGCATTCCCTCGTGGCTGCCTTGATTGCGCTCTATATGTGCCGCAAGACACGAAAGTGGAAGGGGCAAGGCACCGACAGCCGTGTCTTGAACCGGTCCCGACGAAAGGAAAGCCATGCCCAGGCTACTGTGTTTCGGTGACAGCAACACCCACGGCACCCCGCCGATCGCGGTGCGCGGGCCCTATTTCCGCTATGATGCCGCGATCCGCTGGCCCACGCGGCTTGCCGACCACCTCGGTTCGTCCTGGGACGTGGCCGAGGAGGGGCTGCCCGGCCGGACCGCGCAATTCGCCGATCATGTGATGGGCGATCACATGGACGGGCGCATCGGGCTGAAGATCGCGATGCAGACGCACGGGCCGCTCGACTGGCTGGCGATCATGCTGGGCACGAATGACGTCAAGACCCGGTTCGGCGCGACGCCCGCAAAGATCGTCGCGGGCATCGCCGGGCTTGTGGACTATGCCATGTCGATCGACATGGCGGCACGCCATCCGGGCATGCGGATCCTGCTGATCGCGCCCGTCCCGGTGATCGAGACGGGATGCCTGCGCGGCGAGTTCATCGGTGGCGCGGCAAAGTCGGCGGCCCTCGTGCCGCTGATCGCGGGGCTGGCGCGGGCCCGCGACTGCGCCTTCCTCGATGCGGGCATGCATGCCCATGTCAGCCCTGTGGACGGCGTGCATCTGCCGCCCGCCGGACATGCCGCGATTGCCGAGGCGGTGGGCCGCATCCTGGCGCACTGACCTTCGGCCAATGGGCGGAAATGTCACAATTTCCGCGGACGCGCCTGCCACGGCGCGGCGAAATTGTGGACCGATGGCCTGCGGGCGGCTATCGTGGCGGAAACGCGGGGCGACAGACCCCGGACCTTGAGGCACGATCCGAACAGATGGACACCCCCGCGCGGTTCCAGAGCCTGCCCGACTATGCCTTTCCGCGTTTGCGGAGGCTGCTCGACGCCCATGCGCCGGGCGGTCAGCCCATCGCCATGACGATCGGCGAACCTCGCCACCCGATGCCCGGTTTCGTCGGTCCGATCCTTGCCGATACGCTGGCAGGCTTCGGCCAGTATCCGCCGAACGACGGCACGCCGGAACTGCTGGCGGCCATCGCCGCCTGGCTGCACCGCCGCTATGGCGTGGCCCTGACGCAGGATCGGCTGATGGTGCTGAACGGCACGCGCGAGGGGCTGTTCAATGCCTGCGTCGCGCTCTGCCCCGAAGACAAGCGCGGCAAGCGGCCCGTGGTCCTGATGCCGAACCCGTTCTATCAGGTCTATGCCGTCGCGGCCCTGGCAATGGGGGCCGAGCCTGTCTACGTGCCCGCCACCGCGGCCACCGGCTTCCTGCCCGACTATGCCGGGCTGCCCCGCGACATCCTCGACCGTACCGCCATCGTCTATGTCTGCTCGCCCGCCAACCCGCAGGGCGCCGTCGCCTCGCGCGACTGGTGGGCCGATCTCGTGGCGCTGGCGGAAACCCACGACTTCCGCATCTTCGCCGACGAATGCTATGCCGAGATCTGGCGCGATGCGCCCCCCCCGGGGGTCCTGCAGGCCGACGCGGATCCGGAACGGGTGCTGTCGTTCCACTCGCTGTCCAAGCGGTCGAACCTTCCCGGCATGCGGTCGGGCTTCGTCGCGGGCGGACCCCGCGCGATCGCGGCGATCCGGCAGCTGCGCGCCTTCGCCGGTGCCCCCCTGCCGCTTCCCCTGCAGCGCGTGGCCGAGGCCGCCTGGAACGATGAGGCGCATGTCACCGAAAACCGCGCCCTCTACGCCGCCAAGTTCGCCGACGCCGACACCATCTTTGCGGGCGTGCAGGGCTATCGCGCGCCCGAGGGCGGGTTCTTCCTCTGGCTTCCGGTGGCCGACGGGGAAGCGGCGGCGCTGCGGCTGTGGCGCGAAACCGGCGTGCGCGTGCTGCCCGGCGGCTATCTGGGCCGCGAGGTGAACGGCGACAATCCGGGGCGTGGCTACATCAGGGTCGCGCTCGTGGGCGACCGGCAGGAAACGACGACGGGGCTGACAAGGCTCCGCGAATGTCTTTACGGGTGAGGCACATGGCAAGCTATCAGACGCGGCAGCGCGACCCCCTGCTGGACCAGGGCACCCAGGCGATGCTGGAACGGCGCGGGCGCGAGTTGATGGGCCTTGGCCTGATCCTGGCCGCCGGGTTCTTCGCGGCCCTGCTGGCGACCTATTCGCCCGACGATCCGGGCTGGATGGTGGCCACCGACACGCCTGCACAGAACGCCATGGGGCGGCTCGGGGCGGCGATCGCCTCGACGCTGATGATCATCGGCGGGCTGGGCAGCTGGGGCATCCCGGCGATCCTGCTGGCCTGGGGTGTCCGTTTCGTCACCCACCGCGGCGAGGATCGGGCGCTGTCCCGCATGGTCTTTGCGGTGATCGCCGTGGCCTGCGGCTGCGTCTTCGCCGCCACCCATGTGCCGGGCTCCGGCTGGCCGCATCCCGCCATCGGGCTGGGCGGGCTGTTCGGCGACACGGTGCTGGGCGCGATCCTGACCTTCCTGCCGCTCGGTATCGGCTTCGGGCTCAAGCTGCTGTCGGCGCTGTTCGGTGCCGGATGGCTGGCGATGTTCCTCTATGTCATGGGCTTCTCGCGCGATGAACTGCGCGGCCTGTGGCGGTTCCTGCTGCGCGGGCTGGTGATGACCTACGCGCTGATCCTGTCTCTGGCCGGGCAGGGCGCCAGCGGCACGCTGCGCGCCGCCACGGCGATGCGCGAACGGCAGGCCGCCCGGCGCGAGGCCGCGGCCATCGCGCGCGAAGCGGCGCCGGCCGTCGAACCGCCGCCCGCCCGCCGCCCCGCCGTCGTGGCGCGTGCGACAACCGCCGATGCCGCGTTCGGTGCCCCTGCCAGCCTCCAGGCCGCCCCGCCGCCCGAACCCGCGCCGCGCCCCGGGCTGCTTTCCGGGCTGATGCGCCGCCCGGTGGCCGAGCCGCCGGTCACCGCCCCCCCGGCCCTCGCCGAAGACGGGGATGACCGGCTGCGCGCGCGCATCGCCGATGTCATCCGCGCCCGCGTGCGCGGCGGCCCGCTGACCGCCGCCGCCCCCGGACCGACCGGCCTGATCCAGGCGGCGATCGCCCGGCGCGAACCGCCCGTGATGCGTGCGACGGCGCCACCCGCCGCCATGCCCGCTGCGCGCCCTGCGCCCGCGCCCGCACCCGTCGCGGCGGCCCCCGCCGCCCGCACACCCGATCCGGTGATCGAGGATGACGCGGATGACGACGACACCTGGGATCCCGCGGCCTTCGCGGCCGAGGAACCGGCCTTCACCCGCCATCCCGTCCCCGGGCCCGAGATGCGCCGCGTGGTCGTCCAGCCTGCGGCAACCCGTCCTGCCACCCCGTCCCGCCAGGCCCTGGCCGAGGCCCAGCCGCGCCTGCGGTTCGATGAAACGGGGGTCGCCTACGAACTGCCGCCGCTGTCGCTGCTGTCCAATCCGGCGACAATCCAGCGCCACGCCCTGCCCGAGGAGGCGCTCGAGGAAAACGCGCGCATGCTGGAAAACGTGCTCGACGACTATGGCGTGAAGGGCGAGATCGTCAGCGTCCGCCCCGGCCCCGTGGTCACGATGTACGAACTGGAACCCGCCCCGGGGCTCAAGGCCAGCCGCGTGATCGGCCTTGCCGACGACATCGCGCGGTCGATGTCGGCGCTGTCGGCGCGCGTCTCCACCGTGCCAGGCCGCAGCGTGATCGGCATCGAACTGCCCAACGCGACGCGGGAAAAGGTCGTGCTGCGCGAGATTCTCAGCCATCGGGACTTCGGTGATTCGAACCTTCGCCTGCCGCTGGCCCTGGGCAAGGACATCGGCGGCGATCCGGTGGTCGCGAACCTGGCCAAGATGCCCCACCTGCTGATCGCGGGCACCACGGGGTCGGGCAAGTCGGTCGCCATCAACACGATGATCCTGTCGCTCCTCTACAAGCTGACGCCCGAGGAATGCCGGCTGATCATGATCGACCCCAAGATGCTGGAACTCTCCGTCTATGACGGGATTCCGCATCTGCTGTCCCCCGTGGTCACCGACCCGAAGAAGGCGGTCGTCGCGCTCAAGTGGACCGTGGGCGAGATGGAGGAACGCTATCGCAAGATGTCCAGGATGGGCGTGCGCAACATCGAGGGCTACAACGGCCGCGTGCGCGAGGCGCTGGCCAAGGGCGAGATGTTCAAGCGCACCATCCAGACCGGCTTTGATGACGACACCGGCGACCCGGTGTTCGAGACCGAAGAATTCGCGCCGGTCGCGATTCCCTACATCGTCGTCATCGTCGACGAGATGGCCGACCTGATGATGGTCGCGGGCAAGGAAATCGAGGCCTGCATCCAGCGGCTTGCCCAGATGGCCCGGGCCAGCGGCATCCACCTGATCATGGCGACGCAGCGCCCCTCGGTCGATGTCATCACCGGCACCATCAAGGCGAACTTCCCCACCCGGATCTCGTTCCAGGTGACATCGAAGATCGACAGCCGCACCATCCTGGGCGAACAGGGCGCCGAACAGCTTCTGGGCATGGGCGACATGCTCTACATGGCGGGCGGCGCCAAGATCACCCGCATCCACGGACCCTTTGTCAGCGACGAAGAGGTCGAGGAAATCGTCAACCACCTGAAATCCTTCGGACCGCCGCAGTACATGTCGGGCGTTGTCGAGGGCGTGGACGAGGAAAAGGCCGACGATATCGACGCCGTGCTGGGTCTTTCGACCGATGGCGGGGATGACACGCTTTACGATCAGGCGGTCGCCATCGTGGCCAAGGACCGCAAGTGCTCGACCAGCTACATCCAGCGCAAGCTGGGCATCGGCTACAACAAGGCTGCGCGCCTGGTCGAGCAGATGGAGGAACAGGGCGTCGTCACCCGCGCGAACCATGTGGGCAAGCGCGAGATTCTGGTCGAGGAACGCTAGCGGTGGCGGGCGTCCGCGGCCGCCCGACTCCTTAACAAACCCTTACCTCGGCAGGGTCAAGTCATTGAAATTGCTGGGGTCGAAAAGCGTCCCATCGTGGGACGCCCCGAATGACCCGCCGGCTCCGCCTAGGCCTGAAGCGTCCGCCGCAGCAGCAGGATGTCATCGGCCAGCTGGCTGTCGATGGCCATCAGTTCCTCGATCTTCTTGACCCCGTGCATGATCGTGGTGTGATCGCGCCCGCCGAACCGGCGGCCGATCTCGGGAAGCGACCGTGTGGTCAGCTGCTTGGACAGGTACATCGCCACCTGCCGCGGCCGCGCGATGGTCCGCAGCCGCTTCGGCCCGATCATGTCGGACAGCCGCACGTTGTAATGCTCGGCCACCCGCCGCTGGATCTCGTCGATGGTGATCTTGCGATCCGAGGCGCGCAGGATGTCGGCCAGACATTCCTGCGTCAGGTCCAGCGTGATCTCGCGCCCCACCAGCGTCGCAAAGGCGAACAGCCGCGTCAGCGCCCCCTCCAGCACCCGGATGTTGGCGGTGATCCGATGCGCCACGAATTCCAGAACCCCCGGCGCCAGCGTCAGCCCCGGATACTGCACCCGGTAGGCATCGGCCTTGGCCTGCAGCACCCCCAGCCGAAGCTCGTAGTCGGTGGGATGCAGGTCGACGACCAGACCGCATTGCAGGCGGCTCTTGATCCGCTCCTCCAGATCCTTGATCTCGCCGGGCGAGCGGTCGGCAGAGATCACGATCTGCTTGTTCTGGTCGACGAGCGCGTTGAACGTGTGGAAGAACTCTTCCTGCGTGCTGTCCTTGCCCGCGATGAACTGCACGTCATCCACCATCAGCACGTCGACCGAGCGGAACATCTCCTTGAAGTCCATCACCGACCGTTCGCGCAGCGCCTGCACGAAGCGATACATGAACTGCTCCGCCGACAGATAGAGCACGCGCAACTCGGCATGGCGGGCGGTCAGGTCATTGGCGATGGCATGCATCAGATGCGTCTTGCCCAGCCCGACGCCACCATAGAGGAACAGCGGGTTGAACGTGACCGGGCCGCCTTCCGAAACGCGGCGGGCGGCGGCATGGGCCAGTTCGTTGGGCTTGCCCACGACGAAGGAATCGAAGGTATAGCGCTGGTCAAGCTGCGCGCCGGGCAGGTCGTCGGTGCCGGTGGGCCGGCCACGCGCCGGGCGGGGTGCCGGGCGTTCGGCCGGAAGCGGAGCGGGCGCCGGAGCGGCGCGGCGTCCGGCCGCGGGCAGCGCGAACTCGACCCGCTCCACCGGCTGCCCGCTGGCAAGCAGGTGGCGCAGGATATGGTCGGCAAAGTTGCGCGACACCCAGTCGCCGAAGAACGAGGTCGGAACGTCGAAACGCGCCACGCCGTCTGCCATGTCGCGCAGGCGCAGGGGTTCAATCCAATGGGCAAAATTCTCGCGGCCGATCCGCGCTTTCAGACCTTCGCGCAGCTCCAGCCATGTGTCGTGCGTCATTCCCTCAACTCGCTCCAGGGCCATTCTTGACTGACGGTCGCGTCCACCATGGCAGGGCGGCGCGCCGCGCTTCGCGAGTCAAGGCCAAGACCACACCCCCGGGGGCTTGCCCCGGCAGCGTCAAACCGACGCAAGATCGCGCAGCGGCCAAATCGGAAACGCGCCCCGGTTGCCCGGTTCGACAGTTCAGACCGTTCTTCGCCACTGCGCGGGCGCAGACCCCTAAGGCATTGGATGCAAACGGTTCCCTGTCCGCGAATTGGCAGTCGGCGTTTGGCCGGGACCCTTGATCGCACCCACGCCCATCCCCCTAGACGACGTGAATCGCCCAAGAACGCTAGCGCCGCCGGACGGGCGGCTGCAACCGAACTTCGTGGTTGACAGGATTTTGACGGCGCGAATCCCGTGGCCTGTGCAAGCCCGCCACGGTCGGGCCCGACAGCATCGGCAAAGCGAAAGGGGCGCCACCTTGCGGGGCGCCCCTTCCTGGATGTTCGGGATGGCCCGGAACGCTCAGGCGGTCGGGGCGGCGCCCACGGCCTTCACGCGCGAGGCAAGGCGCGACATCTTGCGCGCCACCGTGTTCTTGTGCAGCACGCCCTTGGTCACGCCGCGCGCCAGTTCGGGCTGCGCGTTGCGCAGCGCGGTCGCCGCGGCGGCCTGGTCGCCCGAGGCGATCGCCTCTTCCACCTTGCGCAGGAAGGTACGGATGCGCGACCGGCGTGCCTTGTTGATGGCATAGCGGTCTTCGGACTGGCGGGCGCGTTTCTTGGATTGGGCGGTATTGGCCATGGGTCGATCTTGTCCTTGCGGTCTTTCGTTGCGTTCTGTCGCGCGAAAGACCCAAGCACCCGTCAGTGTGACGGGATCGGATCATGCCTTAAGCGGGCCCACGCGCATGTAGACCGGGCGCATACACCAGCCCGGACGGAAAGAAAACAGGGATTCGGCGTGTCAGCGGTCGCGGAACTGCGGTTGCCGTTTCTCGAGGAACGCCGCCATGCCCTCTTTCTGGTCTTCGGTGGCGAACAGCGCGTGGAACAGGCGGCGTTCGAACAGCAGCCCTTCGCGCAGGGTGGTTTCCTGCGCGCGGTTCACGGCCTCCTTGACCGCCATCACGGTCAGGGCGGATTTTTCCGAGATCTTCTGTGCGGCCTTCATCGCCTCTTCGATCAGGCTCTTGGCCGGAACCACGCGGCTGACAAGGCCGCAGCGTTCCGCCTCGGCCGCATCCATGTTGCGGCCGGTCAGATGCATGTCCATCGACTTTGACTTGCCGACGAACCGGGTCAGCCGCTGGGTCCCGCCCATGCCTGCCACGACGCCCAGGTTGATTTCCGGCTGGCCGAACTTTGCCGTATCCGCCGCGATGATGAAGTCGCACAGCATGGCAAGCTCGCATCCGCCGCCCAGGGCGTAGCCGGCCACCGCCGCGATGATCGGCTTGCGCACCCGCAGGATCATGTCGGCCTCGGCGCCGAAGAGGTCGGCGCCGAACACATCCACGAATGACCGCTCGGCCATTTCCTTGATGTCGGCACCGGCCGCGAAGGCCTTTTCCGACCCCGTGATGACGATGCAGCGCACCCGGTCGTTCTGGTCAGCGGCGGTCAGCGCAGCTGCGAGTTCGGACATCAGCCTTGCATTCAGCGCATTCAGCGCTTCAGGCCGGTTCAGCCGCACGAGGGCCACGTAATCCTCGATCTCGACGACGATGGTCTCATAGGCCATGGCTTGTTCCCCATACAATGCGCCTGCGCCGGACTCCTAGCACCCCGCCCGGCGGGATCAAGTCACCTCTGGCAGCGCGGGCAGCAGAACGACGACCGGCCCGACTGGACGATGCGCAGGATCGTCCCGCCGCAGTGGGGGGTCAGGCAGGGTTGCCCCTCGCGGCCGTAGACGCGGAAGGCGTGCTGGAAATAGCCAAGTTCACCATCGGCCTGCCGGTAGTCGCGCAGCGATGACCCACCCGCCTCGATCGCCTCGGACAGCACGTCGCGGATGATCGGAACCAGCCGCGCGGCGCGCGTCGACCCGATGTTGGCGGCCAGACGTCGGGGCGAGATGCGGGCGCGGTAGAGCGTTTCACAGACATAGATGTTGCCCAGACCCGCTACCACGCGCTGATCCAGAAGCGCCGCCTTGATCGGCGTGCGCCGACCTTCCAGCCGTTCGGCCAGCCATGTTTCCGAGAACCCGTTGCCAAGCGGTTCCGGGCCCAGGGATGCCAGCAGCGGATGGGTGCCCTCCGTGCCGGTCGGCATCAGGTCCATCGCGCCGAACCGGCGCGCGTCGTTGAAGGTGATCCGCGCGCCGCCTTCCATGTCGAGCACGACATGGTCATGCCGGTCGGGCGCGGGGTGGTCATGGTGGAACGCACCCAGCATCGCACCCGACACCAGCATTCGGCCCGACATGCCGAGATGGGTCAGCAGCGTCTCGCCGGTGGACAGGTCGGCCAGGATATATTTCGACCGGCGGCGCAGGTTCAGCACGGTCGCGCCGGTCAGGCGTTCTGCCATGCGGAGCGGAAGCGGCCAGCGCAGGTCGGGGCGGTTGACCTGGGCATGAAGGATGCGCCGTCCCTCCATCACCGGAAGCAGGCCGCGCCGGACCGTCTCGACCTCAGGCAGTTCGGGCATTCCGCGCAGCGTTCCTGTCCAGCACCTCGCGCACAAGGGACAGGAAACCCCGGGCGCCCACAAGGTGTTTCGGCACCCGCACGGATCCGCCCGGCGCGAAATCAAGCCGCCAGAGATATCCGCCATCGTCCCGGATCGCCGTCAGCGCGGCCCAGCGGAACTCTCGCCGGAAGTGTCCCATGTATTCGACCACCAGTCGGTCCCGGTCGGCACGTGCCTCGAAACCGAAGGTCGAGCCGAGCGAGAGGGCCACGACGCCGGCCGCCGCGGCCGAGGGCCAGCCGAGCGGCAGGAAAGCCCCCGCCTGCGGACCATAGAGCAGCCAGAGGATCGCCGCACCCACGACCACGGCCACCAGCCGCAGCCCCGGCGTGGTGCGCAGCACCGCGGCATCGCCGGACTGGTGCGCGGCCGCCGCCTCGCCGGCGGCGGCGATGACAAGGATCGCATCGGGCAGCGGTTGCTGCAGCCGGGACCGCAGGGTGGGCGATGCCGCAGCCCCCAGCCGCCCGATACGCGCCGTGGCTGCGCGCCGTGCCGCGCGCCACAGGACGAAGGACAGCAGCATCGCGCCGAGGGCCCAGGGGGAAAGCAGGCCGAAGCCGGTGCCCTCTGCCAGGGTCGCGGGCGGGATGGACTGTGGCGAAAGGGTTGCGGGCAGGTTGGGAAACATCGGTTGGCTCCTTTGCCGCAGGGGGTGGCGGCGCGGACTGGTTTTCCTTTGCCCGCCCGGTCTATATCCGGTTGCAGGGCGACAATGGGGCGGAACCGTGATGGACGACCGGCAGGGCAGCACACATTTCGGCTTTCGCGAGGTTCCCGAGGGCGAGAAGGCGGGCCTTGTGCATGGCGTCTTTTCCCGCGTGGCGTCGAAGTATGACCTGATGAACGACCTGATGTCGGGCGGAGTCCATCGGCTATGGAAGGACGCGATGATGGACTGGCTGGCGCCGCGTCCGGGCCAGCGCCTGCTGGATGTGGCCGGCGGGACCGGTGACATCGCGTTCCGGTTCCTGCGGCGTGCACCGGGTGCCACGGCCGTGGTCTGCGACATGACCGAGGGGATGCTGGTCGAGGGTCGTGCCCGGGCCGATGCCGAGGCGATGGCGGCGCGGCTGGACTGGGTGGTAGGTGATGCGATGGCGCTGCCATTTCCCGATCGCAGCTTTGACGTCTATACGATCAGCTTCGGCATCCGGAACGTGACCCGCATCGACGCGGCGCTGCGCGAGGCGCATCGCGTGCTGAAGATCGGCGGGCGGCTGATGGTGCTGGAGTTCAGCCGCGTCCCGAACGATCTGCTGCAATGGGCCTATGACCGCTATTCCTTCAACGTCATCCCGGTGATGGGCCAGGTGGTGGCGGGCGACCGCGAGAGCTATCAATATCTCGTTGAAAGCATAAGGAAGTTTCCAGATCAGGACGCATTTGCCGCGATGATCGGGGCGGCAGGTTTCGAACAGGTGGCCTATCGCAACCTGACCATGGGCGTCGCTGCGCTGCATTCGGGCTGGAAGCTGTGACGGCGCGGGGGCGCGGCTGACATGCGCGGGCCGCACAACATTGTCCGTCTGGTGCGCACGCTGGCCACGCTGGAACGGACCGGGGCGATCGGCGTCGTGCTGGAGGCATTCCATGCCCCGCCGCGCCTGCGGTTCGTCGCGCGGGTCCTGGGCTGGCCGTTCAAGTGGCTGGGCCTCAGCGGCGACCCGGCCCTGCCCCCCGCGACCCGGGCACTGACGGCGCTTGGCCCGGCCTACATCAAGTTCGGCCAGATCCTTTCCACCCGGCCCGACATCGTGGGCGACGATCTGGCGCTGCAACTGAAATACCTGCAGGACAAGTTGCCGCCATTTCCGATCGAGACCGCGAAGGCGATGATCGAGGCTGAACTGGGCATGCCCGTGGACAGCGTGTTCACCGAATTCTCCGAACCCGTTGCCGCCGCCAGCATCGCCCAGGTGCATCGCGCCCGCCTGGCCGAGACCGGCGAGGAGGTGGCGGTGAAGGTGCTGCGCCCGGGGATCGAGCGTGCGTTCCGCAAGGACATCGATGCCTTCTATCTGGCCGCCCGAATCATCGACACGCTGGCCCCGTTCTCTCGCCGTCTTCGGCCGATGGAGGTGATCGCCCATTTCGAGGGGGTGGTGCTGGGTGAGCTTGACCTGCGCCTGGAAAGCGCGGCCTGCGCCGAGTTCGCCGCCAATACCGAGAAGGACGAGGGATTCCGCGTTCCCCGCCCCATGTGGTTCCTGTCGTCCCGCCAGGTAATGACGCTGGGATGGGCCGAAGGTGCCAACATGGCCGACAACGCGGCCATCGACGCGGGCGGGCATGACCGGCGGGTGCTTGCCGCGCGTGTCCTGTCCTTGTTCCTGCGCCATGCGCTGCGCGACGGCTACTTCCATGCGGACATGCACCAGGGCAACCTCAAGGTAGCTGCCGACGGCGCGATCATCGCCTTCGATTTCGGGATCATGGGGCGGCTGGATGACTATACGCGACGGGTCTATGCGGAAATCCTGATGGGTTTCATCCGCCGCGACTATCGCCGCGTCGCAGAGGTGCATTTCGAGGCCGGTTACGTGCCGGCCGACCGCGACATCGACGAATTCGCCCGGGCGTTGCGGGTCGTGGGCGAGCCGATCTTCGGCATGGATGCCAGCCGGATCTCGATGGCGCGGCTGCTCGCCTATCTGTTCGAGGTGACGGAACGGTTCGGGATGCAGACGCGCACCGAGCTGATCCTGTTGCAGCGCACCATGGTGGTGGTCGAGGGCGTGGCGCGGTCGCTCGACCCGCACATCAATATCTGGCAGGTCGCCCGGCCCGTCGTCGAAGGCTACATCGCCGAGAATGTCGGCCCGAAGGCTGCGCTGCGCGACCTTGGCCAGACCCTGCGGGTGCTTGCCCGGTTTGGGCCGCGGCTGCCCCGGCTGGTCGAGACCATCCTGATCCGCCAATCATCGCCCCCGGGCCCCGAAGCGCCGCGTCGGCCCTGGCTGTCAGCTGCAATCTGGGTGCTGCTGGGCGCGGCGCTGGCGCTGGCCGGGGTAGCCGCTGGCCGACTTCTCTGACGCTAGGTTGCGCGCCGCAGGGCAGAAACCGCGGCGACCGCAACCTCGACCCCGCCGGCCAGCACGAGCTGGACACCGGTGGGCGTGCTGCGCACCTCATCCACCCGCGCATAGGTCTCGGCTTCGATCGTCGAGATCAGGCGGTCACCCTGCATCCGCTCGACCGAAAGGCTGTAGGTTCCGGGGTTCAGCTGGGTGCCGGTCGGCCCGGTGCCTGACCAGTCATGGGCCGTGGCGCCGATATCGAGTTCCTCGCGCGCAACGACGGCGCCCCGCGCATCACGCACCACCAGCACGGCACGGTCGGCGGCAGGATCGGGCTGTCCGGTATGGAATGTCACGGGGGTGCCGGTGAAGGCCACCGGGGCCGTGCTGCGCGCCTCCTGCCCGACCCATCCGGCGAACTGTGCCAGACCCTGCAGGTCGAACCGTTGCAGAAGCGTGTCGAGTGTCTGGTTCATGCGGGTCTGCTGTTCCACCCCGGAGAAGGTCGCGAGCTGGACCGCGTAGTCGGCCGACTCGATCGGGTTCAGCGGATCCTGATGGCGCATCTGCGCCGTCAGCATCTTGAGGAACGTGTCGAAGTCCGCGTTGATCCGCGTTTCCGATGAAACCCGCCCGGCGCTGCTGGGGGATGCGGTGGTGCCGGTGGCTGCTGCAGCTATCTCCATGGTCCTGTCCTGTGGTCAGAGGCGAAGGTTGAGCCCGGCCGTGCCGATTGCGGATGCCATGGCAACGGCGTCCGCTGCCGAAGGGCGATGGGCCGCCCAGGCGGCATCGCCGGATGCCGCCGGGGTGTGCTGGGTCGGCTGGCGTCCGCGCCCGCCGCCGGAGCCGAAGTTGAGTGTGGCACCGCCGAGGCCTGCCTGCCGCAGGTCGGCCAGCAACTGATCGCCGTGCCGCCGCAACAGATCAAGCGTGTCGGGGCGCTCGGCCTGGATGGTCAGGCTGAGCGCCCCACCCTCGCCGGACACGGTGATCGACAGGCGGCCCAGCTCGACAGGATCGAGCATGACCTCAGTCGTGTCCCCGGAAGTGCCGGTCGCCGCCGCGTGCAAGACCTGGGCAAGCATCGCCACGGGCACCGGCAATGGCGCCGCGGCGGCGGGCGGCAAGGCGTTGGTCTGCGCCGCGGTTCGGTGCGTTGGTGCGCATGTATCGACCGCTTCGGGTCCCGCCATGCCATCGTCGCGCGCGGCCGCGAATGCCAGCGGCAGGTCGGCCGATGGCGGGGCCGGGGCGGCGGCGGTCGCGGCCGTGTCTGCCGGGACAAGGGATCGTGTGCGAAGGAAGCGTTGCGACGCGCGATCTGCATCCGTTGGCGCTGCGAAAGGTTCTCCGGCAGCGATGTCCGCGGCTGGCGGCAGATGGGTCGCTGGATCGGAGGCAACCCGCCTGCTCGCGGTCTCCGTGGCGCGGACCGTTGCAGGTTCGTCGATTGCAGGGGCTGCTGGCGGTGCGGCGTCGGGCGTCGGTGCGGATATGTCCGCAACCCTGTTGTATTGGGACGGCGCGGGCGGCTGGCGGATGCCGGACGGCGTGGCCGATTCCCCGCCAATGGCGAGAGCGACGTTTGCGCGATCGCGCACGTCCGGCGCGGACACCGGCACCGGAGGGGCCGCAGGGGTTGGTGCCGCGGATATGCCCTGCCGCCGTGGAGGTGGCGAAACGAATGAGGTCGCTGCTGCCTGATCGTCTCGCGCGGTTTGCGATGGTGCAGGCGACTTTTCCGGCGGAGCAACGGCTTCGGGGGTCGGCTGCCGCCCGTCTTGCGGTGCCCCTGTGCGGTGCGGCGGCGCGTCAGGCTGGGGAACTGCAGCGATACCGGCCGACCAGACCGGCGCGCGCGTGTTCGTTGACGGTGGCTGCGCCGCGGTGGCGGGTCCGTCGGTGACGGTGACGGTGACGGTGACTGAGGCGTCGGGCCCGGCCCGGTCGCCCGGTGGCACGCTTGACCGGTCTGCTGCGGGTGGGTTTGTCCATGGTCCGGGGGCCAACTGCGGCGGTGACGCCTGCCGACCCCCGGGTGCTACGGCAACCGGCCTGCCGGGCACAGGTGCCGTCTGTTGGGATGCGGTCGACCGGTGCGATCCCGGCCGCGAATCCTGCCCCGGTGCCTGGCGTGGCAAGATGTTGGACACTTCGGTGGCGGTGCGCGGTCGTGCCGGTTCGTTTGCCGATGCTGTGGCCTGCTGCCCGGTGGCAGGTGACCGCGACACCTCGGGCGCCATTGGAGCGGCCGGTGCCAGACCGAGTTCCTGCGGCTGCGGCGTCGTCACATGCCGGTTGGGTTCGACAGCGGGAATCACGATGGCTGAGGCGGGCATCGCGACATTGCGCGGCGGGAGGGGGCCCGTCGCGGTCTGTCTGCTGGTTGCTTCGGTGCCGGCGGCTGGCAGGTTCGTCGTGGCGGTCCCGGCGGCGGGGTGCGGGGCCGAGGTCGGAAGAATCGGCGCGGTTCCTGCCCTGGTTGCGATCAGCGGGGCCTGCAACGGCAGGGTCGGGAGCGGCAGGGATGGGTGTTCCGCGACGACTGCACGGCCTGGTCGCTGCGTCACGTCCTCGCCTGGGGGGGAGTGCGTCGTGCTGCCAGGCGCGGCAGTACTCGGCGCCAGCGGTGCATCCGTGGTGGTGCGCGGCGGCGCGGCGACAGTGGTCGTGCCAGCCAACAGCACGCGGCGGTCCGCAGCGTCTGGAACGCGAACGCTTCGACGTTCATCCGTTGCGCCGGGTGGTGCGACAGTCGGCCGATCGGATTGCGCAGGCTCGGCGGTAGGCGATGGCGCTGCGCCCTGGTGCGAAGGTGGTTCGGTGTCAGTGGGTTGCAAAGCCGAGGATGCGCCGTCGGCGGGTTCGTGTGGCGGCACCAGGGGAAGGGGCGGCGCAAGGGCCGCGCGATCGGGGCGCCAGGGTGCCGCCGGATCGACCGGTGCAGTCGGTTCCCCTGGTGAAGGGTCAGTCCGGGTGATGGGCGGGAATGACGGTGGTATCTGCGGGGCGGGCACCATGAGGGGCATCGCCACCTCGGACGTCTGCATGTCCCTCGGACGGGCCATGGCGGGTCTGTCCTGCGGCATGGCAATCGGTGAATCGGCCGTCATCCATGCGGCGAACCGGTCGTCGAACGGCAGGACCGTCGCGGGCGCCTCGGCCGCCGGGGTGGCCCCGGCCGGAATGGCAACGGCTGCATTCGCAATGGCAGGTGTCATGCTGGCCCCGACTTCTGTCCCGGTCGGGACAATCTGGGGGCAACTGGTTACCGGGTGTTTACCCGGCGCACCGAGACTGCTGCGGATTGTTCGATTCCGCTGTCCGGAGGTGCTGTCAGTGATCCCCCCTGTATCCGGTGCCGCCCCGGCACCCAGACACGCCACCGGTGGCTTCGCAGACAATGCGACCCGGACGGAGGTGCTTCGCGCGCGTGCGGACGAGATGGAAGCGGTCTTTCTGGCGGAAATGCTTGGCCATGCCGGTCTGGGCAGGTCGCCGGATGCCTTTGGTGGCGGGATCGGCGAGGAGCAGTTCGGTTCCCTTCTTCGGCGGGCACAGGCAGATGCCATTGTCGCCGCGGGCGGCATCGGCCTTGCCGAGGCGATCTTCCGGTCGCTCGTGACGCGCGATGACGGCTGATCCCTGGTTCCGGGTCGAGCGGATGCTGGACCTCGTGCACGTCGCGCTGATCACGGGTGATCTGGCCGCCTTGCCCTCACTTGCCGCCGAGATCGAGGCTGCGGTGCCAGGCGAGGTGCCGATCCCGGCGGCGATGGCGGGTCGGCTGCGCGCGAAGGCTGATCGCAACGCGCGCTGCCTTGAGGCGGCCGGGCGCGGGTTGCGCGCGGCGCGCAAGCGCCTGTCGGACATCACCGCCGCCAGGGGCGGGCTCAGCACCTATGACGGCAGCGGGCAGCGCCATGTCCTGGCTGCCGACGCTGGCGGGACCGCGCGCCGCTGCTGACGCGCGCCGTTGCGCAGATGCCATCCGCTCGAATGCCGCGGATTTTGCCGGGACGGGGGAAGGTGGATTAGCGAAGCCTTAGAGGTTCACCCGCATCAATCCCCTCCGCATCCCAAGGGGTGGCGCGGTCGGGGCAGGGTGTTCCGGCGCAGGGCAAGAACGCCATCAGAGCCGCCGCAGGGCGGCACCCCCATCCGCCGGGAAAAGGCCCGTGCGCAGGAAAGGAAACCTTATGTCCTCGATCATGACGAACACCAGTGCGATGGTCGCCCTTCAGACGATGAAGGGGATCAACGCCAACATGAACAAGACCCAGAGCGAAATCTCTACCGGCAAGACCGTGGCCACCGCCAAGGACAATGCCGCGATCTGGGCCATCTCGAAGGTCATGGAGTCCGACGTCAAGGGCTTCAAGGGCATCGCGGACAGTCTCTCGCTGGGCTCGTCGACCATCTCGGTCGCGCGCCAGGCATCGGAAACCGTCACCAATCTGCTGACCGAGATCAAGGGCAAGATCGTTGCCGCGCAGGAGGAGAACGTCGACCGGACCAAGATCCAGGCCGACATCTCGAAACTCCGGGATCAGATCGCCTCGGTCGTCGGCGCGGCCCAGTTCAACGGCCTGAACCTTGTGAACGGCACGCAGGGGACGGTGAACGTGCTGTCCTCGCTTGACCGGGGCACCGGCGGCACCGTGGCAACCTCGTCGATCTCGGTCGCAGCCCAGGATCTGACGGCAGGTGGCTATACCGCGGCGGCGGTGCTGGGCAGCAACACCACCGGCGTTTCCACCAACGGCGATACGGCTGGCTTCGCGCTCGATTCGGGCGGTGGCACGGGCACGCTGGAATTCGATGGCGCGAACTTCGCCGCGGGTGACAGCGTGGGCGTCACGATCGGCGGAAAGACGGTCAGCTACACGCTGTCGGATGCCGATGTGGCCTCTACCAGCCCCGGCGACATCGTCGCCGTCGCGCTGAAGCAGAAGATCGAGGCCCTGGGTTTTGCCGATCTGGCGGTGGACTACGACTCGGGCACGGCACAGACACTGTCCTTCACCAATGACGGGACCAACGACCTTGCGGTCAGCGTGCAGTTCAAGAACGCCGGGTCCGGCGGGCTTGCCGCGCTTGCAGGGATCGACGTGACAACGCAGTCGGGCGCCGCCGCCGCCCTGGGCAACATCGAGGCACTGCAGCAGACGGCGATCAACGCGGCTGCCGAATTCGGCTCGGTGCAGGGACGGATCGACATCCAGAACGACTTCGTCTCGAAACTGTCCGATGCGTTGAAGGCCGGGATCGGCACGCTGGTCGACGCCGACATGGAAGAGGCGTCCGCCCGGCTTCAGGCGCTGCAGGTTCAGCAGCAGCTTGGCATCCAGGCGCTGTCGATCGCCAACCAGCAGCCGCAGAACATCCTGGCGCTCTTCCGCTGAGTCCGCCCGGCGGGAAGGTCAAGGCCTTCCCGCCGTCTCACCCCCCTAATCAGAGCGGAAGGAATTCCCGATGCAAACCGCCCAAGTGGCGCGGGCCGCCTATGCACGCCCCGACGCCCCCCTGCGCGATCCGCGCACCGTCGAGTACGATATCTTTGCCCGCGTCACCCGCGCTCTGGCCGAGGCCTGGGACAGGCGCAAGGTCGACCACTCAGGCCTCGCGCAGGCACTTCACGCCAATGCGCGGCTCTGGCGCACCCTGGCGGCCGACCTCGCCGAGCCCGGCAACGCGCTGCCGGCCGAACTGCGGGCGCGGCTGTTCTACCTGCACGAATTCTCGGTCGCGCACGGCCGCAAGGTGCTGGAAGGTACCGCAGATGCGGGTGTGCTGGTCGACATCAACACTGCCGTGATGCGCGGTCTGCGCGGCGAGGTGACACAGGCATGACCGGGCTCGTCCTGAAGCTGGGTCCCGGCGAGCGGGTTCTGATCAACGGCGCCGTGATCGAGAATGGCGAGCGCCGGTCCCGGCTGGCGATCCGGTCTCCCAACGCCCATATCCTGCGCCTGCGCGACGCGATCCATCCCGAGGAGGCGAACACACCGGTCCGGCGTGTCTGCTACGTGGCGCAGCTTGTCCTGTCGGGCGATGTCACCGCAGCAGAGGCGCGGATGCAGCTCCTTCGGGGGATCGAGCAGCTCAGCCAGGTGCTCACCGATCATGACAGCCGCAGCCTGCTGGCCACCGCGACGACCGCCGTTGTCGACAACCAGCACTACCAGGCACTCAAGGCGCTTCGCGGACTGCTCCCGCGGGAGGAGCGGCTGTTCGCCGCCGGGCGCGCATGACATTCCAGCCGGCATTGCCCCTTGGTGGATATGCCGGCTGGGCGTTCCTGAAACGGACGGCACCGATACAGCGCGCCGCCTTTGAGCGTGCGCCCGAAGTCACCCGCGACGAGGCCTATTTCCGCCAGAAGATCGGATCTGTCCGGACGGCGGAGCAGCTGGTGTCGGATCGTCGGCTCCTGAAGGTCGCACTCGGCGCATTCGGGTTGGACGGCGATCTCGGCAACAAGGCTTTCATCCGCAAGGTGCTCGAGGATGGCACGCTGAACGAGACTGCGCTTGCCAACCGGCTTGCCGACAAGCAATACGCAGCCATGTCGGCCGCCTTCGGGTTCGGCGACTTTGCGACACCGCGAACCCAGCTGTCGGACTTTGCCGACGGTATCGTCGCAGCCTACAAGACCCGCGGGTTCGAGGCTGCGGTGGGCCAGCAGGACGGTCGGCTCCGGCTTGCGCTGAACGCCGAACGTGAACTGAAAGCACTGGCGGACCGATCGATCTCGGACGATGCGAAATGGTTCACCGTGATGGGCAGCAGGCCCCTGCGTGCAGTCTTCGAGGCTGCGCTGCGGCTGCCGACGAGCTTTGGTGCGCTGGATATCGACCGGCAGTTCGACACGCTGCGCGAAAAGGCGCGCGCTGCCTTTGGGGATGACAGGGTCGCGCAGTTCTCGGAACCGGCAAGGCTGGAGGGCCTGATCCGCCGCTACCTTGTGATGTCGGATCTTGCCCAGACCGCGGGCCCGGCGGGGATGTCGGGCGCGGCCGGGGCACTGGCCATTCTTCAGGCAGGCCAGCTCAGGTAGGCGGCGCCACACCAAGACAGTCGGCCAGCCGTGCAAAACTGGCGGCGATCCCACCCTGGGCATCTTCCGCAAGAAAGGCATCCAGGGCGGGCCAGACGGCGATTGCGGCATCCACCTGCGGGTCGGACCCCTTGGCATAGAGCCCCGACTGGATCATCAACTCCGCCCGATCCCAGGCGCCCAGCAGTGCCCGTGCCTGCGCGATCAACGCGTTCTCGCGATCGGTTGCGCATGCAGGCAAGCTGCGCGAGACGGATCGAAGCAGGTCGATTGCCGGATAGCGCCCGCGCTCGGCAATCCGGCGGTCCAGCACCACGTGGCCGTCCAGGACCCCGCGCAGGATGTCGGCCACGGGTTCCTCCATGTCCGATCCGGGGACCAGCACGGTATAGACGGCGGTGATGTCGCCCGCCCCGTCGTCACCCGGGCCGGCGCGTTCTGCCAGGGACGTGATCGCAGGCGCGGTCGAAGGTGGATAGCCGCGCATGCCCGCGCTTTCCCCGGCTGCCAGCGCAACCTCGCGATGCGCCTCGGCGAACCGTGTGATGCTGTCGGCAAGCAGCAGGACATGCAGCCCACGATCGCGGAAATGCTCGGCCACCGCCGTCGCCGCCCACGCGCAACGCCGGCGAACCAGTGGCGACTGGTCGGATGTCGCGGCCACGACAACCGTGCGCGCCATGCCCGCCGACCCCAGGACGACCTCGGTGAACTCCCGCAGTTCGCGCCCACGCTCGCCGATCAGCGCGATCACCACCACATCGGCCTCGACGCCCCGCGCGAACTTGGCCAGCAGCGACGACTTGCCGACGCCCGATCCGGCGAACAGTCCGATCCGCTGTCCGCGCACCAGCGGCAGGAGCGTGTCGAACACCGCGACACCGGTAGCCATGCGCGGCCCCAGCGGCCGCCGCCGCGCAGCCGTCGGGGGACGCGCACGCAGCGCCCGTGGACAAGATCCGGGCATCAGTGGGCGGCCGTCCAGCGGTTGGCCGAAAGGGTCTATGATGCGTCCGATCCAGCTGTCGGCGGGCGACAGGTCAGATCGGCCCCGCAGTTCCACGGCATCACCGATGGCCAGCCCCTCCACCGTCTCCTCGACCAGAACGCCAAGGCCACGGGAGGAGAGCGCGACGACCTCGCCGCCCACCAGCCCGCCCGCCGCGTGGATGGCGACCCGGTCTCCCAGCGCGGCGTCGGTGGCAAGCCCGGCCACACACACGGTCGCAGGTCCGACCTCGGTGATGCGCCCGACCGGAACGACGGCGGCAACGTCAGCGATGCGCGCCCGCAGGCCGTCAAGAATACCGTCCACCTCGATCTCCCTTTGTTCACGCTTACACTTCCTAAAGGAATCGCTCTTAAGCCTTGGTGAAACAGGTCGAGGGAGAAGCCCCGATGTTCGAGAAGCTGAAGCTGACCGCGATGGCACAGGCCCTGGCCGCCCATTCCGGCGCGCGCACCGGTGTCGTCGCGCAGAACATGGCCCATGCCGACACCCCCGGCTACAAGGCGCGCGACGTGCCGGAGTTTGCCGCCGTCTGGCACGAGAGCGCCGATCTGCGGGCGACACGACCGGGCCACCTGACCGGAGGCGCCGGAGCGCGACCTGCCGAACCCTTTGCCGATTTGCGGTTCGGCGCCCCCAACGGCAATACCGTCTCGCTGGAGGCCGAGATGGTGAAGGCTGCCGAGGCACGGCAGTCGCACGACATGGCACTGGCCATCTATCGCAGCACGTCCGACATCATACGGTCGGCGCTCGGGCGGGGGCGCTGATCGTGGCCGATCTGATACAGGCACTCGGACTGTCCGCCTCGGGGATGGAAGCGCAGGCGCAGCGGCTGCGCCACCTGTCCGAGAACATCGCAAATGCCGATACGCCGGGATACCGGCGCAAGACTCTGGGCTTCCGTGCGGCGCTGGACGGCAACCGGGTGGAAGCGGGGCCTGTGCGGCTCGATCCGCGCCCCCCCGCCCGACTGTACGATCCTGGTCACCCGATGTCGGACGCCGAAGGTTACCGCGACGGCTCGAACGTGGATCTGATCATCGAGATTGCGGACTCACGTGAGGCACAGCGCAGCTATGAAGCGAACCTGCGCCTGTTCGACCAGGCCCGCCAGATGACGCAGAGCCTGTTCGAGCTTCTGCGCAGGTAAGTGCACCATGGATATCCGCAGTTCACTCGTCGCCCAATCCTATGCCCAGGCCCGGGCAGCGGCAGCCCCGGCAGCCTCCGGCCCGGCCGACGCCGGCTTTGCCCGCATCGCCGGCGGCTTTGCCGAAACCCTGACACGCGCCGAAACGACTGCCCGCGCCGCGATGACGGGCACTGCCGACCCGCACGCGCTGGTCGAGGCGCTTGCGGCCTCGTCCCTTGCGGTCGAGACTGCGGTGACGGTGCGGGACAAGGTGGTCGAGGCCTACCAGGAAATCCTGCGGATGCCGGTGTGACCATGTCCGACGCGCTGATTTTCGACACCCTGAGGCAGGCGTTGTGGATCGCCGTGCTGATCTCGACGCCGATGCTTGCGGCCGCATTGGTTGTCGGCCTCGTCATCGGCCTGTTGCAGGCGCTGACCTCGGTGCAGGAGATGACATTGACCTTCGTGCCCAAGGTCGGCGCGATGATCGCGGTGTTCTGGGTTTCGATGAGCTTCATGACTGCGACGCTGGTTGCGTTCTTTTCCGATCGCATCGTTCCCCTGATTGCCGGAGGACCGTGATGGACGCGGCCGTCTATGCGACGCTGACCCGCCAATCCGGTCTGATGCGCGAAATGCAGATCGTGGCGAACAACATCGCCAACCAGTCCACTGCCGGTTTCCGGCGCGAGGGAACGGTCTTTGCCGAACACGTCGCGCGGCTGGACGACGGACCCTCGCTGTCGATGGCCCATGCCACGGCCCGCCACGTCGATCTGACGCAGGGCGGGCTGACACAGACCGGCGGCGCCTTCGACCTGGCGATCCAGGGCGACGGGTTCTTTCTGGTCGAAACGCCGCAGGGCCAGCGTCTGACCCGGGCAGGTGCGTTCTCCCCTGACGCGCAGGGCGAACTCGTGACCGCCGATGGGTATCGGCTGCTCGACATAGGCGCCGCCCCGGTATTTCTGCCGCCCGATGCGGGGCCGGTGGGCATCGCGGCGGATGGCACCGTTTCGGCCGGGGGGCAGCCTCTGGCGCGCATCGGCCTGTGGGCTCCGTCCGATCCTGTCGCGCTGCGGCATCAGAGCGGCCTGCTGTTCGACGGTGGGGTGCTGCAGCCGGTGGACGGTGCCGCCATCCTGCAGGGCTTTCTGGAGGATGCGAACGTGAACCCGGTGGCCGAGATCGCACGGATGATCGCCGTGCAACGCGCCTATGAGCTGGGTCAGGCCTTCCTCGACAACGAGGACCGGCGCGTCCGCGCCGTAACCCAGACGCTCGGCCGATAGGAGGTCCGGATGAAAGCTCTCCAGATTGCCGCCAGCGGGATGAGCGCGCAGCAGATGCGTGTCGATGTGGTTGCCAACAACCTCGCCAACATGTCGACCACAGGCTACAACGCCCGCCGCGCGGACTTCGCCGACCTGCATTATCAGCAGATGGCCCGCCCAGGTACCGTGGCGGCCGAGGATGGCACGATGCTGCCAACCGGTATTCAGATCGGCCTCGGCGTGCGGCCGGCGGCGGTTTCGGTGATGCTCGCGCAGGGACCTCTGGCACAGACCGGCGGGGACCTCGACATCGCGATCGAAGGCAAGGGATACTTGGAGGTCACGCTGCCCTCGGGTAGCCCTGCCTATACCCGCGACGGATCGCTGAAACGATCGGCGGAAGGACTGATCGTCTCGACCGATGGCCATCAGCTGAGCCCGGGGATCACCATTCCGCCCGAGGCCCGCAGCCTGTCGATCAATGCGGCGGGCGAGGTGTGGGCCTATTTCGCGGACCGGGTGGAACCGGAAAGCCTTGGCCAGATCACGCTGGTCGGCTTTGCGAATGACAAGGGGCTCGAGGCGATCGGATCCAACCTCTACCTTGAAAGCCCTGCCTCGGGGCCGCCCGCGACCGGAACTCCGGGCGTGGATGGCCTGGGAACGCTTCGGCAGGGATATCTCGAGGAAAGTTCGGTTGACGCCGTGCGCGAGGTGACCGAGCTGATCAAGGCGCAGCGCGGATACGAGCTGAACGCCAAGGTCATCACGGCCGCAGACCAGATGCTTTCGGCTACGACGCAGGTGCGCTGATGCGGTGGATATGCCTTCTGTTCCTTCTCTCCGGTCCGGCTGTCGCGGACAGCCTCGTTGCCTCGCGGACGATCCGCGCTGCTGCGGTGATCGGGCCGGAGGATGTCGCTCTTTCCGCCGCCGACCAGCCAGGCGCGCTGAGCGATCCGGCCGATGCGGTGGGGCTGGAGGCGCGCGTCACCATCTTCGCGGGGCGGGCGATCCGCGCGGGCGATCTCGCCCTGCCCGCAGTGGTCGAGCGGAACCAGATCGTGCCGCTGCTCTTCCGGTCTGACGGCCTGGTGATCCAGACCGAGGGCCGCGCGCTGGGGCGCGGCGCGGTGGGCGATACGCTGCGGGCGATGAACCTCACGTCACGGGTTGTGGTGGCAGGCCGGGTGGCACCGGACGGCACGATCCGGGTTGGAGACCGGTGATGACGGACATGCAGATGATGCGGTGGCTCCCCGTGCTGCTCTGCATGGCGGCATGCGGCCCGTTGCGCGACGTGGGCAGGGCGCCCGCATTCACCGCGCTGGAGGGAAGCTATCAACACCATGCGATGTACGCGACGCCCCTGCCGGAAAGCCTCGATCAGCCCGGGCCGGGTACGGGGTCGTCTCTGTGGTCGGCCTCGTCGTCGTCGCTGCTCGGAGACCGCAGGGCTGCGCGACGGGGCGATATCCTGACCGTCGTGATCGAGATCGACGATCGCGCCGAGATATCGAACGCGACCGACCGGAGCCGGTCGGGGACGGACCGCATGGGAATCCCGTCGCTCTTCGGCATTCCGCAGCGGATCGACCGCAAACTACCCGAGGGCGCCAGCATGGCGGAGGCGGTGGATGCCTCGTCGGCCTCGACCTTCTCGGGTGACGGATCCGTAGCCCGGAAGGAGCGTCTGAAGCTGCGCGTCGCCGCCACGGTGGTCGAGGAGCTGCCGAACGGCGTGCTGCGCATCGAGGGCTCGCAGGAGGTGCGGGTGAACTTTGAGCTGCGGGAACTGGTCGTGTCGGGCTATGTGCGCCCGGCGGACATATCGCGGCAGAACGAGATCGCCTATGACCGGATCGCGGGCGCGCGCGTCAGCTACGGTGGACGCGGCCAGATCACGGATGTGCAGCAGCCGCGTTGGGGCCAGCAGGCTGCCGATGCGATCCTTCCGTTCTGAGGTGGCGATGCGCGGGCTGGTGCCCTTCGCCCTCGGGCTCATCGGAATTGCGGCGGGTGGCGGCGCAGGCCTTGCGCTGCGTCCTTCGCCGGATGCTGGCGAGCAGATCCTGGCGGCGGCGCCAGAACCAAGTGCGCAGCCTGAATATGTGAAGCTCTCCAACCAGTTCGTCATTCCGGTGCTGGAGGGCGGCCGGGTATCGGCGATGGTGATCCTGTCACTCAGCCTGGAAGTGGCGCCGGGCAGCACCGAAGCGGTCTACGCCCGTGAGCCCAAGCTGCGCGATGCCTTTCTCCAGGTGTTGTTCGACCATGCCAATGCGGGTGGCTTCCGCGGGTCCTTTACCGATGGGTCGAACCTGATCATCCTGCGCGTTGCCCTGCGCGAGACGGCGGCGCGCGTGCTGGGATCGTTGGCCACCGATGTCCTGATCTCGGACATCGTGCGCCAGGACGCCTGACGCCGGTCAGCGCTTCCGGGCCAGGGCATCGGATCTGCCGACCGCCTGGGCGGCGGCGGCGCGCGCCTCGATCCAGACTGCGGTCTGGCCGGCAAGCGCGAGGTTGAGCTCGGTCCGTTGCCTGGCGGCCCATGTCTGGTGGCGCAGCGCATTCACATGATCCGCGGTGTCGGCGTCGGCTGCGATCTTCGTCGGCGCAAGCGCTGCCAGCGCGGCAAGCGAACTGTCCCGTGCCTTCGCAGCAAGGCGCAGGTCGGACAGCGCACGGTCGCGCAGAAGATCGGCGACCATCGCCAGGCGTTCGACACGGTCGGTCATGGCGCCGTCCGTCGCCACAGGTTGCGGCGGCGCATGGCCTCGGCGAACCGAATGGCCGCGGCGACCGCCTGATAGTGCTCCGGGCGGATCTCCGCACCGATGTCCACGGTTGCATGCAGTGCGCGCGCCGTGGCCGGATCGCGATGCAGGGGAACGCCGTGCTCGGCCGCGCGGCTGCGGATGCGGGCCGCCACCTCGTCGACGCCCTTGGCCACGCAGACCGGCGCGCGGCGTGCGGCACGATCCCATTTCAGGGCGACGGCGTAATGCGTGGGGTTCACAACGACGACGTCGGCCGTCGCGACGTCGGCGATCATCCGGTTTGTCGCAATGTCATAGCCACGTTGCCGCCGCCGCGCCTTCATGTGCGGATCACCCTCCGCGCTCTTCATCTCGTCCGCCATTTCCCTGCGCGACATGCGGTGCGATCGCAGGTGATCGGCACGCTGCCAGAGGTAGTCGATCAGACCGAGCGCCGCCGCCAGCATGCAGACCGGCCACAGGAAGACCGCCAGCTGCCGCATCAGTTCTGCCGCCGCGATGCCTGGGGCGAAGGAAACCGTTGCGGCGATACGTCCGGCTTCCGCCATCAGGAAGGTGCCGAGGATCACGCAGGTCAGGGTGAGCTTGGCCGTGCTCTTGGCGAACTCGAACAGGCCCCGGCGCCCGAACTTGTTGCGCAGGCCGGCCAGAGGGGAAATACGGTCCAGCCGGGGGGCGAGGTTTCCGGGTGTCACCACCACCGCGCGCTGCGCGACGAGCGCAAGCCCCGCCGCTGCCCCGGGTATCAGGAAAATCGGGGCCACAGCGAGCATGGCGGAGCCGATCAGGCCACCCAGCGGGGCAGATGCCGCCTGCGACAGGGACGGCGCCAGCCGATCGGCCTGCGCCAGCAGGACCATGCCCAGGTCGCCGAGGCGCTGCGCGGCATTCGCGCCGAACGCTGTGGCAGCCAGCGCGAAGCCGGCATAGGCCGCGGCCGTCGTCAGGTCGGGTGATCGCGCGAACTGGCCCTTTTCCCGCGCCTCCCGCAGCCGCTGCTCGGACGGGTCGAACTCCTTTTCGGCGGCGCTCTCCTCGGTCACGGCGCGGAACCTGACTGGCCGAAGGGCGTGGCGAGGTGATCCTGCATCGCGCCGAGCCAGACCGAGAGCAGAAGCGGGGCGACCACCGCCAGCAGAGCAAGGCCACCCAGCGTCAGCGCGGGCGCGCCGACAAAGGCGACCATCAGTTGCGGCATCGCGCGGTTGATCACGCCCAGTGCCAGATTGTAGACCGTCGCCGCGATGACGAATGGCGCGGCGAGCGTGAAGGCCAGCCCGAAGCTCTGTGCCACGCGGGCCAGGCCCCAGGCCGCCATGCCGGCGGCATCGGGCATCTGTCCCGCAGGTACAATCTCGTATGTCCCGATGATGAGCCGCGCAACGTTCACATGCAGCCCCACGCTGACAGCCAGCGCCAGACCGGCCATTGCCAGCAGGTTCGCCATCGCCGGCTGGGGTTCGCCGCCGACCCCGCCGAATACCTGCGAAAGCGATGTCGCGGTGGCGGCGATGGTTCCGGCCACCTGCAGCGCCACGATCATCAGCCGCAGGCCCGCGCCCACCGCCAGACCGGCCGCCACTTCGACCCCGATCGCCATGAAGCCCGGGGCGGGTAGCGGCCGGTCCGTGATCGCCGGGGCGCAAACCAGCGTGAAGGCCAGCGTCAGGGCCAGGCGGATCCGCACCGGTACTGACTGTTCACCGAATGCCGGGAGGAGGGCCATGGATGCGCCGACCCGCAGGAACACCAGAAAGGCCGGCCACGCGGCCGCCTGTCCGATGCCCGCGAGGTCCGCCGCGATCCCGTTCACGCCGGGACCTGGCCCAGGAGGGCTGGTCGGGCCTCGACCCCGATCTCGTCATAGGACAGGACCGGCGCCGACAGGCCCTTCGCTGCCATCACCGTCCGCAGGAACCGCCGGCGCAGGGTGGACGTGACGATAGCCGGGCTTACCCCGGTTTCGGCCGCACGGTTCAGCCGGTCCGCGATACCTGCGGCGAGCCGACCGAAAACCTCGGGCGGCAGGGCGACGTCACGCGTGCCGCGGTCGCCGTCGATCTGGTGCGCGGCAAAACTGCGCTCCCATTCGGGCGCGAGCTGGATCAGCGGGATCGTGCCGTCGTCACGCTTCAACTCGGCGACGATCTGGAAGGCGAGCCGTTGGCGCACATGCTCGCAGACCGCCTCCGCTCCTCCCAGGCCGCGCCCTTCTGCCACCGCCTCGAGGATCAGGGGCAGGTTGCGGATCGAGACGCGTTCTTCCAGGAGCAGCCGCAGGACGGCAAGCAGCAGGTCCAGCGGAACCTTTTCGGGGATCAGTTCGTCGAGCAGGCGTCTGTTCGCCGCCGCGCGCTCCGGGTCCGAGAGGTTGACGAATTCGTCGAGCAGCCGCCGCAGGCCCCGCAGCGTCAGCAGTCTGCCAAGATTTCCGCGTATGACCTCGAGCATGTGCGTCGCGAGAACTTCGGTCGGTGTCACAACGGTCAGGCCCGCAAGTGCGGCCGCCTCGTGATCGTCCGGAAGTATCCAGCGGGCGGCGGCGCCGTAGACGGGTTCGCGCACATCCTCACCGGGCGGCGGATGGGTTCCGTCGGACAGCAGCACCAGCACCCGGTCCGGCATCAGCCGGTCGCGCACCCGCTCCACGCCCTGCAGGCGGATCCGATAGGTGCCCGGCGGCAGCATCGGTTCATCGGTCAACCGGATTTCCGGAAGGATGAGGCCGTAGCCGGCGGCCACATGCTGCCGCATGTTGCCGATGCGCGTGTCGAGCCCGGTCGCCGGATCGAGCACCATGGCCACGAGATTGGGCGCAAACTCGATGTGGATGTCGTCGAAGTCGAGCACGTCACCCAGCGGCCGCCCCCGCGTCGTGGCGGGTTCGGGCGTGTCTGCAGGCTGGGGCAGGGCGGCCCTGCGCGCGACCATCGCCGCGGCGGCGCCAAGCGCCAGCGCACCCAGCATGAAAGGCACGAACGGCAGTCCCGGAACCAGCGCGAACAGCGCCATCAGCACCGCGACCGTGCCCAATGCACCGGGATACCGGCCGAGTTGCGCGAAGAACGAGATGTCCGCCGCCCCGGTCGCGCCACCCCGTGCCAGGAGCAGGGCGGCGGCGATCGAGATGATCACGGCCGGGATCTGGCTGACGAGGCCGTCGCCGACCGTCAGGATCGCGTAGGTCTCAAACGCGCGAGCCATGGGCATGCCATGCACCAGCGTGCCGATGATGAGACCAACGACGATGTTGAGCAGGGTGATCAGCAGGCCGGCGACCGCGTCGCCCTTGACGAACTTGGACGCGCCGTCGAGCGAGCCGAAGAAGTTCGTCTCGGCCAGTTCGCGTTCACGCCGCGCCTTGGCCTCGGCATGGTCGATGGCGCCCGCCGACATGTCGCTGTCGATGGCCAGCTGCTTGCCCGGCATCCCGTCCAGGGCGAAGCGCGCGCCCACCTCGGCCATACGCCCGGCCCCCTTGGTGATCACGACGAAGTTCACGATCATGAGGACGCAGAAGATCACCACGCCGATCAGCACGGACCCGCCCATGATGAAATTCGCAAAGCCCTCGATGACCTCGCCCGCCGCATCCGTTCCGGTGTGGCCCTGCCCGATGATCAGCTTGGTCGAGGAGACGTTCAGCGACAGCCGAAGCATCAGCGACGCGAGCAGTATCGTCGGGAAGGCCGAAAAATCGAGCGGGCGCTCGATGAACAGCGTGACGGTGAACATCAGGATGGCCAGCGCGAAGGACAGCGCAAGACCGATATCCAGCAACCATGCGGGGACCGGCAGCACCATCATGACGATCACGGTCATGAGCGCCAAGGCAAGCAGCACCGTGGGCCGAAAGAAGGCGCGCAGGTAC
Organism: Paracoccaceae bacterium; assembly: GCA_019454225.1. Lineage (NCBI taxonomy): Bacteria > Pseudomonadati > Pseudomonadota > Alphaproteobacteria > Rhodobacterales > Paracoccaceae > Paracoccaceae bacterium. Next base: position 4,010 of record CP075370.1, on the reverse strand, counting down.
AGGGTCATGAACCGGACCCGATCAGCGGCCGCAGGCGCCGGTCGAACCGGATGAGCGGCTCTGTCCGCCTTTCTGCAGGTGGCGGCTCATGTTCGGCCACGACCTGTTGGGCCGAGGCGTGCAATGCCTCAAGCCGACGGACATAGGATTCGGCGCGGTCCGGATCGCGCGAATGGTACTGCCCGGCAGCGCGCCGCCAGTCGCCGGTTCGGGCATGGAGGTCGCGCAGGTAGCCGGCGGCGTGGCGCGCGTTGGTCAGCGGGTCGAGCAGCGCGGCGGCGGCGGGATAGGCGGCGCCGTGCCAAAGCAGGTTTATCTGGAAGCAACCCACGTCGATGTTCGTCACCCCGACGGCCTGCAGGTCGGCGAGTTGCCGTCGCGCCTCGTCCTCGGTGGAGGGATGGCGGCCCTGGCCCGCGGCATTCAGTGCCCATGGCCAGCCTTGCGGGCCCCGTCCCCTGCCCCGGCCGGACTCGGCCGCGAGTATGGCTGTCAGGATCGGCAACGGCACCCCGGTTTCCGCCGCCGCGGTTGCAGCGGCCGCCTCGCACAGCGCTGCCGGACCCGCTTCAACCGTCGTGTGGGCAGCCGTCGCCAGCGCCGCGAAGAGCAGCCAGGACGATCTCGACATGCTGTCCTCCCGTGGTGTCGCCGCGCCGCATGCCGCGGTCGGTGGTGGCCTGCAACGGAAGCTAGGGCGCGAATCTTGCCAACCCGTTAGCGTTGCCGGGTCAGGGCCCGGGCGGCACCTGCGTTGCGGCCAGAAGTGCGCCGAGGATCGCGCGGGCCGTACCGGATTCGTCGCGCAATGCCCAGCCTCGTGCCAGCGGTCCGTCGCCCGCGATCGTCGGCTCGCCCGCCAGCGCCGCCGCGGCCGACCAGCTTGTTTCGTCCTCGATCGCTACGATCTCCCACTGAGCGGCGCGGCGGGCCCGTCGGGCGGTGGCGGTCGCATCGGCGACGGTCTCTGTTTCCGCGACGGGGGATTGCCCCGGCGCCATGGGCACGACCGGAAGCGCAAGTCGCAAGGCCGCCGCGTCGCGCAGGGGTGCCGCTTCATCCGACTCCAGCCCCGCGAGGTCGCGCAGTGCGGCGCGGGGATCGCCCGCCGCCAGATGCGCGCGCGCCAGAAGCAGCGCATCCGCGGCGCGGGATTCGCCCCTCGTGCGCCGCGCCGCCGCGAGCCAGGGCAGCGCCGCATCCGGAAATCCGAGCGCGATCAGCCGTTCGGCAATGGCGCGATCAGTCGCGGCGGAAACACCGGATGGCAGGTCGATGTCGGCCCGTATCGCATGGGCCATGAACAGACCGTCATCATTGATGTGTGCAACGAGGTCCCAGACCCGGGCAACCGTCGCCGCATCCCTGCCGGCAAGCTGCAGCGCCCGGTCCAGATTGCCCGCCATGGCATGGGCGGCGGCAAGTTGCCGCGCAAGTTCCGCCGCCAGGTCGGTTCCCCGGTGTTCCGTCAGCATCGCCTCGGCCGCTGTCATCGTTGAGGCATCGGGCGCCGTGCCTGCGGTCGCTGCCGTGCGGATCGCCAGTGTCACCGCACGGATGCCGTCGGGCCCTGGCGCAGCCTGCAGCCCCGCAAGGGTTGCGGTGTCCGGCGCCTGCCCCCCGGCCTGTCCGATCTCCATGCCCAGCAGGTCGGTGGCTGCGGTTGCGCCGTCCGGTGCCCGCAGGATCGCCTCACGCAGGGACCGCGCCGTCTCGGTGTCGCCCTGCGCCAGGAACCGCTCGGCAAGCATCGGACCGACGTGACGACGCAGGTGCAGCGGCAGGCCCGAGAAGGTGCGCAGTACCGCGTCACGCGCCACCGCATGGCCCGGCGGGCCGGGCAGCGCCAGAACCGACCAGAGCGCGGCGGCGCCGTCGCAAGTCTGCATTCCCTCCAGGGATCGGAGGTCCTGCGGTGGCGTCTCGCCGTCCACCAGATGGCCGAGCAGCCGCAGCAACGGCGCATCGGGCACCTGGTTGCCCGTCGCCTCGATCAGGCGCCGCGCCTCGGCGCCAAAGCCGATGTGCAACAGATAGCGGACGGCCGACGCCGTCGCGTCCGTATCGGGGCGGTCGAACTCGCCGAACGTTCGTGCGACGCGCGGCCCGATCGCAAGGGAAACGGGCTGCGTGTCGCCCCAGCCCGCCAGATCAAGCGCGGTGTCAGGCAGGCAGCGGCGTCCGGCATCGGTGAGGTTGCCGGGATCGGCGCGGTTGCCGGTTCCGTCGGGACTGCCGGCATCACCGATCCGCAGTTGCGGCAGGTCCCCCAGACCGGCCGTCCGTGGCAAAGGACGTTCCTGCGGCAGCCTCATGTCCACGACGCCGCGCGCCGCGCCGCGCCCCAGTTCGGCAAGCAGGGCTGCCCGGATTTCGTGCAAGGCATCGGGTGCCGCAATCTCTCCCGGGAGCGAAGGGATCGGCGCGGTCGCCTGTGCTTCCGCCGGCGTCCCGGCCCGGTCCGCCATGGCATCCAGCCAGTCGTAGCCTGCGGCCGCCCCGTCCGCGCCCCACGCGGCCGGCCGGCGCCGCGGCCGCATCGCGTCACGCGGGGTCAGGGCCGCCATCACTGCACCGTTCTTGTCCGTCTCGAAGACAGAACCCGGGGGCGGCGGGCCGTCATGCAGGTCGATGACCAGGATTCCGGGGCGGAATTCGAAGGCTGTGGCGTGACATCGGCAGCCGAGGCCGAGCTGCAGCCATCCGGTTGCAGGCTCCGCCCAGATCGCGGCCAGGCGGGTGCGGGGTATGAGCCTGAACACCCCGGCCAGATCGTATCGCGCCGACCGGTCGAGCCGCAGGGCATAGCCCTGGTCGGTGCGCCAGAGGTGCCATCCGGTGCCCTGGGGCAATGTCAGGACCAGCCGCGAGAACCCCTCGTGCTCCCCCGAACGAACGGGGATCGTCTGCGCCATGGCGGCCGACCAGCCGATGACCAGGATCAGCACTGCGGCAAGCCCGGCAGCACGGTGGGGTGTCATGCCGCCCTGCCCTTGTTCTGCGCTTCGGCTTCTGCCGTTCCGGGGGCATGTTCCGGGGATGGCAGGGACGCGGGGACGCGTATCATGCAGGCTGCCCGCGATGGCTCAGATGGCATCTCCCCCCGCTTCCGAGGTCCGTTTCGACCGCTGGTCTGGCTGCGCGATCCCTCGCCCCGCAGGGCGACGACGGCGAGGGCGGGCTGCCCCGGAGGGACACCGCGACGGAGGGAGGAACGGATCTCTTCATCGGGATCGACGTGGCCAGGGATATCCAGCGGGCGTGCGTCATGGACCGCAACGCGCGGGTGCTGTTCGGACATGCGGTGGACAATGATCCGTCCGCAATCGGGTCGTTGATCGGCGAGATCGAGACGCTGGAGGCCCGGGCCACGCGGACCGCCGTCGACATGCTTGGCGGTGCGGCGCGCCCCGTCTGCACGATGTTCGCCGAGGCCGGGCTGCCGCTCGTCCACACGCCGGGCCTGGCGGTGAACCGGGCGCGGCGGGGCATCCGGCGTGGCAAGCGCAAGTCCGATCAGAAGGACGCGGCCGTCATGGCCGAGCTGGCCCGCGCGCGGCCCGATCTGCCCGCGGCGGGCCCGCCCGATCCGAAGGACGCCGAGATCCGCCTCCTGGTCAGCCGCAGCTGTGAGCTCGTCACCAGGCAGGCCCGGCGCGCGGCACGCCTGCGCGACCTGCTTTCCGGCCTCTTTCTGGCGCTGAAGCGGCGCATCGACCCCACCACCCGCACCGGTCTCGTGCTTCTCAGCCGCTATGCCGCGCCCGATGACATCCACGCCGCCGGGGCGAAGCGCTTCGTCCGCAGCCTGACCAGGCCGGCGACTGGCATGCGCGGCCTCGAGGGCCTGGCCAAGGACGCCGTCCGGGCCGCTCAGGCGCAGGTCGTCACGATCCCGGGGGCCCGTCTGCGGGCCGAGATCTTCGCCGACATCGACCGTGAGGCGCTCGTCACCTGCGACCGGCTCAAGGGCACCGACATGGCGATCCGGGAGCGGCTTGCGACCCACC